>NZ_JAKMQA010000001.1:0-203184 GCF_025771295.1 Campylobacter sp. RKI_CA19_01121
GATGAAAGGTGGCTAAGATTTAAATTAAGTATATATACTATAAAAATAAACAAAGTTTAGTTTTAGACTGATTTATATTAAGTATATTAAGTATATTTTATAAATTTGATTTTAAAAGCATATAAGAGTATTAAGTTATAGAATAATTCTTACTAGCATAAAAATAGTGTTATAATAAACACATGATTGATTGTCAAAAAAAGGAGAATCAGCATGAATGAAAACTATTTAGAAACAAAAGAATTTTTGTTTGAGAAGCATAAAAAATAGTCTTCAACAAAAAAGAGTGCACAAGTATTCTTGGAATATCAACTCCGACACTAGATAGATTAACAAAAAATAAGAAGATAGAATCTATGGGTGCATCTCGTTATGTATTATTTTCCATTGAAGAAATAGCTAAAGTTATATCAAAAAAAAAAGGGGGGGGGTAAATCTTTAAAATGAGATTTAACTTACTTTAGCAATTCATCTGATAATAAATATTCTATTTTTGAAATTGTTTCTTGAATATATTAAACACTTGCTCTTCATTAGTCAGGCAGTATTTTTCTTTGTTAGAATTTAAATCCACAATATTCTTTCCTTGAAATTCACACTCTAAAAATTTTAATACATCACCTATTTAGTAAAACAATATCACTTTTTTACACATTTTTACAATAAAAGACAAAATTTGATTTTTTTGAGTATTTGCATGAAAGAGTGCTTTTAACTCTTGTTCGTGTCTTATTTTAAGCTCCTGAGTAATTTTTACGAGTTCATTATTTACACCCAAAGCTAAATTTAAATCACTTTGACTTTTTTCTAATTTTGCTTGAGTGCTATCTAGCTTAAGATATAAAAATACATTAAGCATAAGCATTAGAGCTAAAGCAATACAAAGCTTTGCATTTTTAAATAAAAGATTTATCATTTCTTATTTTAGAAGTTTAAGTAAGATTTGAGTATAATTTCAAAGGGTGGAACACCAAAGGTGGCCGCCTTTGGTATTAATCAACACTCAGCTAGGTGGTGATTAAATTGAACCATAAAATTCTAGTAATAATTATACTACTTTGTATAATTATAGTCAAGGCTTATTAGCTTTGATTTCCCCTTTAAAAAGGGGAGCTAGAATACCGCCTTTGGCCTACTTAAACTTTTATCTCCTTTCTAAAATTTATTTGTGATTTCTAATTTTATATTTGATAAATCTTGCTGATATAGCAAATCATATAATTTTTTACAAGCTTGTCTGCTTTGACCGACACTTTCATCACTCTTAATTAAACATAGTAAAATACAATCTTCTGTATTCTAATAATTATATATTTATCATCTTTTACTCTCAAACATTGTTTTCTAAATAAACTTTCATTTCCAAACTACAAGTTTTGCAGCGTTTATAAACTAGACTTTATTTGTTTATAAAGCAATTGTTGTTAATATTTTTAAAAAATTTAGAGAAAAATCATGAAAGATCTTAAAAAATACATTGCAAATTCCAAACTAACACGCCTTGAAGTTTTATATGAAAAATTAGTAAAGTCTGAAAATGGCATAACCATAAAAGAACTAGCCCAAGAACTCAATGTAAGCGCTAAAACCATAAAAAGAGACATGCAAGGGGTTTTTGAGCCTATGGGGCTTATTAAAAATGGAAGAAAATGGCGTATCGATACAAGCAAAGACATTCAAGAGCAAGATGATGAAAAAATAATCCTTGAAGTGCTTGATACTATGGCAAAAAGTGCTGGAAACAGCTTTTATGCCAAAGCTCATCCCCTACTTTCTAAACTTTCTCAAAATATCTCTAACCCCATCCATACTAGTTTAGATGCAGAAAAGCTAGAAGAAAAAGATTTAAGTAATTTTCAAATCCTTGAACAAGCCATCAACACCAAAACACAAATTGTCTTTAAATATGAAAATAAACTTTTCCAAGTAAAACCTTTAAAACTAGCTTTTTTTAGTGGATTTTGGTATTTGCTTGCTTTTGATATGAAAAAACGTGATATTTTCAAAAAATTTTATTTAAAAAATATCCAAAACATCACCCTAACCCAAGAGCATTTTCAAACCGATGAAAGTTTAGAAGTAAAACTTCAAAGAGTAAATTCTATATGGTTTAGCCTTGATAAGCCTTTTACAGTAAGGCTTTTAGTAGAAGAACCTATACGAAAATACTTTGAAAGAAAGCCTCTAAATTCACAAATCATCACCGGTAAAGACAAAGATGGCTCCATAGAAATAGAGCTTGAGATAACTCATGAAATGGAAATTTTACCTTTGGTGTATTATTACATACCTTATGTAAAGGTTTTAGAACCTGATTTTATAGCAAATAAAGTCAAAGAAGTAGTTGGAGAATACCTTGATCAAATAAGCAAATGATTGCTTATTTGTCAGGATTTTAATACTTCTTTGGCTTTTTTAAAGCTTTTTTAATCATGTCATTTTCTATAAAATTTTTTATCAATTTCATTGTTTTTAACTTTATTCTCACATACACCTATACAAGCATTAATCCACTCTTTTATCCATTTATAATCTAATTTTAAATAATAACTCATTTTTTTATTAGAGCTATCATATATAAGATCATCATTTATTTTAAATCCATTTTTTGTGTCTAAGCTATACTTGCTAGGTTCGGTATCTTCATTTTTTGCAAATAAATAGTAAGTATATTTTCATGAAAAATCTATGTTTTTAACTTTTTCTTTTATGTGTTTTATGTAGTCTTTGAGTTGATTTGGTTGATCTTTTGTATAAAGTTTATTTTATATGATGATATATCTTTTATCTTTTAAACTTATGAGTACATCGATTCTTCTATTATCTTTTACACAAGCTTCTGTTTCTACGCTTTCTATGTCATGGGCTGTAAGATTTTTAAATTTCTTAACCTTTGTGTATCTTCAAGCTTTTTTAAAAACTCATTTGCAAAAAACTCTTGATAATGATCACCATGTGGATCTATCAAATAAGCTATAAATTTAGAATGATAATTTTCTTTATACTCAACTCCCAGAGCTTCAAAAATATTTATATTACTCATGCTTTTTTTGGTATTTTCTTCAAATTTATCATTAGCCCTTAATAATTTTTCAATAAATTCGCTAATTTCCATTTTATTCCTTAAAAATATTTTTCACAATTATACTATAAAAATATAGACTACCATTGTCTGCTTTTTTAGTTATCATTTTACAAATCATTTAAAAAGGATTAAAAATGCTTCAAACCATAAAACACATCCTAACTCACACCGATGAGGCTTTACTTGCAAAGAAATTTGGCTATAACAATGTAGAAAAATTTACTAAAACAAAAGCTTTGTTTTTAGAATGTGAAAGCATACAAGAATGGCTTTTGAAAGGATATTATGATATGGTAAATTCCTCTTTAGAATTTATACAAAAATTTGATTTTATTTTAGATAAAGAGATTTTAAATTCAATTTTAGAACAAAGTATTTTATTAAAAGATAAATACACAAAATTACAAGAAGCAAAAGCCATCATAAAAGCAAATTTTAAACGCAAAAGCGAGCCTTTGCATGCTTTGATGTTTTTATCTCATTTACGCGTGCTTAAATTTCCTATTAGTAATGATATGCTCTATCTTGATAAAACACAAGTCATGCAAAAACTCAAAGAACTAGCTATAAAGCATTATGAAAATTCACAAGGTAAATTAAAACTTTGGGGAGATATCTTACAATATGACATTATTTATGATGATGAGTTATTAGTTTTAAGCGTGCAAAAGAGCGATAAATGATAGCCATTTCTACACTTTTATCATCAAAACATAAAAGAATTTATCAAAATCTTGTGCGAAATTTTGTCAAATTTAACATCGCTTTTAAAGAAATTCCAAGTAATGATATATGGTTAAGAGATTTCATGCCTTTAGTGTATGAAAATACGGCGACAAGCTATATTTACGATCCTGATTATCTTAGAAATTATCCGCATTTAAAAACCACTATAAAACCTCTAAAAAATCACTTAAATTTAATCCTTGATGGAGGTAATTTCATAAGAAAACATGACGTTGCCTTTATGTGTGAGAAAATTTTTAGCCAAAATCCAACACTTAGCAAGGAAAGCATTATCCATACTTTAAAACAAAGTCTAAATTTAAAACACATAGTCTTTTTACCAAGACTAGCTTATGATAGATACGCACATAGCGATAGTATGGTAAGATTTATAAGCAAAGATCATGTGCTAATCAATGATTTTTCATTAGAAAATGTGCAATTTTTTGAGAAATTAAACACCGCTTTAAAGGATTTTAAAGTTACAAAAATGAGCTATTCTAAAGAATTTATGCAAAAATACAAATGGGGTGCGTATTTAAATTTTTTAGAGTTTGATAAGGTGATTTTTGTGCCAACTTATAATATTGATGAGGATAAGAGGGTTTTAAACTTTTTACAAAATATCTATAAAGACAAGCAAATCATAGGTATATATCTAAAGCCTATTATCAAAAAAGGTGGTGCTTTACATTGCATTAGTGCCAATATTTTACAATAATTAAATTTGTTTAAAGGATTAAAAATGGAAAATCAAGAAAGAGTTGAATTTATCAATCAATTAAATGATGATATTAAAAAGAAATTTCTAAAGCTTTATTTAAAAGGTGTTTTTGGAAGTAAGGAAATTACAAAAAAACTAATCAAGGCAAAATCATACAATCTTAACATTGAAGAAATAGTAAGAGAAGAGTTAGAACTAAAATCAAAAGATAAAAACTATGTGGCAAATTTAAAAAATCACTATGAAGTGGTAAGAAAGAAGTATAGAATCAACAAAAAATGGAAAGATGAAAATGAAAAATTTAGTGCAATCGATAAAATGGTTGAAGAAAAATTTGAAGATATGAAAAAATTTGCCATGTGGTATGAAAAAGCGTATTTAAAAATCGAAAATAAAAGCAAACTAAAATGTCATTATTGCGGTATCGATGAAGAAAAATTAAAAAATCTATTTAAAAACAAACTTATAACCTCCAAAAAACCATCTTTTAGTAGCTCATTACAAATTGAAAGATTAGATCCAGATAAAGGCTACAATGAAGAAAATTGTGTTCTAGCCTGCTGTATTTGCAATAATGCAAAAAGCGATATGATAAGTGCTGAAAATTTTAAGAAATATTTCAAAACCCCCATTGAAAGTTTCTATAAAGACTTATTAGAAAACAAAACACCAAATAATTCTCATAACTAGACAACTAAAGTCTAGTTATTTTGTTTATAATTGCATTATATATCTTAGTTTAAAGGTTTATAATGCAAACAAATACTTCTACTCTTACTCACATTGCGGATTTTGATTACTACTCACATAATGTAAAAGTCATCTCACTACACGCACAAATGCTCTCAAACAGCAAACAAATCAAAAAAGATTTTTACAGCGAATTTGAAGATATGCTAGAAAAAGATAGTAAAATCCCTAGTTTTATCTACAAACAATACTCCAAATTTATCTATCCTAGCTTTTTAAAGAAAAATCTAAGTTATCTTAAAAAATACTTAAATTTTACTCAAGCAGAATGTGATGTGTTTGCGTTTTTTTACTATGCAAATAAAGGTAGATTTGCTTTACACCAAGGCTATAGCACTGCTTTGGGCAAAAAGATCATAGAAAAAATTTTCAACCACACTTCAAAAGATGTCAATAAAGCTTTAAGTGATGATTCTATGCTTTTTAAACTAGATACCTTGTGTTATTATGATAGCGATGCCTTTGGTATAGATATAAATAATTTTGAAAGCATTTTCACTCAAGATATTAGCAAAACTACACTTATGGGTGAGTTTTCGTATTTTTTACCTAAAACTAGACTAAATTTGAGTGATTTTGACTATATACAAGAGGAATTAAATACTATCATTACTTTTTTAAAAAAACGCCAAAAAGGAAATATTTTTATATATGGAAAAGCAGGCGTAGGCAAAAACGAGCTTAGCGCACTCATAGCTAAAGAGCTTGGAAAAGAAGCATTGTGTGTTAAAGATTGCGAAAATGATAAAAAATCAAGTAGAATTTCAAATTTTTACGCACTTAAAAAGATACTCAATCCAAAAAAACAAATGATAGTCTTTGATGAGTGCGAGGATAGTCTTTGCTATGATTCTTTAAAAGAGAAATTAAAAATCAATAAAATCTTAGATGAAGAAAATGGCATTTGTGTATTTTTATCAAATTCTAAAGACATGGATGAGGCGTATTTGAGGCGTTTTGATGTGATTTTAGAGCTTGAAAGTATGCCCAAAGAAAAGAAAATTCAAAATATAAAAAAGTTATTTAATAAAAAAAATATAAAAATAGATGAGGTCATTATAGAAAATATAGCTTCTCATCCTGAACTTTCCCAAGGGGTTATTTTAAAATGTGCAAATAATGCTAAGATCTTTAAAAGCAAAAGCCAAGAAGTATTTGTAAGGTTGATCAATGAAAATTTAAAAGCAAGATCACTTCAGGGCATTTCAATGCCAAAAAAAGACAAAAAATACGATTTAAGCTTGATAGAATGTGATTTAAATTTACAAGAACTAATAAACAATATCGATAAAAATTCAAGTTTGAGAATTTTAAGCTACGGCATAGCAGGTAGTGGAAAAAGCGAGTTTGGCAAAGAACTAGCTAATGTTTTAAATAAAACTTTACATTCTTATAAACTTAGTGATATTTTAGATCCTTTTGTGGGCAATAATGAAAAAAATATCGCAAACATTTTCAAAAAAGCTTCTAATGATAATGCTATCTTACAACTTGATGAAATCGATGCGTTAATTTATAGTAGAGATGAAGCAAATAAAAGCTGGGAAAAAAGCTTAGTCAATGAAATGCTTATGCAAATGGAAAATTTTGAAGGTATTTTCATAGCTTCTACAAACTACCTACAAAGCCTTGATAAAGCTAGCATAAGAAGATTTGATCTAAAGATAGAATTTCAAGCATTAAAGCAAGAAAAGCTTTTAAAGGCTTTTGAATTTTTTGCTAAAGAATTAAATTTAAGCTTTGATAAAAAGCAAATTGCAAAAAGGCTCTTAAGGCTTCAAAATATTTGTTTGGGCGATTTTGCGCTAATCCTTAGACAAAATAAAATTTTTAAAATCAAAAACGCCGATGAGTTTTTAGAAAAATTAGAAAAAGAATCAAAACTCAAATCAGATGATGAAAAAATCAACATGGGATTTTTATAAAAAGGATAAAGCTATGAACATAACACTTCAAGGAACAATGCACAAAAGCTTTGTGTTTGGATTTAATGATATAAAAGCAAAAGAACACATTAAAGCATTATATGAAACAAATAATGATGAGTTTAATTTCCAAACACAAATTCAAAACACAGAAAATATACAACTACTAAGCCAAAGCTATCATTTAGAAAATGGATATTTTTTAGATGAAAATACTCAAAGCAAACTTTTGTCTTTTGAAAATTTTTTAAGTCAAAATTATGCGGATTTTAAACATTTTTGTGTTGTTGATTTTATAAAACATAATGCAAAAATACACTATAAATTAAAAAAAACAAATACAAAAAGCAAACTCTATCATCTTGCAAGTGCATATGCCTTTCCTAAAAATGGCTGGATAGATAAAAAAGTGCTAAACATCAACGACATCTCACCTTATCAAAACATACTTATAGAAGGGTTATTTTATATTAAAGAGCAAGAATTGCTAGAAATTATAAAACAAAATGAAAATTTGATAAGAAATAATTTTTATTTGAAAGATTATGATTTTTCAAAAGGTTTAAAAAAACTTTTAGATGTGAGTTTGGATATTTTATTTGCTAATATTAGCACGAAAAATTTTAAACCCTATAAACTAGAAATAAACTCTATCGCTCACGAGGATATAGAAAGAAAAATTTCTTTTGTTAAGCTACTAAAATGATTGTTTTAGTAGCTCTTTGATCCTTTCTATAAATTGCGTTTCTTTTTGGGTAATATACTCAAGAGTGATTTCTTTATCTTGACTATCTTCAAGAAAAATTCCATCAACTATAAATTTATACTCATCTGAAAGGATAGAATTTTCACTATGACATTTTGCTTTTTCAAATTCTTGCATAGGATATAAAAGTCCACCTAAAAGCACTTTGCCTATCTTTTGATAATACCCCATATAAGTATGAATTTGAAATAAATCGTTTCTGTCTAAATCTCCCATGCCATTTTGGCTTCTACCTTCCATTTTCATTCTTTTATATTTAGTATCAAAAACCATATATGTATCATCTTTAGACAAAACAATATCAGGTATTATATAGCGTTTATAAAAGCTATTTTTATAAATTTCAAGCTTTGGAGAATCAACCATATATTCTTCAAAATTATTTCTTAAAAGCTTACTTATATAAATTTCAAAAAGCTCTGCTATATTAACGATAAAACCATAACTTTTTTGATCATTTTTATTTTTACTAGTGAAATTTTGACTTTCTATGATCATTTTTGCATATTTTAAAAGCTCTTTGTAGTTTTGATAGTTTTGATTTCTCAAGGCTTTACTAGAAAAGGCTTTGTTTAAACTTTCTTTTATAAAACAATGCTCGCTTTTATTTTGCACTAAATAGGTTTTTATATGCTTTACATTTTTTAAAAAGCCTGAATTTTTCTTTTCTATGACTTCTAATGCTTTATATAATACATTAATAATATGCACATCCTCTATTTGCTCTCTTGTTTTTGTAGCAACCTTTGCTTTTAAAGGGATATTGTGTTTTATAAATTCAACCATATCAATATTTCCCTTAAAGCGCAAATCGTTGTATTTTTTACTTTGATAATTTTTAGGCAAACCTATCAAAAAACTTTTTTCAAGTTTTTGCACAAAGATGTAAAAAAGTATAAACTCACTTATATTGCTTTCCTTTTTTACATCTTGATAAATACTAACATCATCAACAAATACATCATTAGCATAATTTAGCATTCTTTCTAAGAACTTCTTGCCAAACCTGGAATTTATCTCAATTTCCAAACCATTATAAGAAATTTTTCCTATATAATTTCCACCAGCAATTTGCCTTTTATTTTCTTCAATCGTTCGCAATGAAATGATAGGATTTTTAGCATTTTTGCTTAAAATTTTTTCATCATCATTGAAAAAAGAAAAGAAATTTCCATTTTTTATAAAATCTTCAAAATACAGATCAAAATCTTGTATTCTTGAAGATTTTTGCTCTATTTCTATAAAGCTATTATCATTTATTTTTATCATCATTTTTTTCTATAACAAAAAGTTTTTTTAAATGATCCAATTGTCTTTGTATTTCTTTTTCATTATATTCGCTTCTTAAATACTCTTTTAAAAGCGCTTCAAAGCGGTTGCTAAAAAGTTTTTTCATATCACTATCTTTAATCTCATCATTTTTAAATTCAATTTTTAGAAAATAAGAATGTCCAAGTTGATATTTTTCACCTATATCTTTACTAATTTTATCGTTTAATTTTTTACAAGCTTGTGCGTATTCTTCAATATTATTTGCATAAATTTCATCTCTTATTACATCATAATCACACTCCATTTCTTGCCATATAAAGCGTCTTCTAAGCGCTAAGTCAAAGCTATCTATACTTTTATCTAAATCATTCATAGTCCCTAGTAAAAACATATTTTCAGGCACATAAAAATCCTCATCATCTCTCATAGAGGCATATTGTGTTTTTATCTTACCTTTTTCTCCTCTATACTCAAGCGCATAAAGTAATTCTCCAAAAACCCTAGATAATTCCGCACGGTTAATCTCATCAGCTATGAAAAAATACCCATGATCGCTTAGAGCTTCATTAAAATTTCCTTTTTCGAGTTTTTCCAAAAATCCTTTTTCTTCTTCTTTTGCTTTATCACAAAATTCTCTAAAAATTCCATTTTTAAGTTCAAGTTTTAATTGTCCATTTTCAATCCCTGCAGGTTTAATACCTTCTATAAAATCCTCATAAGAAAAACTTGGGTGAAATTGAGTAATGAGCATTTGATTTTCATTTTTAATGATATTTTTTACATTATTTACTATAGTGTAGGTTTTTCCAGTTCCAGGAATTCCATGAAAAATGATGTTTTTATGCGTTTTTAAAAGCTTTTTAAAGCCTTCTAAATCATTGCTTTTTATATCTGCTTTGCCACATAAATTTGCAAAATCATAAGCTGCTTCGTGAAGTTTATAATACGCACTTTGCTTTATATCTTTACTTTCATCATTTTTATCTAATTTTTCTTTTGTAATTAAATCCAAATCAGATTTTTTTATCTTATCAATCAAATTTAAAAATTGATCTAAAATATAGTATTTTGGAAGATTATATGAATTTTCATTTATTTTAAGTTCATCCAAAACAAAGTTAAAGTATATTTCTTCATTTCTAGTTTTAGTTGTCTCTTTTTTTATATCTTCAAGCTTCTTTTTTGAATCTTCATTTAGCATTTCAAAGATATACTTAGCGGTATTTACAGAAGCATCATTTGCAAGTGGAAATTTATCATCTTTAAGTGGAAATTTACCATCCCTAAATTGCATCCAATATGCTAATTCTCTGGCTGTAGCTTTCATACCTTCTACATTTTCAAGCTTATCGAGTAATTGTGTCAAGTTTCCACTTTCATCTGAAGCATCATTTATTATTTTAAGATTATCAACTAATTTTTTTTCATCTTTTAATAAATTCGTAGCATTACCTTGCATTTTAGCACTATTTATACTTTTATCCCACCATTTTTCAAAAATATCTTTTTTAAAATTACCCTGATTGAAATCTATCTCGTCTATTTTTTCTTTACTAAATGTTTCGCTAAAATTATCCACAATTTTGCTTTTTGTTTTTAAAAATTCACCATTTTCATCAAATTTAATATGTATAGTACTTTTATCATTATAAATGTATAAATAATTCTCAAAAGCTTCTTTTAAACTATCAAATTTATCCTTATTTTCCTTATAAATGTCATCAATCAAATCCCTAAATTTCGATTCAATATTATCATTTCCTGAAATTACACTATTTCTTTCCTTGCCAAATTTAGTATGATAAATATAACATTTTCCATCTTTATCAAAAAAATAACCAAAATTTTTATCTTTAATTGCATTTAAACTAGTTTTTAAATCACTCATAGTTTTCCTTAGTTTTGATTTTTATAATTATAACTTAATTTTTGCATTGTTAATTATACCAAAATAAAAAAATAAAAAATAGACAAACACCGTCCGTTAAAATAACATATAATTACAACAAAATTAAAAACTATTGTAAATCTATAACATAAGGAGGTATTAAAAAATAAAAATCAACATAAAAATTTAAAATAACAAATCAAAAACAAAGGAATAAAATGAAAAAACTATTTTTAATTTTAAGCATGTTAATGTGTATATGCTTTACTTTTACTAATGCTGAAGTAAATTATACAACAGCACAACAAGATATAACAATAGAAAAAACCATAGATAACAATACAAGCACAAAAATAGCTCAAGAAGATTATACCAATACAATAATCATCACCATAGCTATCTTAATATATATCATCATAGCTGCAGTGCTTGTGTATTATGGATTAAAAGGCAAGGTAGTCATATATAGAAATACAATAGATCTTAGCTTGTGTGTTGGATTATTTGCTGTATTGCCTTTAGCCTTTATAATCTTTATGACATTATTTCTAATGCGAATAGAAAGAGATACTGCGCTAATGATTATGGGTGTCATTGCTTTTATATGGGCATGCGTTGTATTATATATAGCATACACAACACTAAGAGATAATCGTAACAATCCATTACTAATGATTTTAATACTACCTTTAAAAATAACATTAGGATTATGGTATGGACTTAGTATTTTTGCAGTTTTGAGAAAAAGCAATCTTAAAACCGTAGCGCAAAGAAGAGAAGAAAAACAAAATGCGTTAGCACGCTTTGCTTTTTCAAGCGGACTAATTTATGCTCTAATGCGAGATAAACCTTTGAAAAAATAATACTCTAGCCTATTTTAATAAAAATAGGCTAAAATTCAAACAAAACAACAAAGAAAGGTAAATAATGTTTTTTTCAAAATCAAGATACACAAGAGGCACACAATGTGCTAAGTCTTTATGGCTGAAAACTTACAAAGATGAAGTACTAAGTACCCCAGAGAATACTTCGGATAAATTTAAAACTGGTAACAAAGTAGGCGATCTAGCCTGTGAGCTTTTTCCAAATGGAGTAAAGATAGAATTTGAAGGTAGTTCTTTGAATGAAAAATGCGAACAAACTAGAAAACTATTAGAAAATAACCAAGAAGTGATTTACGAAGCTACTTTTTGCTATGATGGCATTTTGATCATGATAGATATTTTACAAAATACTAAAGATGGTATGATCATTAACGAAGTAAAAAGCTCTACATCTTTAACAAAAACACCTACTTCCAAAGTAATTAAAAAAACATATATAGATGATTGTGCTTTGCAATATTATGTTTTGTCAAATTTGGGTTATAAAATCAAACAAGTTAACCTGATACATTTAAACAATAAATACTATAGAGGTGATTTTCTTGATATAAATCGACTTTTTAAGTTCAATGACATCACAGATAAAGTTATCCAAAACCAAGAAGAAGTTAGAAAAAATTTAAAATACTTTGAAGAAATTTTAAGTAAAAATGAAGAGCCAGATATAGACATAGGAACACATTGTTTTGATCCTTATGATTGTGATGGATATAAGTATTGTTGGGTTGAACAAAGAAATTTATGTGAAAATGAGAATATATTTAGCATTTCAAAATCTAATAAAATTTTTAATTTGTACCGTAAAAACATAATCAATTTTAAAGATATAAAAGATCTGTCTACTTTTACCGAGAATCAACAAATCCAAATCAAAGCTTCACTCAATAAAGAAAACTATATAAACAAAGAAAATATCAAAAAATTCTTAGATACACTAACCTATCCCATATATCATCTAGATTTTGAATCCTTTACGCAAGTCATACCTGAATACAGGGTAGTCAAGTCTTATATGCAAATTCCTTTTCAATACTCTTTGCATATAGACTATAAAGACAAGTTAGAGCATAAAGAATTTTTAAGCGAATGTGGGATCGATCCAAGATATGAACTTGTAAGAAATTTGATCAATGATATACCAAAAGATGTTTGTGTGCTTGCTTATAATGCAAGCTTTGAAAAAAGTGTTATAAGAAATTTAGCACTTGCTTTTCCTGAATTTAGCGAGCATTTGTTAAATATAAAAAAAAATATCAAAGATCTTATGATACCTTTTCAAAATAAAGATTATTATCATTATAAAATGCAAGGGAGTTATTCTATAAAAAAAGTCTTACCAGCTCTAATCCCTGATATGGAGCAAGCTTATAAAAATTTAGGTTTAATCCAGAATGGAAGCGAAGCTATGAAAAGTTTTGAAACTATGCAAAATATGGATGAAAACAAAAGAAAAGCTCTCCGCCAAGCCTTGCTAGAATACTGCAAACTTGATACTTTAGCCATGGTAAAAATTTTAAAACATTTAGAAGAGCTTGTAAAATAATAACTATATTAAAAGCCACTGCTTAGAGTTTTTATATCAATCTCTAAGCAAAAATCATCAAACTAGACAGCAGTAGTCTATAAAAACACATTATAATAAAATATTATATCAATCAAAAAAGGAAAACATGTGAAAACAACACTTTTAAAACTAGATAAAAATCTTGCTAATAAAAAAATAATAAATTGTGGTGTTATAAAAAAAGATGAAATGTATTATGCAAGTTTTGAAGAAGATTCGATCTTATTTGACATCAATGGAAATATACTAAAAAAAATCGCTGGCAAGATTTATCACTTAAATGATGATTTATATGGACTTTGCTGCACAAAAGCAAAATGTGGTCTTATAGATAAACAAGGAAATTTAGTTATAGAAGCAAAGTATGATGATATTTATGATTTTAGCGAAGGTTTAGCTATAGTTAAGCTTAATGGAAAATGGGGTTTTATAGACAAGCAAGGAAATTTAGTTATAGAAGCAAAATATGATGATATTTGGTATTTTGATGATGGCTTAGCTAAAGTTAAGCTTAATGGAAAATACGGCTTTATAGACAAAAAAGGAAATTTAGTTATAGAAGCAAAGTATGATGATATTAATGACTTTAGAGAAGATTTAGCTGTAGTTAAGCTTAATGGAAAATATGGCTTTATAGACAAAAAAGGAAATTGTATCATAGAAGCAAAGTATGATGATATTTATGATTTTAGCGAAGGTTTAGCTAGAGTTAAGCTTAATGGAAAATATGGCTTTATAGACAAAAAAGGAAATTGTATCATAGAAGCAAAGTATGATGATATTTATGATTTTAGCGAAGGTTTAGCTAGAGTTAAGCTTAATGGAAAATGTGGTTTTATAGACAAGCAAGGAAATTTAGCTATAGAAGCAAAATATGATGATATTTGGTATTTTGATGATGGCTTAGCTAAAGTTAAGCTTAATAAAAAATGGGGATTTATAGATAAGCAAGGAAATTTAGTTATAGAAGCAAAATATGATGATATTCGGGGTTTTGATGATGGCTTAGCTGAAGTTAAGCTTAATGGAAAATACGGATTTATAGACAAAAAAGGAAATTTAGTTATAAAAGCAAAGTATGATTGTGTTTGGGATTTTAGAGAAGGTTTAGCCAGAGTTAAGCTTAATGAAAAATGGGGCTTTATAGATAAGCAAGGAAATTTAGTTATAAAAGCAAAATATGATGATGTTGATGATTTTAGAGAAGGTTTAGCTGGAGTTAATCTTAATAGAAAATGGGGCTTTATAGACAAAAAAGGAAATTTAGTTATAAAAGCAAAGTATGATTGTGCTTGGGATTTTTGTGATGCTTTAGCCAGAGTTAAGCTTAATGAAAAATGGGGCTTTATAGATAAGCAAGGAAATTTAGTTATAAAAGCAAAATATGATGATGTTGATGATTTTAGAGAAGGTTTAGCCAGAGTTAAGCTTAATGAAAAATGGGGCTTTATAGATAAGCAAGGAAATTTAGTTATAGAAGCAAAATATGATGATGTTGATGATTTTAGAGAAGGTTTAGCTAGAGTTAAGCTTAATAGAAAATGGGGCTGTATAGACAAGCAAGGAAATTTAGTCATAGAAGCAAAATATGATGATGTTGAGAAATTTTATAATAATGACTTAGCTAGAGTTAAGTTTTATGAAAAATGTGGCTATGGTTTTATAGATGAAAAAGGGGAGATAATCATAAATACTGAATATGATAAAATTAGTTATCATAAAGAAGAAGAATTAGTAAAAGTCAAACTTAATGAAAAATGGGGCTTTATAGATAAGCAAGGAAATTTAGTTATAGAAGCAAAATATGATGATATTTGGAATTTTAATGATGGTTTAGCTGGAGTTAAGCTTAATGGAAAATGTGGATTTATAGATAAACAAGGAAATTTAGTTATAGAAGCAAAGTATGATTGTGTTTGGGATTTTAGCGAAGATTTAGCTGGAGTTAAGCTTAATGGAAAATGGGGCTTTGTAGATAAACAAGGAAATTTGGTTATAGAAGCAAAGTATGATTATGCTTGGGATTTTAGCGAAGATTTAGCTGGAGTTAAGCTTAATGGAAAATATGGCTTTATAGATAAGCAAGGAAATTTAGTTATAGAAGCAAAATATGATATGGTTTGGATTTGTAACGAAGGTTTAGCTAATGTTGTACTTAATGGAAAATGTGGTTTTGTAGATAAACAAGGAAATTTAGTTATAGAAACAAAATATGATGATGCTTTAAGCTTTAACGAAGGTTTAGCTGGAGTTAAGCTTAATGGAAAATGGGGCTTTGTAGACAAGCAAGGAAATTTAGTTATAGAAGCAAAATATGATGGCGTTTCAAACTTTAACGAAGGTTTAGCTGGAGTTAAGCTTAATGGAAAATGTGGTTTTGTAGACAAGCAAGGAAATTTAGTTATAGAAACAGAGTATGATATTGTCTTGAATCTTGTTGGTGATTATGAATATGATTACATGGGTTTTGCAGATATAGATGAAAATTGTTGTTATAGTGAGATACTAAAATTTGATACGAATTTATTTTTACTTAAAAAAGGCGAAGAATTAAAACTAAAAAACCTAAATTAATTTAAAATATTTGTGTGCTTGCTTATAATGCAAGCTTATAATAATTTAGATTTAATCCATAATAAAAGCGAAGCTATGAAAAGTTTTGAAACTATGCAAAATATGGATGAAAACGAAAGAAAAGCTCTCCGCCAAGCCTTACTAGAATACTGCAAACTTGATACTTTAGCCATGGTAAAAATTTTAAAACATTTAGAAGAGCTTGTAAAATAATAACTATATTAAAAGTTACTGCTTAGAGTTTTTATATCAATCTCTAAGCAAAAATCATCAAACTAGACAGCAGTAGTCTATAAAAATACATTATAATAAAATATTATATCAATCAAAAAAGGAAAACATGTGAAAACAACACTTTTAAAACTTGCCAATAAAAAATCTATTATGCAACTAAAATAAAATAATCACAATTTAAACAATGCTCACCACTAAACAACCTAAAAGCACCTTCACATATCAAAACTTTGATATAGAATATCATGGTTTTGGAGTGCTAAATGCAAAGAAAATATATTATATAAATTTAAAAATACACAATACAAAAAATCAGCATATTGTTTTTAAATCAATTCTAATTGATTCAAACGCACAATTTATAAAAGAATTAAAAGGAAGTATCAATTCCAAAAGCTTTTATAATGGTTTATTTAGAATATATAATGGAGATGAAAATAGCTTTGTAAATAAAAAAGGAAATATTATAAAAATAAATTTTCCTTATAAAATTGATGAAAATATTACAACACAAACTAAATTTAAAAACATAAAAAAATATAAAGAAAATTTAACAACTATTTGTTTAAAAGATAAATGGGGTTTTATAGATAAAAAAGGGAATTTAATCATAGATGCAAAGTATGATAATGCTTATGATTTTAACGAAGGTTTAGCTAGGGTTGAGCTTAATGGAAAATGTGGTTTTATAGATAAAAAAGGGGAAATTGCTATAGATACTAAATACAATAAAACCAAAGACTTTTTTCAAGGAATGGCTGCAGTTGAAATTGATAATAAATGGGGTTTTATAGATAAAAAAGGGAATTTAGTCATAGAAGCAAAGTATGATTTTATAGATGATTTAGATGATGATCTAGCTTTTTTTGACATACAAGGTGCTTCAAAAATTGGATTATATTTAATATTAAACAAAGAAAATATCGTGAGTTATTTTCACGATGGATTAGCTTCAATCTTGATTAATAAAAAATTTGGTTTTATAGATAAAAATGAAAAGCTAATTATCAAAGCACAATACGATGAAGTAAGTCATTTTAACAAAGGTTTTGCCAAAGTTAAACAAAGTGATAAATGGGGTCTTATAGATAAAAAAGGAAAGATTATTGTAAAAATCAAATATAATCAAATCATAATACTAGATAACAATCTAATATTAGCAATAAAAGATAAGATAGTTAATATGATAAATTTAAAAATCAAAAAAACCATAAAAATAAATGTTTTAAAATACATTAACTTCGATTGTTAAATGTATTTTAAGCACATTCTTTTAAGATCAAATTTTACTCTTTCAACTCTAGCAACCTTAAAATTCTCCAGCCTATATCCTTGCTTATACATGCAATTTGTCTTTGAGAAAAAGGATTAAGGGTTATTTTTCCGTTGTATTCTAAGTAAAATTTATGTCCATTTTTACTAAGCTCGTAAATTCCATTACCCAAATCATTTACATTTTCAAACTGCAAATCAAGCACAAATTCTCCATTTGTGTTAATAAAACCCCATTGATTATCTATACAAACTTGTGCCAAACCTTCTCTAAAATCAAACGCCTCATCAAAATGCTCTTTTATAACAATATTTGCATTTTTATCCACATAAATAAAACCATCACTTGTTAAAACTAATGCCAAACCACAGCTAAAACAGGACATATACTCATACTCATGCTCACAAAGTATCTCATCATTTTGATTGATCAAAAAATATCTATTGTCTTTTTTTACACTTGCTATGCCTTCGCTAAAGCTATTTGCTTCATCGTATTTTGCTTCTATGATGGTTTTTCCTTTTTTATTAATATAGCCGTATTTACCATCTTTTTTTACTACAGCTAAACCTTCGCTAAAATTACTTACATCATCGTATTTTGCTTCTATGATGGTCTTTCCTTTTGTATTAATAAAACCCCATTTTCCTCTCGCACAAAAGGCTGCTAAATTCTCACTAAAAAACCTAAGCTCATCATACATCACATCGATGATGATTTTGGCATTTTTATCTATAAAGCCGTATTTATTAGCTATCTTTACGCAAGCTAATCCACCAACAAATTCTCCAACTTCATCAAATTTAGCTTCACAAATTAACATCCCATTTTGATCCATGAAACCAAATTTAGAATTTTCTAAAAACAAAACAAGCTCATCATCAATAATCTTCATAAAATCAAAACTATTCTTACTAAGCTCATTTTTGTTTTTATCTACCAAAGTATATTTAGTCCCTACCCTGACTTTGATCATATCTTTGGATATAAATTTCACATCCTTATACATAGGATCAAAAATGCAATTTAAATTTACATCAAACAAACCATACAAAAACCCATCAAACACTAACAAATACTCATCATTTATCAAGCTAATATCATCAAATTTAGCCTCTAAAACAAGCTTTGCAAATTCATTCAAAACTCCACATTTAACCTTGCCATTGATCTTTTGCTTGTATAAAAATAATCTTTCATTTAGTCTTTTTATACTTAAAAACTCAAAATCACTTAAAAAATTTCCATTTTGATCGATCAATGCAAACACATCGCCTTTTTTGATCTTAAAAAGCTTATCACTAAGTCTTATAATGCCATCATATTCAGTCTTTAAAATGATATTTGCTTGAGTATCTATGATGATATTTTCATTTCCTTGTCGCAAAAGTGCATAATCATTTACAAAACTACAAACATCATCATATATAAGATCCACTACCACCTTAGCCTTAGTATCTATAAAACCCCATTTGTCATTTATCATAACACCTGCTAAATTTTGACTAAAATTTAAAACCTCATCATATAAAAAATCACAAATTAATTCTCCACTGCTATTTATAAAGCTATACTTGCCAGCTTTTTTTACCGCTGCAAAGCCATTTTGAAAATCTCTTACATGATCAAATTCATCATCAATAATAATCCTAACTTCTTTCATCACTTTCCTTTGTAAAATGAAATTATATTAGAATTTTATAGACTAAGATTGTCTATATTTTATGCTAGAATATCATTTTAAAAATATGGAGGAAAAAATGAAAAAGAAAAAAATACCAAGTCAGGTTCCATTTAGTTTTGAAGATTCTCCCTTTGAAAGCAAAGAAGAGTATCTAGAATTTATCAAAAACATGCCTAAGATAGCTACTTTAGATAAGGCTTTGATAAAAAAATCAAGAGAGAAAAATTTAGCAAATAAAGCCATTTCTTACATACAAAGAAAAACCAAGCTAAGCTATAACAATGCTAAAATTTTAAAAGATATCTTATCAAAAGAGTATTTTCGTAAGATAAGAAGCAAAAATAAGGTCTTTGCTAAATTTATGAAAAGATAAAGCCTTAGGCTTTATCTTAATTGCTTTTGAAAGAATTTTTTAATACTTCTAGCATTTGTTCTTTGTGTGTTTGTGCATTATCAAAAGTCCAATTTGACTGATTTTTTCCGCTTAAAGCATAAATTAACCAAAGTTTTAAAGATATAACACTATCTTTATTTATATATTTTTGCAAATCTAAATATTTATCTTGTGTATCTTGGTTACTCAAAGAAGAATTAAAACTAGAGCTAATAAGAGCTAAATTTCCAAAATTATCTACTTCTCCCCATCCTTGTGCTTTACTCTGTGCTTGCACATGCTCTATGGAATTTAAGCTTCTAAAATAGAAATTGTTAGCAATTTCACTAAAATTTTTATCATTTAATTTATAGTTACCTAAATGACTGTTTTCCCTATTTTTCCACAAATAATATTCCAAACGATAAAACCAATAATGTGGGGTTGCTGTTCCTTGATCTAAGTTTGGAATTTTTACTTCATTAGTATTAGTAAAAATACATTCTTCATTATTGCTTAAATTAACAAGAACTTCATTAGAAATTACCAATAAATCTTTTTTCTCTCCATTTTTTTCTGCTTCTTTTGCTTGCTCTTTAACTTCTGTGTTTGCTTGCTCTTTAACTTCTGTGTTTGCTTGCTCTTTGGCTAAAGATGTATCTAAATTTTCAAGGAAAGATATTGGATTTTTTTGAATAATATTTTTACCATTTGTGATAAAACCATAAAAATTAATGTTATCATTTATTTGTATTTCACTAATTATATTTTTATCATCACTTAACTCATCAAATGAAAAGTTCAATTTGATCTCTTTATCCAAAAATTTCAAAAACGGAGTAAGCCAGTGATGATGATTATTAGACATACCACTTCTTGCTACACGTAGATAATTTTGCACCATAGCAAGATCATCAAAATCTTTACTTATTGTGCATGTTTTATTTTCCTTATCTAATTTTCTAATCTTATAAGAATTTTCCATATCATCTTGACTTTTAATAACAAAATAATCAAATAAAATTCTATATTTTAAAAGATTTTCTATGAATTTTTTAGCTTTTTCTATTTCTTTTTGTTCTATTTCTTTTTGTTCTATTTCTTTTTGTTCTATTTCTTTTTGTTCTATTTCTTTTTGTTCTATTTCTTTTTGTTCTATTTCTTTTTGTTCTATTTTTATAATTTCTAAAAGCTTATTTTTATCTATAGTAATATCTTGTTCATTACAAATTTTATAAACATGCAATAAGAAAGTAGGAAAATCCACTATAGATTTAAATTTACCTTGGTTTTCCTTGTCTTGATTTGGTTTGTCAAATGATTTTTCAGGTTGTATGATATTATTTATAGAATCTCCACCTCTTTCATTTGAGCTAGAAATCTTTCTATCACTAGCTTTTTGAAAGATATAATTATCCATTTGAGAGCAAATATCCCATATATGAGCATAAAGAGTTCTTTTGCTTTCATTAATATTTGAAAGCAGTCTTGCTTTTAAAATTTCATGTTTTTCTAGTTGTTTGCCGCGGTTATTCATACGGATAAAAAAGCGATTTAAGTCAGTATTTTGGGTTAATTCTACAAAAACAAATTTTACTTTTTCATAAATAAAATTAGAAAACTTTACAATATCATCATTATTTTTGATATTCTCTTCAAACCAATTTACTATAGTTTCTAAAGCTTGCGGTATGTTTTGGCATATATCTTGTGGAAATTTTTTAATTTCTTGTAAAAAAATATCATTTTTTCTCTCATTATTTTGATTATCTTTACAAAATTTAGCAAATTCTTTTAGAACTTCTTCTTCTTTTTCTCTTATAGGCATGGAGATTCTAAGTTTATCACTTTGCATTATAAATTCTTTCCACTTTGGCTGATCGCTTGGATTTTTATAAGTTGGATTTTTATAAGAAAGAAAAAATCCTATCAAAAACAAAGTTGTTAAGCGTTGTTGGCCATCTATGAGTAGGTATTTATCATCTTTTTTACTTACTACTACATTACCGATAAAGTATTCTTTATTCTTATTTTCATCAAATTTAGTTTTTATATCATTAAGTAAGGTTTGTATTTGCTCTTTATTCCACTCATATAGTCTTTGATAAGGTGGAATTTCAAAAAAGATCTTATTATTATCCGCCACTTCACTAATATTTTTAATATTTGCTTTATTACTCATTGTTTATACCTTTATTTTTTATTTTTTTACATAATGTGATGGGATGTTTTTATATAGAGCATCTTCACCTTGATAGTATTTTTTAACAATTTCTATATAATCACCTCTTCCACCATCTAATTCTTGTGTTGATTTTCTTTCTTCTTCGTTTTTTATAGCTATAAAATCAAGTAAATTTTGCTCTAATTCCTCTTCAAAAGATACAAAATACACTTTTTCTAAAAATTCCAAAGCATAATCTCTTTGAGTAGCCCTATAAATACTTGGTCTATAAACTCTCAAACTAAAAGCAGCTCTTGCAAGCAAGGCTAAGAAATAATCACTATTACCATTTGGAAATTTAGAAAAATAAATCATCACGGCAATGGCATAAATGTATTTGTTATAAATAAATCCTGTGTAATATATTTTATCTAGCTCTTGGTATAAAGTATTATTTGATAATTTATCAAAAAGCTCATTGTATTTAAACAAATACTCGAAAAAATCCACCCCATTAGCAAAACTACTTAAAATTCCTAAATCTTCCTTGCTATAAAGGAATTTATCGCTAAAAAAATCTTTACAAAACTCTTCATATGCTTTAATATCATTAGCATTAATGCTTTTGTGCTTTAACCATGCTCTAGCAGGTGCTAAAAGCTCATCAAATAAAATAGTGATTTTCCTTTCATCTTTTGCAAGATTTTCAAATTTCCTTGCATAATAACCTAGCATACTACCTTGTTTTTTCTCTAAAGAATGCAAATGAAAAGCCTTTATAAGATCGTATGATTTTAAGCCTTTTCCTTTTGAATTTGCACTATCAAAAAACAAAAACGCATCATCTTCGCTTGGAGCTAAAACGCAGATAAATTCTATATTCTCTAAAAGAAAATCTAAAAACTTGTCTTTTTTATCATTTTCATAACTTTCAAAATAAGCTTTTATATACTCGTAATTTTCTTTGATATGGTATTTTGACTCATTATGAGAGTAATTAACTTCGCCTAAAAAATTACCTATTTTGCATTCTGTGCATTTTCCTTGATTGTTTTCGCATAAAACTCTTAAAATTAAAGCCAAGGTAGTAAGGCGTTGTTGGCCATCTACTATATTAAATTCATTATCTTTCTGTTGTTTGCCATCTACTATTTTGAGCTTATTTTCTGTATTTCCCTTATGCAATATCAAACTTCCTAAAAGATATTTTTGGTTTTCAACATTTTGTTTATTTTGGTTTTTATCTATTTGTTCGCTTATATCTTTTAAAAGAATTTTAACTTGCTCTATACCCCAAGCATAAGGGCGTTGATAATCAGGTATGTTTAAAGAAAAATTATTTTCTGAAAATATCTTTGATTTTTCCTTATTTTGACCATTTTCACTATCCACTTTACCACGCACCAACTCTTTCAAACTCACAACACAAGATTTTACTTCTGTATTTTCACCACTCATTTATAGCCTTTCTAAATTTTAAGCTTATTATATCAAACTATCTATCATTTTCAAAGCTTCCAAAGCTTTCATCTTAAGCCCTATGCCATTTCTAAAAAACTTTGGAAAATCACACTCATTTGGATTAATCCTTAAAAGTGTTCTAGCTTTGCTTTTTTTACAAAAATTCTCGCCAAATATACGCATACTAGGTACAGCCTTACCAGCTCCAAGCTCTATAAGCAAGATGTTTTTATCCTCTAAGGGTTTAAGCCAGTTTTTATAACTTTGCTTTTGTAAAAAATAACGGCTATCATTAAAACTACCATCATTAAACATTAAGATATTTGGTCTTGCTAAACCTTGACATCTAGGACATTTTGGCAAAGATAAGGCTTTGAAATTTTCCATATCTATATCTAATTTCTCTTGCATTTGCCAGATCAAATCACCACATGCATAATTAAAACATTGTAAGTAGTTTATATTTCCATGAAATTCATAAATTTTATTCTCATCAAAACCAGCCTTTTTAAAATGCCCATCTACATTAGTCGTAACGACATAATAATCTTGTTTGCTTTTTGCAAGTTTTAAAAGTATTTCATAACCTTTGTGTGGCATAGTATCTTTATATAACTTAAATCTATGTCCATAAAATGCCCAAGCAAGCTGTGCGTTTGTATAAAAATTTGTAGGATTAGCCATGCGTTCAAAGTCTATGTCTAGTTTTTGCAAATGCGGATAAGCTCTCCAAAAACCTTCTTTTCCTCTAAAATCAGGCAAACCACTATCTACTCCCATGCCAGCTCCAGCTGTGATGATGATTACCTCTGCTTTGTCTAAAGCTTCTTTTATATAAGTTTGTATTTGCATTTTTTACCTTTAAAAATTTTCATAATCAAATTTCCTAGCCTCATGTAGCTCTTTAGCTACTTCAAGGCTCATTTCCCAAAAAACTGCATTCATGGATTTTGGCATGCAATTTTCATCTTCGTATTTTTTGTTTATAGCCTTATAAACCTCATCATTTTCCTCACAATCAACAGCAAGACTACCTAAATAAGGATACGACAAATACCCCACCGGAGCCGTATCAAATACCATAGTTAGTTTTGTTTTTGGAAAATTTTCTTTCATAAAAGCTAAAAATTCATCTCTAGCTTTATAATCTGTCTTGTCTTTATCAAACAAATCACTATGTTTTGTTTTATTGACATGAAAATCATTGTTTGGAGTGTTAAAACACATCCAAAAAGATTTTTTACCTTTTTGGATGGTATAATCTTGAATAGTCTCAACCGCTAAAGCCATTTTTCATCCTTTTTATATTGTATTGATATAATTATACTATATAAAATGGACTTTTAGTGTCTATATTTTAACCTTTACATTTTTGAGCTATCACATCCATAGCTTCTTGTGAGAGAACAAAATTTGTATGATAAAGCAAGCAACTACCCATATCAAGCACTTTTAGCACAAGCTTTTTGTTATTAGTATCTTTTGGGTTATGCCTTGTATTAGCTAGATCATAAATTTCATACACCATATCTTTGCTAAGCTTGTTAATATCAAGTTCTATGATATTTTCTTCAAATTTCATAGGCTCTTGGGTAAATTCTTCTTTGTTTTCTTTTTTTGCAAAGCTTTTTTTCTTACTAAAAGATTTTAGCTCATTTTCCTTTGCTTCTTCTAGGGTGTAAATTTCATTTAAACTAAAGCTTAAATCATTGTCATTGTTTTTATATCTTAGTAAAAAAGCAAAGGCTTCATCCTTGCTTTCTTTAAAAAGAGCTTCAACTTTTTCTACTTGGGCTTCAAAGATAATCATATCAAAAGTAGAATAAAAGTCTAAAACCACAGCCTTAGCATATCTTTTACCACTTTTACTCATCATCGATTTAAAATCTTCAATCTTTCCTACAACCAAAAGCTCACCTTCGCCTTTGAGTGTTTCAAAATCCATACTTTTAAAATACTCTATGCCTTCTATTTGACTTGCAAATTTATCTAAAGGATGGCCTGATACATAAATTCCTAAGATTTCTTTTTCATAGCCTAGTTTTTCCATTAGCTCAAATTCGATTTTACTATCATGAAGCCCTACTTTGATATCTGCAGCTATTTCTTCTTCTCCAAAAAGTGAAGCAGTAGAATTTCTTTTAACTTCAGCAATTTTCCTACTTGTTTCTGAAATAAGCTCAAGATTATCCACTAAGCATTTTCTAGTATAGCCAAACTCATCAAAAGCACCTGATTTAGCTAAATTTTCTATGGTTTTTTTATTGATCTTAGTTGGATCAATCGAACTTATAAAATCATCAAAATCACTAAAGCCCTCTTCTTTGCGAATTGCCATGATATTTTCTATCGCAGGAATTCCCACACTCTTAATCGCTCCAAGCCCATAAATAATAGCTTCAGAACCATCTTCAAGCTTAGTTGCACTAAATTCTCTTTGGGCTTTGTTAATACTTGGTGGCAAAAGCTTGATGCTCATTCTTTTCATCTCTTCAATGTATTTTGCGACCTTATCTACATTGCTTTCTTCACTTGTTAAAAGCGCAGCCATAAACTCACTTGGATAATAAGTCTTTAAATACGCTGTTTGAAAGGTTATAAGTGCGTAAGCAGCTGAGTGAGATTTATTAAAGCCATATTCAGCAAATTTCAAAATAAGCTCAAACAAATCATCAGCCTTTTTCTCATCATAACCTTGCTTTTTAGCGCCTTCTAAATACTCTGCTTTAAGATTATCCAAAATTTCTCTTTTTTTCTTACCCATAGCACGGCGCACATTATCAGCCCCGCCTAAAGAAAAACCACCGATTTTTTGCACTATTTGCATAACCTGCTCTTGATAAACTATAACCCCATAAGTATTTTCAAGTATAGGTTTTAAATCTTCAAATGCATAAGTAGCAGCCTTTCTACCATGTTTGATATCGATAAAATCATCCACCATCCCACTATCAAGTGGGCCTGGTCTATATAAAGCTAAAACCGCGATTAAATCTTCAAATCTTTCAGGCTTTAACCTAGCATTTAAACTTTGCATACCGCCTGATTCTATTTGGAAAATGCCCAAGGTATTTCCACTTTGTATGGTTTTATAAACCTTAGGATCATTCATATCAATCTTTTCCCAAATTACATCTTTACCATAGCGCTTTTTTACTAGCTTAATCGCATTATCAATCACCGTAAGAGTTTTTAAACCCAAAAAGTCAAATTTGATTAAATCCACATCTTCAAGATATTCTTTAGAATACTGCGTAACTAAATGACGCTCATCATTTTTACTTTGTCTAAACAGTGGAGCTTTATTCCACAAAGCTTCATTAGATATCACAACTCCGGCTGCATGCATACCTGCGTTTCTATTTAAACCCTCTAGCGCTTTAGCAAAGTCCCAAACCTGACGTCCTTTTGGATGAGAATTTACAAATTCAGCGATTTTTGGTTCTTGCTCATAAGCTTTTTCTAAAGTGATTTTTAGTTCTTCAGGAACTAATTTTGCCAAAGCATCCGCATCAGGTATGCTCATATCACAAACCCTAGCTACATCACGGATTACTCCCTTTGCTAAAAGCTTACCAAAGGTAATAACTTGTGCAACCTTTTCAGCTCCGTATTTATCAATAACATAATCAATTACTTCCCCTCTTCTATCTTGACAAAAATCCACGTCAATATCTGGCATTGATACACGCTCAGGATTTAAAAATCTCTCAAAAAGAAGATTATAAGGTATAGGATCTAAATCTGTAATTTTTAAACAATACGAAACCAAACTCCCCGCAGCACTCCCACGGCCTGGGCCAACTGGTATATCTTTTTCCTTAGCTGCAGCGATAAAATCATGAACGATTAGCATATAACCTGAAAATTTCATATTTTTAATAATACTAATTTCTAAATCAAGCCTATCTTTATACTCTTGATGTTTACTCTCATCGATAAATTGAAGTCTTTCTTCTAAGCCCTTTTTACAAAGATATTCAAAAACTATATCATCATTATCAAAGCTAAATTCTTGATCTTCTTGACTTAAGCTTATGCCGTATTTTTTCGCATATTCACGGGTAAATTTAAAATTTGGCGGGGTAGGATCGCCTAGTTTTAATTCTAGATTGCATTTATTAGCTATTTCTTGAGTATTTTCAATGGCTTCAGGAATATCAGCAAAAAGCTCACTCATTTGCTCTGGTGTTTTTACATAAAACTCATGCACTTCATGTCTTAAACGCCCTGGATCATCAAGCTTAACCCCCATAGCTATACACATAAATACTTCATGCGCAGCTGCTCTTTCTTTAAAAGTATAATGCGTATCATTGGTTGCGATGATTTTTATATCAAGCTCTTTAGCAAGTTTGATGATAGAATCATCGATAAATTTTTGATCATCAATACCATGACGCATAATCTCAAGGTAAAAATCATCTCCAAAAACCTTTTTATACCAAAGCGCAGCTTCTTTTGCGCCTTCATAACCTTTTGCGCCAAATTTTAAATTTCTTTCATTTTTGGTATTTAAATGCCAATTAACCTCACCTTGCAAACATGCAGAAGAGCAAATTAAACCCTCACTATGAGCTTCTAATAGCTTTTTATTAATCCTTGGGTAATAATACAAGCCATGTATATAGCTTTGCGAGCTTAAATACATCAAATTTTTATAGCCAATTTCATTTTTAGCAAACAAACAAATATGAAAGCGTTGTCTTGAGCTTTTATCGCTTAAATCATCATGATTATGCAAATACGCTTCAAGCCCTATGATAGGTTTAATCCCCTCAGCCCTCATCGTTTTATAAAAATCAATAGCACCAAACATATTTCCATGATCAGTCATAGCAACACTTGTTGCACCTTGTGCTTTTAGCGTTTTAGCAAGCTCTTTGAGTTTATTTGCTCCATCAAGTAAAGAATATTCTGTGTGTAAATGTAAATGTGTAAATTGGCTCATATTTTCCCTTGTATTTTTTTATTATTATAAAAAAAAACCTTAAATTTAAAACTTACAAGCATAAAAAATGTATAATAGCTTACTTTCAAAAAAGGAGTAAAAAATGGAAGTAAAAATTTATTATTGTAATCTTTGAAATTACAAACCACAAGCTGCAAGGGTTGCAGAAGAAATACAAAACGAATTCAAAGATGCGCAAATTTCTACCATAGAAAAAGGTGGTGGTCATTTTATAGTAGAAGTAGATGGCAAAATCATTTACTCTAAAAAAGACTTGTTTAACTGCGAAGTAGATAGATTTCCTCATGAGGGTGAAATCACTAAGCTTATGAAACAAATATAAGCTAAACCCTCATTAGCGAGGGTTTATTTTGTTAAAGGAACAAGCATACCTTCATAAAGTTTTTGATAAATTTCTTCTGAGCATAAATGTTTAGCAAGCTCTAAACCAAACAAAATAGCCGTAGCAGGCCCAGCTGCTGTGATGACATTTTCATTTACCACAACTGCTTTATTTACTCTTACACCTTCAATACCTACTTCACAACCAGGATAGCAAGAAAACTCCCCATTTATCACCCCTGCTTTAGCTAACACCATAGGTGAAGCACAAATAGCTGCTACGATTTTTTTCTTAGCATGTAAATCTTGTATGATTTTTATGATAGCTTGATTATTTTTTAAATTCATCATACCTTCAAATCCACCTGCTAAAGCAATTGCATCTAAATTTTCTTGATCAACACTAGATAAACTCACATCAGCCCTTATGCAAATTCCATTAGCTCCTTGCACTAAAAGCTCATCATCAAGCGAAGCAATAATTACTTCTAAATTTCCACTAGCTTCTCCTGCTCTTTTTAAAACATCAGCTATACCTATAAACTCAGCCTCTTCAAAACCTTTTGCCAAAGGCACTAAAACTTTTTTCATTTTTCCTCCTTTTAGTCAATAAATCTTTTATTTAATTCATGAAAATACTCTATGCGTCTATCGCGTAAAAATGGCCACCATCTGCGTACATTTTCACATCTTTGCATATCAATTTCAATGATTTTACAAAGCTCTTGTTTATCATCGGCTCTAAAAAGCTCTTCACCTTGAGCCCCAAAGACAAAAGAATTCCCCCAAAATCTTATGCCATCTTCCACACCACTTTCATCTTTTTCAAAACCCACTCTATTAATAGCTACTACAGGTAAGCCATTAGCTATAGCATGGCCTCTTTGTACACCTATCCAAGCTTCAAGTTGTCTTTGTTTTTCTTCTTTTGCATCTTTATCGAACCAACCAATAGCAGTAGGATAAATCAAAATTTGTGCTCCTTTTAAAGCCATTAACCTAGCAGCTTCAGGATACCATTGATCCCAGCATATTAAAACTCCAAGTTTTCCAACGCTTGTTTGTATAGGTTCAAAACCCAAATCACCTGGAGTAAAATAAAATTTTTCATAAAAACAAGGATCATCAGGTATGTGCATTTTACGGTATTTACCTGCTATGGAGCCATCTTTTTCAAATACCACGCTAGTATTATGATAAAGCCCTGCGCTTCTTTTTTCAAATAAAGAAGTTACCAAAACAACTTTATTTTCCCTAGCTACATTAGACCAAAATTTAACATCTTCTTCATAGTCATTGGCTAAATCAAAAAAGTCTGTATTTTCACTTTGACAAAAATACTGCGTTTGATGAAGCTCTTGCAAGCATACAAGTTCAGCCTTTTCTTTTGCTGCTTGTTTGATAAGTTCGCATGTTTTTTCTATAGTTTTTTCTTTATTTTGTTTAAATTCTTGCTGTATGAGTGCTAATTTCATTTTTACTCCTTTCTTCTTCTGAATCATCATAAGGGTCTAAGTGTATATGGATATTCCAAAAATCATCTTTAAAATGCTCCCTTATACTATCTTCAATCTCATCACCGATTTTATGAGCTTTTAAAAGTGATATTGTAGGTTCAAAAACTAAATGCACACTAACATAAAGTATATCAGGGCTTTTTCTAGTTTTTAAATGATGAAAGCTTTTGACCTCTTTATTTGCACTTATAATTTGCTTAATCACTTCAACTTGTTCTTTATCAATTGCCACATCTAATAAAATTTTAGAACTTTCTTTTATGATTTTAAAAGCTGAAAAAATCGTATATAAACTTATAGCTATACCAAATAATCCATCAATAAAATGATAATTTGTAAAAGCTATAATCACAAGTGCTAAAAGCGTTAGAGCATTAGTTAAAAAGTCTATTTTATAGTGTAAGCTATCAGCTTTTATAATCAAGCTTTTTGTTTTTTTAGCAACATAATTTAAAAAAACCACCAAACACAAAGTCACAGCCATAGCAAAAGCCATGACAAAAATTCCAAGATCAAGTTTTTCTACACTTTCTTGATTGTGAATTTTCAAAACACTCTCATAAAAAATATAAACCCCAATCCCGCTAATCACAAGACCTTCAAAAAGCCCCATTAATGCTTCAATTTTACTAAGGCCAAAATTATATTCTTTACTAGAACCTTGAGAGCTTTTTTTCAAAGCTAAAAAATTTAAACCCGAAATCACACAATCAAGTAAAGAATCAATCGCACTAGAAAGCACCGCAACAGAACCTGAAGCTAAACCTACTATAAATTTAACAATAGCTAAAAAAATAGCACATACACTTGCGATGATGGTTGCGCTTTTTTGCAAATTCATCTTTGACCTTCATAGCGGTTTTGACAAGAACAATGCAAAGAACCATTTTGTCTTAAAAACACTCTTGCATCAACCCCTACCACTTTTCTATCTTTGCATGCTTTTTGTAAATTTTCTAATACCAAAGCATCGTTTTCATCATTATAAGTTGGCACTATCAAGCCACCATTAACAAAAACAAAATTTGCATAAGTAGCACCAAGCCTTTTACCTTCAAAATATAAAGGCTTAGGTAAAGGAAGCTCTAATAAATCAAACCCTGTTTTTTTCAGCTCATCTTCCATAGCCTTTAAAGGTGCGTAATGCTCATCATTTTCATCTTTACACACACAATAAGCAATGGTTTTTTCATTGATAAATCTTGCTAGAGTATCTATATGATGATCAGTATCATCACCTTTTATATAACCATGATTTAACCATATAATTTGATTTAAGCCAAAAATTTCTTTTAACTTGGCTTCAATTTGCTCTTTATTTAAATGTGAATTTCTATTTTCATTTAACAAACAAGCACTCGTTGTAAGCATTACTCCTTGCCCATTAAAATCAATACTCCCACCTTCTAAAATAAAATCAATTTTTTCTAATTTTCCAGATAATTTTTGCGCAAAAAGTTTTGAATTTACCGCATTATCTAAAGTGCTTTGAAATTTATCGCCCCAAGCATTAAAAATAAAATCAAGCCCTATAGTTTTATCATCTTCAAGCACATCAATTGCACCAAAATCTCTAATCCAAGTATCATTAGTATCACACTTAAAAAAATCAACGTTTTTTATATGCTTAAATCTTTGAAAGTCTTTTTCACTTGGCGCTATAAGTAAAACTTTTTGAAAATTTGCCACAGCTTTAACAAATTCTTCATAGCTTTGTAAAATCTCTTCTAAATAAGGCTTCCAATCGCTATTTTCATGAGGCAAGGAAAGTAAAAGTAGCTCTTGTTTTTGCCATTCTGCTATGCTTTTTCTCATTTTGATACCCTTTTTGATAATTAAAAAAGTATTTTAACATTTTTAATGATAGTTTTTTACTCTTTTTTTAAAACCCAAGCAAAATACCATATCGCAAAAGATAAAAACAAAATCACAAAAAGCTTTTTATCATACACTCCAAAACCAATATAAAGCACAGAATACATAAAACCAAAACTTCCTGCATAAATGCAAATTCTACTCATTAAACCATTTTCCACCGCTCTAAAACATGGGCATTTGTGAAAAAATTTCTTTTTTGTTTCTTTAGGTTTAAAAAAACTCAAAACCGCACTTAAAATCAGCAAAAAACTTAAAAAATATAAAACCTTATCCATTAGTGAAAATACCTTAACCAAGCAGGAATTGCTTTTTGTTCTTCTTTTAAAGTGCTTTCTTCTCCATGCCCTGGAAGTAATCTAAAATCTTTTTCATAAGCTAAAACTTTAAGCAAACTCTCTTTCATCTTAGCTGCATCTGAGTAAGGAAAGTCCCATCTACCAATACTACGGTAAAATAAAAAATCTCCACTAAAAAGCACATCTTCACCCACAAGTTCTATCATACAACACCCTGGAGTATGTCCTGGAAAATGATGAAATTTAAACTTAAACTCATCTATACTAAATTCATTTTCATTTTCTATTAACACATCAGCATTTGAATGCTCAAAACCATAATTAAAAGGATCTTTTAGCATAAAAGCATCATCTTTATGGATAAAAAGTGGAATTTCATAAACCTTTTTAACTTTAGCATTATCATAAACATGATCATAATGACCATGGGTATTTAAAATAGCTAAAGGTTTGCTTGCGTTTTCTTTGATAAACTCATAAGCATTTTCACCTGGATCGATGATGATTTGCTTGTTATTATGATCTATAATATAACAATTTGTTTCATACATTCCGCATGGTTGTTTTAAAATACGCATATAAACTTCCTTTTAACTAAATCAAATATAATTTTAAAAAATTAATATTTAAAGATTTTTTATGAATTATACAAAATTACAAGAATTATTGATCAATTTTATAAAAGAACAAGCAGGGGATAAAAATCTCATCTTAGGTTTAAGTGGTGGGATAGATTCAGCTTTAGTAGCTCATCTTTGTAAAAAAGCAGTGGGTGAAAAACTTTTTGTGCTTTTAATGCCTACAAAATATTCTAAAAAAGAAAATTTAGATGATGCGTTAATGCTTTGTAAAGATTTGCAAATTCATCATAAGATTATTTATATTGATGAAGTACTTTGTGCTTATGAAAAAATTTGTCAAGACTTAAACCCTTTACGCTTTGGAAATTTAGCTGCAAGAGTGCGTATGAGCTTGCTTTATGATTATTCAGCCTTGCATAATGCATTAGTAGTAGGTACTTCTAATAAAAGCGAACTTATGCTTGGTTATGGGACTATTTATGGGGATTTAGCTTGTGCTTTTAACCCTTTGGCTACGCTTTATAAAAGTGAAGTTTTTGAGCTTGCTAAATTTATGGGTGTGCATGAAAATTTCATACAAAAAGCTCCTAGCGCTGATCTTTGGCCAAATCAAAGCGATGAAAAAGATCTTGGCTATAAATATGAAGTTTTAGATGAAGTTTTAAAAGCTTTAGAAAACAATCAAAGTTTGGAAAATTTTGATGAGAATTTAAAAAATTTAGTCTTAGAGCGTGTGCAAAATAATGCCTTTAAAAGAAAACCTCCAACAACATTAAAGAATACATATGACTTGGCTTGATCGCTATTTTTTTAAACCTAATTTTTTGCAAAAAACTCTAGCCTTTTTGCTTTTGCCTTTTAGCTTTTTATATATGATTATAGCGATTTTAAATACTAAATTTAAAAAAGAACTTGATTTTAATTTACCCATTATAAGCATAGGCAATCTAACCCTAGGAGGCAATGGAAAAACTCCCATTTGTAAAGCCATAGCAGCTGAGTTTGAAAATTGTTTTATCATCTTAAGAGGCTATAAAAGACAAAGTAAAGGCTTAATCATCGTTAAGCATAAAGATGAAATTTTATGTAATATTAAAGAAAGTGGCGATGAAGCTATGGAGTATGCACTTACAAAGTACATTAGTGGAGTGATAGTAAGCGAAGATAGGGTTAAAGGCATACAAAAAGCTATCGAGCTTGGAGCAAAAATCATACTTTTAGACGATGCTTTTTCTAAATTTCACATTAAAAAACTTAATATTTTATTACAAAGTAAAGATGAGCCATTTTTTGATTTTACCCTACCTAGTGGGGCTTATCGTTTGCCAAAATCTTTTGCTAAAAGGGCTGATTTTATAGCTAAAGAAAACGAAGATTTTGTGCGTTATTCTCATGTAAAAGAAAATCAAAAAGCCATTTTAATAAGCTCTATTGCAAAGCCTTTTAGATTATATGAGCATTTTATCAAAGCTAGGGCTTGTTATTTTTTTGCTGATCATTATACTTTCAAAAAAGAAGAATTAGAAAAACTTTTAAAAAAACACAATTGCGACACTTTAATGCTAACCTTTAAAGACTATGTGAAAGTAAAAGATTTTGGCTTTAAAACTGAACTTATCCATCTTGATATTGTTTTAAAAGATAGCTTTAAGCAAGTTTTGCAAGATTATATTTATAAATTTAACAAAAAGGAAGAAAATGTTACTACACTCAACCCAAGATAAAAACCACCAAATAAGCTTTTCAAAAGCCTTACTTAGCCCTAGTGCACCTAATAATGCTTTATACGCTCCACTTAATCTACCAAAGCTTGATAATGAAGCTTTAAAAAATTTAAACTATAAAGAATTAGCCTTAAAAATCATCACAGCTTTTGATTTTGATTTAGAGCTTGAAGTTTTTGAAAAAGCTTTGAAAACTTATGAGAGTTTTGATGATAAAACCTGCCCTATTAATTTGAAAAAAATTAATGATAAGCTTTATATTAATGAATTATTCCATGGGCCAACAAGAGCTTTTAAAGATATGGCTTTGCAACCTTTTGGCGTGCTTTTAGAACACTTAAAAAAAGATAATGATTTTTTAATCATGTGCGCTACAAGTGGTGACACAGGGCCTGCAACATTAAAAAGCTTTGAAAATAAAAAAGGTATAAAAGTAGTTTGTATTTACCCAAATGAAGGCACAAGTAAAACTCAAGCTTTACAAATGACACATTCAAATGCAAGCAATTTAAAATCCATAGCCATTGAAGGTAATTTTGATGATGCGCAAAATGCTCTAAAAGCGCTTTTAAATGATGAGGATTTTAAAAATACTTTAAAAGAAGAAAAGTTAAGTCTAAGTGCTGCAAATTCAGTTAATTTTGGAAGAATACTTTTTCAAATCATCTATCATTACTATGCTAGTTTAAAAATCGATAAAACAATAGATATCATCATTCCAAGTGGAAATTTTGGCGATGCTTTGGGAGCTTATTATGCTAAAAAAATGGGAGCAAATATAGGCAAAATTAAAATTGCTTCCAATTCAAATAATATTTTAAGTGAGTTTTTTAATACAGGCAAATATGATTTAAGAAATAAAAGCTTACAAAAGACTATTTCTCCTGCTATGGATATACTCATATCATCAAATATAGAAAGATTGCTTTTTGATAAATTTAAAGATGAGCGCACCAAAAAACTTATGCAAGCTTTAAAGAATGAAAAATATTATGAGCTTAGCCAAAAAGAGCTAGAGCTTTTACAAGAAGACTTTGAAGCTGATTTTTGCAATGATGATGAGTGTATGCAATATATCAAACAATACAGCCACTTAGAACTTTTAGACCCTCACACTTGCACTTGCTTTAAAATGCTTGATTCTAACACCACTACGCTTATTACTTCCACAGCACAATGGAGTAAATTTACCCCAAGTATGTATCAAGCAATTTATAATAAAGAATGCCAAGATGAACAAGCTTGCATGCAAGAACTTGCAAAAGAATTTAAACAAGAAATTCATCCAAATATCGCAAGCTTATTTACAAGCACACAAAAGCAAAATCAAGTTTGCAAACTCAAAAATCTAAAACAAACTATTATAGAATGGATAAAACAATGATAATCATACCCGCAAGATTAAAATCAAGTCGTTTTGAAAATAAAATTTTATGCGAGATTGATAATTTACCTATGTTTATTTATACAGCTAAAAAAATGCAAGAAGTTGATGAAGTGTGTGTGGCGCTTGATGATGAAGAGGTTTTAAAAATAGCACAAAAACACAATATAAAAGCAGTTTTAACAAGTAAAAATCACGAAAGTGGCACTGATAGAATCAACGAAGCTTGTCAAATTTTAAAACTAAATGAAAATGAGCTAATCATCAATGTCCAAGCTGATGAGCCTTTTATAGAAACACAAAATATTAAAAATTTTAAGGAATTTAGCCAAAAAGCTTTTGAAGATGAGCTTTGTTTTATGAGTAGTTGCTACAAAGAAGTAGATGCGAAAGCTTGTGATGATCCAAATTTGGTTAAAGTAGTTACTGATAGTAATGATTATGCTTTATATTTTTCAAGATCTAAAATTCCTTATGAAAGGGCAAATTATAAACAAAATTTTAAAGCCCATCTTGGAATTTATGCATATAGAGTTAAAAATTTACAAGAATTTTGCACTTTGAAAAACTCAGCTTTGGAAGAATGTGAAAAATTAGAACAATTAAGAGCCTTAGAAAATGGCAAAAAAATCAAAATGTTAAAAATACAAAGTCAAAGCATAGGTATAGATACAAAAGAAGATTATGAGAAAGCTTTGGTTAAATTTGGAGTTAAAAAATGAAAAAAATACTTTTTTTACTAAGCTTGTTTTTTACACTTCATGCAAAAGAATTAATCGTAGGCATGGAGTTAGCTTACCCTCCTTTTGAAATGAGTGATACCAAAGGTAATCCAAGTGGTATTAGTGTAGAGTTTTTACAAGCCTTTGCCAAAGAAAAAAACTATGATTTAAAAATCCAAAACATAGCTTGGGATGGACTTATACCTGCTTTAAGAACTCAAAAAATAGATCTCATCATGTCTTCTATGAGTATAAGTGAACAAAGAAAAAAGGTAATAGATTTTACCTTGCCTTATGCTAAGGCAAATTTAGCGATATTAAGCGCTAAAAAATCAAATATTAATTCCATAGAAGATTTAAATCAAAAAGGGAAAATACTTGCTTTAAAAAGAGGTTCAAGTGCACATTTATATGCTCAAAAAAATCTTAAAAATGCAAAAATCTTAGTATTTGATAAAGAAAATGCGGCTATTTTAGAAGTCATTCAAGCAAAAGCTGATGCTTTTATTTATGATCAAATGAGCATTTATAAAGCATGGAAAAAACATCCTGAACAAACAAAAGCTATTTTTACTCCTTTTGAAAAAACACCTGAGCAATGGGCCATAGCTTTAAATAAAAATAATACCAAATTAAAAGAAGAACTCAATGAGTTTATTTTAAAATCTAAAAAAAATGGTCTTTTTGATAAGCTAAGTCAAAAATACCTCAAAGATATGCAAGAAATTTTCAAAGAACAAAAGCTTGAGTTTTTCTTTTAAGAAAAACTCTTTTCAAGCTTTCTTGAAAACATAGAAATAGGTAAAGTTAAAACCAAATAACAAAGCGCTAAAGGAATATAAATTTCTAAAGTTGAAAAAGTAAAAGCATTGATTTCCTGAGCATTTTGAGTTAGTTCTGAAATAGCTATAACACTTAAAAGAGAACTATCTTTAATTAAACTACTAAGCTGTCCGCTTAGTGGTGCTAAGATATTTTTTAAAGCTTGGGGAAAAATAACGCTTTTATAAATTTCAAACTCACTCAAACCCAAAGCTTTAGCACTTTCATATTGCATTTTATCAACACTTAAAATCCCTGCTCTAAATATCTCACAAATATAAGCACTAGCAAATAAAGCTAAAATCAAAACTCCGCAAACATAACGATTATCAAGCCCTAAATTATCCGCAAAAATATAATAAATCAATAAAATTTGCACTAGTAAAGGTGTGCCTCTAATGAGCTCTATAAAAACTCTTGCAAACATATTAAAAAGCACGATTTTACAAAGACTCATATAGCATAAAATCAAAGCAAAAATCACACCTACAATCAAAGACAAAACACTAATAAAAAAACTCGTAAAAAAACCCTGTATCATTTTGTCTTTATATTCATAAATTGCCCCAAAATCAAAATTATAACTAGCGCTTAAAAAAGATAAATAAAAAAATAAAAACAATAAAAAAACCAACAAAAAAGCATTAACCATATATACTTTTAAAGTAATTTTTTTATGCTCGTTAAATTTATTGTGTACTAAAAAAATACTATTCAAAAATTTCCTTTATTATGATTTCAAATATAGCAAATAGCAGCTAAATTTCACTAAATATTAAGATTGTTAAAAATTGGAATTTTAGTTTATAACAAACTCCTTAATTTAGGATAATTATTAACTTAAATTTACCACAAATAAGTAAAATAAAACAAATTTAACTTATAGTTTCAAGGAGAAAAATGCGTTTTTTAGCGGTATTTTTTATTTTTTTAAATTTAGCTTTTGCTAATAATGGAGTATTATCACTCAATGAAGCTTTTAAACTCAATACCCATAGTAACAATCAAGGAATTTTTTTAAAAATCAATCTTGCAGACAGAATTTATCTTTACAAAGATCAAATCAAAGTAGAATTAGATTCAAATGACATTACTTCTTTATTAAATTTCCCACAAACTCAAACTAGAGAAAACAAAGAGGTAATCTTTAGTCAACTTGAACTTTTTATACCTCAATTATTATTAGATGATTTTGTTAAAAATAACAAAGCAAAACTTTCCTTAGCTTATCAGGGTTGCTCAGAAGAAGGTTTATGCTATCGTCCTGTATATGTAAATTATGAACTTAATAAACAAAATGGATTTTATACTATAAAATCCGCTAAAGATCAATTTAAAAAGCAAAATGAAGATGAGCAAATTGCTAATGATTTAAGCACACAAAATATATTTATCACGCTTTTAACTTTTTTTGGTTATGGCTTGTTATTAGCACTTACTCCTTGTATTTTACCAATGATACCTATTCTTTCTTCATTAATCGCAATGAAGCTCAAAGATAAACCATCTAAAAAATATAGCTTTTATTTATCTTTTATCTATGTTTTTTTTATGTCTTTAGCTTATGCTATAGCAGGTGCTTTAGTAGGTCTTGCAGGAGCTAATGTACAAGGTTTATTGCAACAACCTTGGATTATCATTACTTTTGCTGGCATTTTTGTATTGCTCTCACTTTCTATGTTTGGCCTTTATGAATTACAATTGCCGCTTAAATTTCAAAATTTTATTAATAAAAAAATAGAAGGCAAAAATGGAGTTTTTGGTATAGCTATCATGGGCTTTTTATCAGCTCTTATTGTAGGACCTTGCGTGGCTGCACCTTTAGCAGGGGCTTTGCTTTACATTACTAATAGTGGTGATGTATTTTTAGGAGGACTTTCTTTATTTGTGATGAGTTTTGGTATGGGCATGCCTTTACTTTTAATAGGATTTGGAGGAAGTTTTTTAAAAAGCGGAGCTTGGATGCTTAAGATAAAGATTTTCTTTGGTTTTATCATGCTCATCATGGCAGTTTGGATGCTAGAAAGAATACTTAATGCAAATATCATTTTAATGCTTTATGGGATTATAGGGGTATTTTTTGCTAGCTTTATGGGGCTATTTGATGAAGCAAAAACTAATTTTGATAAATTTAAAAAAGCAAGTATGATTTTAATTTTAGCTTATAGTTTAAGTCTAATTTTAGGCAGCTCAATGGGTTCAAAAAGCTTACTAAAACCTCTTGAGTTTAACCTTACTTCAAAAGAAAATAGCTCTAGTTTAAGTTTTAAAACCATTAAAAACTTAAAAGAACTTAAGCAAGAATTACAAAATTCTACCAAACCGGTTATGCTTGAATTTACAGCCGCTTGGTGTGAAAACTGCAAACTTTTGGAAGAATATACTTTTACAGATACAAAAGTACAAAATTTGCTTGCTAATTACACGCTTTTAAAGGCAGATGTAACACACAATAGCCAAGAAGATTTAGCTCTTATGAAAGAATTTGGAGTTTTTGGGCCTCCTGTGATGATATTTTTTAACAAAGGTGAGGAAAAAGGACGCATTATAGGCTATGTAGATGCAAATGATTTTTTAAGTAAAGTTCCTTGATGAGTTCTATTAAATCTTTGCAAATTGGCAAAATCAAAAACTATAATAAATTTCACTCAGCATTTATCAAGGATATTTATTTAAATTCTTTGCAAATTTATACAGATTATATTCTTGATAATGAAATAGCTGATAAAATTCATCATGGAAATTTAGAAAAAGTTGTTTTTGCAAATAGTGTGCAAAACTATACTTTATGGAATAATTATTTAAATAAATACTTAAATTTTGGAGAAATGGGAGAGAATTTAAGTATTGATGGTTTAAACGAATATAATGTTTGTTGTGGAGATATACATGAGATAGGTACTTGTATTTTGCAAATAAGTCAACCGCGCAAGCCTTGTTTTAAAATTTCTAGCATACACAATCACTTAAATTTCACTCAAGAAATTTTCAAAAGTGGAAGAACTGGATGGTATTATAGAGTCTTAAAAGAAGGCATAATAAACAAAAATGACAAAATCAAAATCTTACAAAAAGATGAAACTAATTTAAGCATTATGGAGTTAAATCAATTATTTTTTAATCCTTTTAAAAATTCAAATTCTTTAGAAAAATTAGAAAAAATTTCCACCCTAGCAAAAGGATGGAAAGAGAGTATTCAGGCTAGATTAAATCACACTTATGATGATTCTTATATGTTTATTTAAAAAATCCTTTTATCCCTATAAGCTGATACTGCCATAGTTTTTCTATAAAAATTTTAAGTTTTATTGCCAAAAGACCACTAATTGGCTTATGCAAAACTGTGCCAACTGCATAATCATTTCCGATTGAACAAACGGTATTTCCACTTATAAAAGAAAATTCTTGCTTAAATTCTTTCTCACCAATCATAGCCATTAAAGCTTTGGCTACATAAGCTCCTTCTCTTAATGCAAGCTGGGCTGTTGGAGGATAAGGAGTGTTGGTTTTAGGATTTTTAAATAAACTATTATCACCTATAAAAAAGTATTTTGATGGATTTTCAACATTTAAAGGATGCATGAAAGCATCTACTTCTATACGCGATCTTGCACTTGGAAAATCAGAGCTATTTTCTATAACGCTATTACCCCTAACCCCTGCAGTCCAAATGATAGTATTAGCTTTAACAAATTCTCCCCCATCAAGTCTTATACCATTTTTTTCACATTCTATGATTTTAGATTTTTCATATACTTTTACACCAAGCGCTTCTAGTCTTTGCTTTGCTTTTAAAGCCAAACTTTTATCAAACATAGGTAAAATTTGATCCATAGCTTCGATAATAGAAAGCTCTAATTTCTCATAAGCAATTTGCTCTTTTTGGCAAAAGAATTTAAGCTCTTTAGCTAAAGAAGCTATAAATTCAACCCCACTTAAGCCCCCACCACAAACTGTAATTTTTAAATCATCTTCATTTTGGGTGGTTTTATAATTTTTTATTTTCTCATATATTATTTCATTAATTTTTAAAGCATTTTCATAATTGTCTATACTCAAAGCATATTCTTGCATACCTTTAATGCCAAAAGTTTCTTTAGCAAAACCAAGCCCACATACTAAAATATCAAAGTCAAATTCATTATTTTTAGTAAAAACTTTGTCTTTAGAAATTTTTAAAACTTCATCTTGGATAAAGTTGATTTTTGGATTTAATAAAGGTAAAAGATCATATTTTGAACTATAAATATCTTCATTGGAAGCTACTTTGTGTAGTAAAATAGTATGATAATGATAAGAATTGTTATTAATCAAACTCACTTGTGCTTTTTCAAAAAACTCATCAGGTAAGGCTTTTATAGCCGATAAAGTAGCATATCCTGCACCTAAAAACAAAATTTTCTTTTTTTGCATGGATTTTCCTTTAATTTGATAAAAAAATAAATAAAAATTTGGCATAATGGTATTATTTTTTATCTTAAAATATTTTTTATTTAAATTTAGCAAGGAAAAAGCATGCAAAGACAAACTTGGAGCAATACGCTAACTTATATCCTTACAGTAGCAGGAGCGACTATTGGTTTTGGAGCCACTTGGCGTTTTCCATACTTAGTAGGTGAAAATGGAGGCGGTGCTTATGTTTTAGCCTTTTGTATAGCTATGATTTTTATAGGAATTCCTGTGATTTTGGTTGAAAATGTTATAGGAAGACGTAGAATGCTAAATTCAGTCGATGCTTTTGGCGGAAAAACAAGCGATGGGGTTAAAATATCCAATTCTTGGCAAGGTATTGGCTACATGGGACTTTTAGGTAGTTTTGGAATCATGGCTTATTATATGGTAATAGGTGGATGGGTTTTAGCTTATATTTTTAAAATCATCATAGGCGATTTTAACCTTTCAAGTCCCATTAACGCTCAATATACAAGCGAATTTTATAGCTCTACCATAGAAAATAATCCTTTATTAATAGGAATTTTTACTACTATATTTGTGATAATTAACTGGATTATCTTAAAAAAAGGTGTGATTGATGGCATAGAAAAGTCAGTAAAATACCTTATGCCATTTTTATTTATCTGCCTTTTGGTTGTTGTTGCACGTAATTTAACTCTTGAAGGAGCAAGTGAGGGTGTGAAATTTTACCTTACTCCTGATCTTTCCAAAATCACTCCTAAATTGTTTATAGATGTTTTAGGGCAAGTATTTTTTGCCCTATCTTTGGGTTTTGGTGTAATGATAACCTTATCATCTCACCTTAAGAAAAATGAGAATTTAATCAAAACTTCTGTTTATACAGGAATTTTAAATACCCTCATAGCAGTACTTGCTGGTTTTATGATTTTTCCTGCTTTATTTAGTGTAGGTTTAACCCCTGATAGTGGGCCATCTTTGGTTTTTAAAACCTTACCTGTTGCATTTTCACATATACCTTTTGGAAGTATAATTTGTGTGTTTTTCTTTTTACTTTTAATCATCGCTGCACTTACTACAAGCTTGCCAATTTATCAAGTAATCATCAGTGTTTTGGAAGAAAAATTTAAACTAGCTAAAAATACTGCTATTAATCTAACACTTGGAAGTATTTTTGTCTTGGGAAATTTACCATGCATACTTACTTATGGTCCTTTAAGAGATATTACCATCATCAAAGGAAAAAATATTTTTGATAGCTTTGATTTTATTAGTGGAAATATATTCTTTGTTTTAACCGCATTTTTTTGTTGTATTTATGTAGGTTGGGTACTTAAAAAAGATGCTATTTATGAACTTTCTAATCAAAATACTCTAAAAGGAAGTATTTTTAAACTATGGTATTACTATGTTAAGTTTATCATACCTTTGATTATCTTAGTGATTTTTTATTTTGGAATTTTTTAATTTATACTCATAACGCTTTAACATGCTTATATTTCCTTCAAGGCCTCCTTGATGGATATATAAGATTTTTCCACCAAATTGCTCTTTATGAGCTAATAAAGTTTTAAAACCCACCATATCATAAAGCAAATCAAACTCCACTCTACATTCTTTTTTTAGATCTTGATAAAGATCATAAAATTCCAAATAAGGCTTAGCAAAATGATATTTTTTAGGTGGATTTAGTATGGTTAAATTATCAAAATCATAATTTGGCTCTAAGCTTAAAATTTGCTCTTTTAAATACGCACTATCGCCTACGCAAGCACATGTAAAAACTTTAAATTTACTATGTTTAGCCAAAAAAGCCGCAGAAGTTCCTGTACCTGAGGGTAAAAAAATACTTACATTTTCATTCAACTGTTCACTAAGCTCTAAGGCTAGTTGTTGGTATCCAAATTCAGCTTCTTTTATAGCCACACCCTCTTCTATAAAAATATCATCATCTTTTTTTAAGGCTAAAGCTTGTAATCTTCTTGTAGGATAGTTTGTATTTTCTATCAACTCAACATTGTATTTTAATGCAAATTCTAAATTTCCATGGGGATTTTCTTTTAAAAAAGAACTAATTTTTTCACAAACAAAAATAAGTGAAAAATCATTTTCGTAACAAAACTTAGCTAAAGCAACTAAAGCATTACTTTGAGAAGAACCAAAAGAAATAAACCTTTGTCCTTTTTTAAATAAATGTTTGTTTTTTTCAAATAAGGCTAGTTTTCTAGCCTTATTTCCATTGATGTAACCTAATAAATCATCTCTTTTGAGTAAAAATTCAAAATTTTTGTATTTTAAAATATCAATTCTACTTGCTATCAAGGTATTTTTCAACCTTTTCTAAAGCATTATTTGTATTGATATTAAACTTAATCTCTATTCTACGGCTTGCTTCTTTATCTTCTTTACCATCTTTCATAATCACATCAGAATAAGACCTACCACTTGCCATTAAAAGTTTTTGCAATCTTGGATCTTTGTAAAATGAGTGTATAAAACTCATCACAGCATAAGCTCTTTTTTGTGATAAATCAAGATTATATATATAAGAACCTGCACTATCTGTATGACCTTCTATGACTATATTTTCTATGCTATTTAAGATATTTTCATCTTTTAAAATATTGTCAAAATACTGCGTTAAAATCGCTTTCAAATTCTCTTTTGCATGTGCTTTTAGCGTAAAAGAATTTGTATCAAAAAGCACTTCAGAAGGTAAAACTATCGCCCCTGTATTAGAATCTAAGGTAATGTTAGTATCAAATTTTGCTTGAAGATTTTTAATGGTATTTTCTTTGATTAAACCTAGTTCTTTGATTTTACTTTTTGCCTCATCAAAATTACGCTCTAATTCTTTGATTTCTTCATCTTTTTTGTTTAATCTCTCAAGCAAAGCAAAAATTTGTTGATCTTTTTCATCTAAACTTGAATTTAAATCTTGATTAAGTTTAGTAATATTAGCCTCTAAAGCCTGTTTTTGCTTATTAACATCATCAAGCGTGCTTGAAGTATTATTTAATTTTTGACTAAGATTTTTTAAAATATCTTCTTTTTGGTTTAATTCTTCTTTATTCTCTCTTAAGCGCTCTTCTTGTTTTTGTAGATTTTCTTTTATGATTTGCAAATCACTTTGAGTTAAAACATACTTAACAACTATAGCTCCAATAAGCAAAATAAATATAAAAAGCAAGCCCGCCATTAAATCTGCATAAGCTATCCAAAAATTATTTTCTTCATTGTTAGAATTATTTTTTATCATCTATTTTTTCATCTTCTTTTTGATTTTCAAGCTTTGCAATAACTTGTGTGGTTTGCTCATCTAATTCTTTGCTTTCTTCTTTAAATTCTTGCATTAGTGAAATTTTTTCATCAATATTTTTTTCATCTTCATAAGCTTCTTTAAAAGTGTGCATACCTTCTATAATACTTGCCCTAAAGCCCTCGAAAAGTTTAGTTTGATTATCAAGCATAAGATTTTGATATTTTTCAATATTATTTGAAAAATTATTCACCTTTTCATCTAAAGCACTCACGCTTTTATCTAAATGCACAATCTTATCAGAACTCACATCCAAAAGTCTGTTGTATTGCTCTGAAATTCTTAAAGTTAAATCTTTTATGTTTGAATTTAGCATATTTACCGCATTTGCAATCTCGCTGTAAGTTTTAACTATATCTTTTTGCTCTCTTTGGGTTTTAGACAAATCACTCATAGTTTGTTTTACATGCTCACTGCTTAATCTTACAGCTTTTTCCTCAGCATTTACAAGCTCTTGAAAAACTTTGAATTTTCTATCTATTGTATTATCTAATTCTTTAAAAAATTCCTCATTGCTCACATGCTCAAAAATCGTGCCTATTTTTTCAAAATGTTGCAAACTTTCTTGAAGATATTTTCTATCAATTTCTTCTTTAGACCAGAAAAAATCGCTTGTTGCATTTTTTTGACGATTAAGAAGTTTTTGAAATTTACTACTGCCGTATTTTTCAAAAAATATCCACCAAAGTGCTAAGAAAATTCCATAAATTGATACATAAAAGGCTGTTCCTACTCCATTTAATAAAACTGAAATTTCTTGTTCTAAACCTGCTGTGTCACTTGAATTAAAATTTGGCATAGACATGGCTATACTTATAAAAGTCCCCAAAATACCGAGCATAGGAAAAATAGCTGCACCTACAGAAGCAAAATTTTCATTTCTCAAATCTTTCACATAAGCATAAGCAAAATCATCAAAACTAGCGTTTGACTTTGTTTCTTTACCTATAACTAAAAAATGCTTCATAATATAGCGTTTTAATATAAGCTTAAATTCATCTTTTTGTTGCTCAAAAATACTTGAAGCATAATCAGCACTATGTCTAGCAAAGATCAAAGCTACCAAAAAGATAATCCCTATCATTACAACACTATGTAATTCTACTTTAAAATCAATCTTTCCAAAATATCCTAAAAGTACTAAAATATACAATATAGCAGGGATAAAAATAATCTTTAAATAAGCAACAATTCCTGTACTGCCTTTTCCCTCAGGCAATACAAGATCAGAAAAATCATCAGTTGTTTTAACTTCCATTTTATAAACCTTTGTTAATTTTGCTCTAAAAATTTGAAATCTTCACAGGAAAATCAACTAAGAGTTATAAAACTCTTAGTTTCTATCGATACAATTTAAATCACTAAAAGCACACTCTAAGCGCTTGATCATACTCTCTTCGCCCGCTCTAAGCCATACTCTTGGATCATAGTATTTTTTATTTGGCTTATCATCTCCATCTGGATTGCCAATTTGTCCTTGCAAATAAGCTTTATTTTTAAGTTCATACTCTCTAACACCATCCCAAAAAGCCCATTGAGTATCTGTATCGATATTCATCTTAATCACACCATAGCTAAGTGCTGCTTTGATATCTTCTATATCACTACCACTGCCACCATGGAAAACAAAATTGATTGGTTTTTCGTTACCAAGATTGAATTTTTCTTTTACATAATTTTGAGAGTTTTTAAGAATTTCAGGTCTTAAAACCACATTTCCTGGTTTATATACTCCATGTACATTACCAAAGCTAGCTGCGATTGAAAATCTATCACTAATTTTAGAAAGTCTCTCATAAGCTAGCGCTACATCTTCAGGCTGGGTGTATAATTTTGCATTATCGATATTAGTATTATCCACTCCATCTTCTTCACCACCCGTACATCCTAACTCAAGCTCTAAAGAAATCCCAAGCTCAGACATTTGTTTTAGATAATTTTCACAAGTGCTTAGATTACTTTCTAAATCCTCTTCACTTAAGTCAATCATATGAGAGCTAAACAAAGGCTTACCTGTTTCTTTTTTAAACTCAATATTTGCTTCAATCAAAGCATCAATCCAAGGAAGTAATTTTCTAGCAGCATGATCTGTGTGTAAAATCACCGGAACTCCATAAGCTTTTGCCATTAAATGTACATGTCTTGCACCACTTATAGCGCCAAGCACATCAGCTTTTGGGCAAGCTTTCCCTGCTACAAATTTGGCTCCTCCATTTGAAAACTGAATAATCACAGGTGAATTAACTTTTTTAGCACTTTCTAAAACCGCATTAATAGAATTTGTCCCCACGACATTTACCGCAGGGATAGCAAATCCTTCTTTTTTTGCATGATTATATACGATATTTAGATCATCACCACTTAAAACACCTGGTTTAACAAGATCTAATACGCCCATTATTTGTATTCCACTTTTGCTTTTTGAAGAAGTTCTTGAGCTTTTTTATTCATAAGTTCTTTAAATTCTTCCATTTTGATATTGCTTTCAATACCTGCTTTTACTTCATTATAGCTCATAGTACTTTTTGCTCTAGCATCTTCTTTTAAGATAACATGATATCCAAAATCACTCTTTACAGGTGTTTTAGAAATAGTACCTTTTTTCATAGAAAAAGCTGCATCAGCAAATGGTTTTACCATAGTTGATTCAGCAAACCAACCAAGATCACCACCTTGAGCTGAAGAACCTTTGTCGATTGATTTTTCTTTTGCAAGTTGAGCAAATTTATCATTTAAAGCTTTTCCACTTAGCTTACTAAGCTCAGCAATAATATCTTTAGCTTCTTTTTCGCTAGTTACCAAAATATGCTTAGCTTTCACTTGAGCTGGTTTAGTAAATTTATCTTTATTTGCTTCATAGAATTTTTTAGCTTTAGCATCATTATTTTTAATTGAATCAAAAATTTTCTTTTGGTAGATATTTACCAAAATAGCTTCTTTAGCACGCTCTAATTCTTCTTTATATGAAGGATCATTTTCTATTTTTTGAGCTTTAGCATCTTTTAATACAAGTTGTTGAACGATATATTGATCAATAATTGCTTTTTTTTGCTCAGCTGGTAAATCAGTGATTTTAGCACCTCTTAACATAGGAGCAAAAAATTCATTCACTTCTGTATCGCTAATATTGTTTCCATCAAGGGTTGCAACCACCGCAGCATTTAAACTTAAACCTGTTAACAAAGCCGCAGCAACTAAAGAAATTTTTTTCATTGTTTTTCCTTTTGAAATAGTTTTGTTGATTTTATTATATCTAAACTTTATTTAAAGCCGATTAACATACAATAAGTTTATGAAAAGAAATTTAGAAATTAAAAAATTATTTTTAGAGCATTTTGGACAAGCAAAAACAGAATTAGTTTTTAGTAATGCTTATGAACTTATAGTTTGTGTTATGCTTTCAGCTCAATGTACTGATAAAAGGGTTAATCTCATCACACCGGCTTTATTTGAAGCTTATCCTAGCGTACAAGATTTAGCTAAGGCAAACTTATCATCTTTGAAGCTTTTGATTAATTCTTGCTCATTTTATAATAATAAAGCACAAAATTTAATCAAAATGGCTCAAGCAGTTTGCGAGCAATTTAATGGTGAAATTCCTATGAATGAGCAAGATTTAAAAACTCTAGCAGGCGTAGGACAAAAAACCGCACATGTAGTAATGATAGAATGGTGCGGGGCTAATTGTATGGCTGTAGATACTCATGTATTTAGAGTTTCACACAGACTTAATCTTAGCAAAGCCAAAACCCCTGAAGAAACAGAAAAAGACTTAACTAAAATTTTTAAAGATAATCTAAACTATCTTCATCAAGCTATGGTGCTTTTTGGACGTTATACATGTAAAGCCAAAAATCCCTTATGTAAAGAGTGTTTTTTAAATCATTTATGTAAGAGCAAAGATAAAAAGTTAATCTAGCACTAAATTAGTGCTAGATGATTTTAATGAAAGAATGGTAGATATAAGAAAGCATTAATCACTAAAGCATTTACTATATCTATGAAAAATGCACCTACTAAAGGCACAATAATAAATGCCATGTGGCTCATACCATAGTGATTTGTTACAGTTTGCATATTTACCATAGCTGTTGGAGTAGCACCTAAACCAAAACCACAATGTCCTGCTGCTAAAACTGCCGCATCATAGTCTTTTCCACATATTCTAAAGGTTACAAATATAGCAAAAGCAGCCATCATAGCAACTTGTACTACTAAAATTACTAGCATCGGTAGTGCAAGGGTTACTAGATCCCAAAGATTAATAGTCATTAGTGCTAAAGCTAAGAATAATGACAAGCTTACATTACCTAAAACTGACACCTCTCTATCAAATACATGGTGAATTTTTGTAGCTGATAAAACATTTCTTAGAACAACACCCACAAAAAGACAATACACAAAAGTTGGTAAAGTAAAACCTGTATTTGCTTTGATATAAGTAGATAAAGCATTACCTATTAATAAACATAAAGCAATCAATGCTAAAGACTCTATAAAAGAAGATGGAGTGATCAATCTTTCTTTTTCTGGAGATTGGAAATTTAAAATCGCATCTTTATCATCATTTTGTTTTGGAACTACTAATTTGTGTTTATTAACCAAATATCTTGCAACAGGCCCACCTATGATACCACCTGAAATAAGTCCAAAAGTCGCACAAGCAATAGCAACAGTAGTTGCACTAGAATACAAATAAGGTTCTTTAATAAATTCAGCCGCCCAAGCTGCACCTGTACCATGACCACCACTCATTGTAACAGAACCTGCTATAAGCCCCATAAGTGGATTTTGCCCCATGGCAGTTGCTACACCTATACCAACTATATTTTGCGCAAAGAGTAAAGCTACAACTACAACTAAAAAAACTGCTAATTTTCTACCACCTTTTTTCAATGAAGCAAAATCAGCTAACAAACCAATACTTGAAAAGAATGCAAGCATTAACGGATCTTTCATAGATTCATCAAATTTAATGTCTAGTGAAAAAGAACTATGTAAGATTAAAAGAATAATCGCAGCTATTCCACCACCAACAACTGGCTCAGGGATATTATAATCACGAAGAAATTTTACCCTTTTAATGACAAAAACGCCCAAAAGCAATACTATAACCATAGTAACTAGCGTTGCATAAAAATCAAATTTCATACCTCTCCTTTGTTTGATTTACTTATCAATTGTAATCTAAATGACTTTAAAAACAACGCAAATAAACACTACTCTTTACTAAGATATTACAAAATGAAACATTTTTAAGTCTATTTTACTCTGAAATCAATACTATATTATGATACAAATTAATATTTTTAAGTAAAGACAGTTTCGCTCTACTAAGCTCTTGAAGTGAATTAATAAGCAAAGCATCCGCATCAAGATAATCTTTTAGCTCATTACGCCCTAATTCATATTTTTCAAAATATAATTGTGTAATTTTTGCTTGATTGGCATTGATATCTTTTACTAAATTTAACAAATCATTATAGTATTTATCATTTTCATAACAAAGTTTAAACTCATGAATAGCTCTTTGTAATGCATCTTTATACTCATATAAGCGTGCTTGGTATGCAAATTCAGAAATTTTTACATTTTGTCTTACTCTATAAAAGTCCAAAAATGGTAAGTCAATAACAACATTACCTCCTAAGATTAAAAATTTAAAACTCTCATCAAAATTTTTATCACTCCCATCTAAATTTCCCAATATTTTTATACTAGGCAAAATACTTTTTTGCACACTTGCATAATCCTTATAAGAAGCCATAAGTTGATTTAGTTTTGCTTGAACTTGTGGTCTATAAGCAAGCATTTTTAATTCTATATCAAAATTAATTTTTTGCAAAGAAAAATCTTCAAGAGTATAATTTAGCATTTTATTAATCAAAAATCCATCATCTTTACCTAACAAATCTTTTATATTTTTAAGTGTTAAGTCTTTATTTTGCAAATTTGTAATGATGTTTTGTTTAGTGTTTAATAAAGACTTTTTGATATTTAAAAGATCAATATATTCAACCTTACCATAATTAAATTTAGTAGTATAAATTTCTAGCATTTGCTCAAGATTTTTTAAATGATTGTTGAGCAAACGATCTACATCATTAAAATAAATCAATTCAAAAATGCTATTAATCGCTAAATTAATCGTATCAAGTTCTAAAGAGCGTAACTCATATTCGCTTGCTTTTGCTAAAAATTCAGAACTAGCAACTTGATCTGAAATTTTTCCATATATATCAAGCTCATAATTTAACATAATGCCATTTGAGAAACTATGCATTTCTGCGCCATTGTTTAAATTTTTTCTTATATTTGCACCTAAATTTCCACTCAAAGTAGGATAAAGATCTAAATTTAAAAGCTTATATCTAGCTAAAGTGCTTAAAAAATTAACTCTTGCTACATTTAAATCTTTGTTATTGTCAATAATAGCTTTTAAGATATTATTTAAATCTTGATTATTATATTTTTCCCACCAAGCCTTGCTTGCATTAAAATCTTCAAAATATTCTTTTTTTATTTGATCTTGGAATACTTGTTCTAATTTTACTCCTACGCAAGCATTTAAAAAAAAGGCTATAAAAAATAATAAAAATATTCTCATCTCATTCCTTTGATAAAGCACTAATAGGATTTAAATTTGCTGCATTTTTTGCCGGAAAAAATCCAAAAACCACTCCGATTAAAACCGAACTTAAAAGCCCTAAAAATACCGAATTTAATGAAAGTATCATTGTAAAACCAAAATTTAAAGAATTAAATACTTCAATGATAATAAAAGAAAACATTACTCCAAAAATGGCCCCTAAAGAACAAATCAACACAGCCTCGATTAAAAACTGCATTAAAATATCTTCTTTTCTAGCTCCAATAGCCATTCTAACTCCAATTTCCCTTGTACGCTCACTTACTGAAACAAGCATGATATTCATCACACCAATACCACCTACTATCAAAGATACCACCGCAATGGAAGAAATAAGTAAGGTCAAAGTAGCAGTATTTTCCTCAATAGCATTTTTAATCGCGTCAGAATTTATAGTGAAAAAATCCTTTTTTCCGCGTTTAATCTCTAAAATTTTTACCATAGCCTCTTCAGCTAAAGCAGGATTTACCTCATCTTTTACCTTGGTTACTATAGCTCTTATTTGTTTATCCCCTGTGATTTTATTCATCAAAGTAGAATAAGGAGTGTAAATTTTAATGGTATTTTCATCAGCTCTAAAGCCTTTATTATCTCTTTCTTTTTTTAAAACACCAACTATAGTTAAAGGCTGTTTGTTAAAAATCACACTTTTACCTAAAACATCTTTAGCGCTGATATTATCAAATAAAATTCTCAAAGCATTTTCATCTATAATACAAATATTAGTATTATCTTTTATATCTTCATTATTAATAAACCTACCATCTACCATCACAAAACCTCTAAGCCTTAGATGATTTGGCCCTACTCCATAAATTCTAGCTTGCAAAGAATTATTCTTATAAGTTACTACCCCTATTTTGCCCACATCTGCTTCTACTGCTTCTAAATAAGGCAAAGAACTTAAGGTTTTTAAATCACTTAAATTTAGCCTTGTTTTACCTGATCGAATATCCCCCAAACCACGCCCTGAAACAACTTCTATGGTATTAGTCCCGATAGAACTAATAGAAGCAAGTATGTTTTGTTGGGCTCCAAGTCCTAAAGCAACCACGCAAACTACTGAAGCTATGCCTATGATAATACCAAGCATAGTAAGCAAAGAGCGTAGCTTGTGTGCTACAATGGAAGTTATGGACATTTTTAAACTTTCAAAAAGCTGATTTTTAAGCAAATTAAAGCTTTTTTTCTCTTTTGGCATTAACTTAGCTTTTATTTCGTCTGCTTTTTTTGCACCATTATCGCTTATAATCTTACCATCTTTAATTTCTATAACTCTTTTTGCTCTAGCAGCTATTTCTCTATCATGAGTGACTAAAACTACAGTGTGTCCTTGCTCGTTTAGTTTATTTAAAATTTCTAAAACTATCTTACCGCTTTTAGAATCAAGCGCACCCGTTGGCTCATCTGCTAAAATAAGCTCACCACCATTCATCAAAGCTCTTGCTATAGAAACTCTTTGCTGTTGTCCCCCGCTTAGCTCATTTGGCTTTGATAATTCTTTATGATCAAGCTCTAAAAAAGAAAGTAATTCCTTAGCCTTTTGTGATCTTTCTTGTTTGTTTTTTCCTGCATAAACAGCAGGTAAGGCTACATTATCTTTAGCATTTAAAAGACTAAGTAAATTATATCTTTGGAAAATAAAACCTATTTTTTCACGTCTAATCCTTGCTTTTTCATCCTTGCTTAAATTTGTAACTTCATATGCATCTAAAAAATATTTTCCACTACTTGGTTCATCAAGTGTGCCTATAATATTTAAAAGAGAGGTTTTTCCACTACCTGATTGTCCTATAATGGCTACAAATTCCCCTTTTTGAATATAAAGATTAATATTTTCTAAAATAGTTGTATTATTAATCTTTTTTTGTATATTTTCTAAGCGTATCATTTTTTATTTTTACCTATGATAACTAAATCACCCTCATTAATACCATCTAAAATTTGAGTATTTAAACTATCTTTGATACCTAATTTAACAGGTGTTTTTACACTTATATTATTTGCTTTTAAAATTTCTACATAATAACCACTTGTATCGCTTTTTATAGCTAAAGTTGGTATAACTAAAGTATTATTTTCTGTTTTAATAGCAATTTCATTTTCTGTACTCATACCTATGCGTAAAAAATTATTATCATTTTTTACAAAAACCCTTGCATAATAATACACAGCACTAGCGCTAGTACTTGAGTTTGAGTTTAAATTTGTATTGCTTGTTGCATCGCTTATGGTAGTATTTGCTGGATCTATGCTTGAAATAGTTGCTTCGTATTTTTTATCAGGTTCATTTAAAATACTAAATTTAACTTTTTTTCCTACACTAATTTTATTAATATCAGCTTCAGCTATTTGCATACGAATTTCCATTTCACTTAAATCAGCCAAACGCACTATACTTGGTGTATTTTGGTTTGCATTTACAGTTTGTCCTTCTTCAACTGCTACATTGATAATCTCACCCTTACTAGGTGCGGTTATAGTAGTATAAGCTAAATCTTTTTGAGCATTTTTTAAAGAAATTTCAAGTTGAGTAGTTTGAGCTTTTAAATCAGCCACATTTGCCCTTAGGGCATAAAAAGTATTTTTAAGATTTTCAAGATTTTCTAAAGAGGTAGCCTTTTTAGTATAAAGCTTTTGTTCTCTTTGGTATTGTTTAGTAGCTATATCAAGAGCGATTTTTTTACTTTCTAAATTTGCCTTTGCACTTTCAAGCTGAGCTTTGGTAATATCTAAATCATTTTGTTGCTTATCTTTATCAATTTGTACGATTAAATCACCCTCATTAACATGATCACCTAATTTTACATAAAGTTTAGTAATTTGCCCACTAACTTGCGCACCAACATCAACTTGTGTTTTTGCATAAACTTCACCAATTGCTTCTATACTTTGAGTAATATCTTGTTTTTTAACTTCATAAGTTAGATAATTATATTCTTCCTTATTTGCAAAAAAGAAAAAATACACCCCTATAATGAGTATGATCAAAAATATGCTTAAATAAATTATTTTTTTCATTTTAATCCTTTAAAAATCATATAATAAAACATTTGTATGAAGTAAAAATAAAATTGTAACAATAAAATATAATTTTAACAATTTTAAAGCTTATAAGATATAAGATAAATCAAAAAAAGGAAAAATAATGCAAGATTATTTAAATTTAATGCAAAATCGCTCTTCTATTAGAGCTTACACCCAAGAAAAAATTTCTAAAGAGAATTTAGAATATATCTTAGAATGTGCTAGATTATCTCCTAGTTCCTTAGGACTTGAACCTTGGAAATTCTTAGTTTTTCAAAAAGATGAACATAAAAAAGAAATTGCTAAAATAGCTAATAATCAAAGCCATGTAGCAAATTGCGCTGCTATTATAGTTGTAATTTCAAGGGCTGATTTTAAAGATTATTTTGAAGAAAAACTAAAAAAGAGAGGTTTAAGTCAAGAAGAATTAAACAAACGCTTGCAAACTTATAAGCCATTTTTAGACGCAATGGATTTAGAACAAAGTTTTATTTATGCTAAAGAACAAAGTTATCTTGCTATTGCAAATATTATCAATGCTGCTTATAGTTTAAATTTGGGCTCATGTATTATCGGTGGTTTTGATAAAGATAAAATCAATCAATATTTAAATTTAGACACCGCTAAACAAAGAGTATCTATGCTCATTACTTTAGGACATACCCAAGAAAATATTAGCACAAAAAAAGCTCGTTTTGCATTTGATGAAGTGGTAGAATTTAAAGATTAATCAAATATCAAAACTCCATTTAAATTTTATATAATAGAATAATATTTTTAAAATAAAATGGAGTTTTAAATGCAAGGAAATTTCTTAAAGATTTTTGGCGTATTGCCATTTTTAGCAGTAGCTTTTATTAATGCTTTTGTAGATTTAGGACACAAAATCATTATACAAAACACTATCTATAAATTTTATGAAGATAGCACCCAACTTTTTTTAACCGCTATTGTCAATGCTTTGATGCTTTTACCTTTCATCCTTATGCTTTCGCCTTCTGGATTCTTAGCAGATAAATTTCCTAAAAATAAAATTATGAAAATATCTGCATTATTTTCAGTAATATTAACTTGTATTATTTGTTTGTGTTATTATATTGGAGCATTTTGGCTTGCTTTTGTAATGACTTTTATCATGGGAGTGCAATCTGCCTTATACTCTCCTGCAAAATATGGCTTTATAAAAGAATTAGTAGGAAAAGAGCTTTTAGCTATGGGAAATGGAGCAGTAAATGCGGTAAGTATTGTGGCTATTTTAGCGGGTATGGCGGTATTTTCTCTAAGCTTTGAAATGCTTTTTGAGCCAAATTTTAACACTCCTTCGGATATTTTAACACAAATTGCGCCTTTGGGTTTTGTATTAATTGCTTTTGCTGTATTAGAACTTTTTTTAGCTTATAAACTTCCTAGCTTAAAAGAAGAAGATAAAAATTTAAGTTTTGATAAAAAACAATATTTCCAAGGAAAACTTTTAGCCTCTAATTTAAAAACAATATTTTCTCATAAAATCATTTGGCTTTGTATTGTAGGAATTTCACTTTTTTGGGCCATATCACAACTTTATTTAGTGAGTTTTCCTATATATGCAAAAAATGATCTTTTTATAGAAAATACCTTTTATGTACAATGCTCTTTAGCTTTTTCTGGTATAGGAGTGATTATAGGATCGCTTATTAGTGGTAAATTTTCTAAAAATTACATCGAATTAGGTCTTATACCACTAGGTGCTTTAGGGATTTTCCTAATGAGCATTTTAATGCCATTTTTAGAAAACTTACTAAGCTATAGTGTAGTATTTTTTATTTTTGGTTTAAGCGGGGCATTTTTTATCATACCTTTAAACTCTCTAATACAATTTCATGCAAAAGAAAATGAACTAGGAAAAGTCTTAGCAGGAAATAATTTTATACAAAATATTTTTATGTTGGGCTTTTTAGCACTAGCTACTTTTGCTGCATATGCTGAATTTGAAGTGATAAATTTGTTTTATTTTATCATCGCTGTGGCATTTTTTGGAAGCGTTTATGTGCTAAGTAAATTGCCTTTTTCTTTGGTGCGTTTATTAATGAGTATAGCGTTTTTTCAACGCTATCGTTTATTAGTAGAAGGTTTTGAGAATATTCCTGAAAAAGGTGGAGGATTATTACTTGGTAATCATATATCTTTTATAGATTGGGCTATTGTACAAATGGCTATACCAAGAAAAATTTATTTTGTAATGGAAAAAAGCATTTATTCTAAGTGGTATATTAGAATTTTTCTTGATAAATTTGGAGTTATTCCTGTTTCAAGTGCTTCTAGCAAATCAAGCTTAGAGCTTATTGCTATGCATATTAAAAACGGAAATTTGGTTTGTCTTTTCCCAGAAGGAGTACTTTCACGCCATGGGCAGCTTAATGAATTTAAAGGTGGATTTGAGTTAGTTTGCTCAAAATTAGAAGAACAAGATGGAGTGATTTTACCTTTTTATATTAGAGGACTTTGGGGAAGTGCTTTTTCAAGAAGTGATGAAGAATTTTCAGCAAGAAACCGCAAAATAAGCAAAAGAAAAATCGCTATTGCTTTTGGAAAAATCTTGCCAATACACACTAAAAAAGAAGTGGTTAAAACAAAAGTTTTTGAACTTTCTTTTATTGCTTGGAAATCTCAATGTGAAAGTATGCATACTATAGCCAGAGCTTGGATAGATAGCGCTAAAAGAAATTTAAGTCAAATAGCTATTGTTGATCCTTTAATAGGTGGTATTACCTATAGAAAAATGCTTGCTTTAAGTTTAGTTTTTAGCTCTTTTATAAAAAATAGATCGCATGAGCTAAATATACAACCTACCCAAGGAAGCTATGCTCCAAAAGAAGAATGTGTGGGAATTTTACTCCCTGCTTCTATGGCTAGCTCTCTTTGCAATCTAGCTGTATTGCTTGCAAATAAAATCGTAGTAAATTTAAACTTCACAGCAGGTGTAAAAGCAATAAATCAAGCTATTCAAAGTTCTCAAATTCAACAAATTTATACTTCTAGAAAATTTATGGAAAAATTAGAAAATAAAGGTATAAAACTAGAATTTGAAGAGCATATTAGAATCATTTTTATGGAAGATATTATCGCAAACTTTAAAAGACAAAAACTCAAAATCTTTTCTATGCTTGCTTTAGTAAGTATCTTACCTACTTGTTTAATAAAAGCATTATTTGCACCTAATAAACAAAACCTTGCCATAGCTGCTATATTATTTAGTAGTGGTAGCGAGGGAGCACCAAAAGGAGTAATGCTAAATAATCGTAATATTTTAAGCAATATAGCTCAAATTTCAGATGTATTATGTGCAAAAAATGAAGATGTCGTCTTATCTTCTTTGCCACCTTTTCATGCTTTTGGATTAACTGTAACTACTTTTATGCCTTTATTAGAAGGGATTAAAAGCATAACACATGCTGATCCAACAGATGCGCTAGGTGTAGCAAAAGCTATAGTAAAAAATAATGTTAGTATTATGTGTGCTACTTCAACTTTTCTAGGTATTTATGCAAGAAATAAAAAACTTGATGCGATTATGTTTGAAAGCTTAAGGATTATCGTTTCAGGTGCTGAAAAACTCAAAAGCGAAGTAAGAACTGCCTTTGAAATGAAATTTAAAAAACCTATTTTTGAAGGCTATGGAGCCACTGAAACCACTCCGGTTGCAAGTGTAAATTTACCAAATAAATTTGATCCTGATTATTGGATTTTACACCGTGCAAATAAAGAAGGTAGTGTAGGTATGCCTTTACCAGGAAGTGCTATACGCATAGTAGATCCATCTACTTATGAAAGTTTAAATCATGGAGAAGATGGATTAATACTCATTGGTGGCCATCAGGTTATGGTGGGTTATTTAAACAATAAAGAAAAAACCGATGAAGTTATCAAAGAAATCGATGGCATACGCTGGTATAATACCGGCGATAAAGGCCATGTAGATGAGGATGGCTTTTTATATATAGTAGATCGTTATTCTCGTTTTGCAAAAATTGGTGGCGAGATGATATCTTTAGGAGCTTTAGAAGAAGAAATTGCTAAATTTATCAATACAGATATAGTAAAATTTTGCGCAGTTGCACTAGATGATGATAAAAAAGGTGAAATGGTATGCTTATTAGTAGAATGCCAAGAGCAAGATTTTGATGGAATTTGCGAAGTGATTAAAAATTCTACTATGCCTGCTATTTTTAAACCAAGTAAATATTTTAAAGTAGAACAAATTCCGCTTTTAGGTTCTGGTAAAGTGGATTTAAAAGGCGCTAAAGATTTAGCTAAAATCTTGCAAGAAAATTAATCCCCAAAGTAAATTTTACTTTGGGAAATTTTACAAACTATTTCTTTTAGTTTTATAATCATATTTTTTATCAAAAACAAGTTTATCGTTTTCTTTGACTGCTATTTTTCCCTTAATATAAAAATACTCCAAATCACTAGTTTGTGTTAAGATTATATCAGCCTCCATCATACAACCCTCACGTCCTATTTGCATTGTTTGAGTAATGGTATATTGCGCGCTTAATGGATTTTCATTTTGAAGTTTTAATTCTCTTTTTAAATTATGCTTTACTAAAACATCAACCTCATCAAATCTATAAACACCTTCTCCAAAAACTCCACCAACACCATCTGTAATACAAGTCCAAGTATCATTTAAAATATCATAAGAAATGCTTCTATTTACCCTACCTTCTTCTAAAAGTGTTATTGGAGTTAAAGGTGCACTTTGTGCTTGCATATTGATTTTATCGCTATCTTGACCACTAAAACATGGTAAATTAAATTCACACTCATTTAAATCTAAAGTCAAAGTTGAAATTTTTGGCATAGGCCAAAACATAGGCCAAAAAGAATTTGCTAATGATAATCTTATCTTAGAACCCTTGCCAAATCTATATCCGCAAGCATCAAGTTTGATTTGCTTTTGGATAAATTCATCTTTTTTTAAAGGTATAAATTGCTCTTTATCATCACTTAATGCAAGATTGATCACTCCATAACTTACTCTTTTTACAAAACCATCAGCTCTAACTTCACTAAGCTGAGCAAAGAGCATAGCTTTTCCTTGATCACTTGCAATTTTTACATTTAAAACCGGAAAACCCAAAATATCTAAATCTTGTTCTAAAAAATCACTTTCAAAAACAACTGCCATCCCATCATCCAACCTTTGATCACTAGGACTTTCTCCTAAAACACCAGCCCCCATCCACTCTCCGGATAAAAGCCCATGATTTAATGGAGTGTTAATTTTGATAAATTCACTTGATTTTTTGCATGTTAGTTTATACGGATTTAAATAGTATTTTTTATAGCTAATATCATTTTTAAAATCATTTAAAGCAACAAAACGACCTTCTACTTTCTCTGTTTTTGAATTTGGCTTAGAGCTATTTTCAATATATGCTTGTATCATAGGAGCTTCAAGCACATCGTTTTCTTCATTTTTAAGCCATTTATCCCACCATTTAAGTGCTTCTTGTAAAAAACCCATTGCAGGCAAAGGAGATCCATCATGAGGATAAACATGAGCCCAAGGACCAACGATAGCTTTTTTTGGAACTTTCAAAGCATTCATTAGAGTAAAAACAGGATTAGTATAAGAATCAGCCCACCCATCTAATGCAAAAACAGGAACTTGTATATCATCATAATTTTCTCCAACAGATCCATGCTTCCAATAGTCATCTTTTAAAGTATGCTCAAGCCACAATGCGGGCCATAAAGGCATATTCTCAAGCCTATTGAGCCATTTATTTCTACCATTTGAATCAATTTTTGGATCAACAAAACGTGATTGATATGCAAGCATAATATTACCCCACCAAAAATTATCATTAAGTAAACATCCACCTTTATAATGAATATCTTCATTAAATCTATCATCGGTAAAACCTACCACTATAATAGCTTTTAAATTTTTGGGTCTTCTTGCTGCAACTTGTAAAGAATTAAATCCACCCCAAGATTTACCCATCATACCAATATTTCCATCACACCATTCTTGCTTTGCTATCCATTCAATGACTTCTAAGGCATCATCTTGCTCTTGCTTTAAATATTCATCTTCTAATAAACCATCAGATTCCCCACTTCCTCTAATATCAACTCTAACAACCGCATAACCATTACCACTAAAATATCCATGCATAGGCTCATCTCTGCCCCTTGTTCCATCATTTTTTCTATAAGGAATGTATTCTAATATAGCAGGAACTTTTTCTTTTACTTGAGGAAGCCAAATTCGTGATGAAAGCTTAGTGCCATCTTTTAAAACTATCCATTCATTTTCTATTACTCTAACCTTGTTTTTAAAGTTAAAAACAATTTCCTTCATTTCATCTCCTTTTTATTGTATTTTTTAATCCAAATCAAACAAAACATTACACCCAAAATAGCCATAGCTATCATAATAGTAAAATATATATGAAAACCTTTTACACCTGGATATCTATCCAATAAATCTCCAGCAAGCAAAGGTGCAAAAACCTCAGGTAAATATCCAAAAGTAGATACAATACCTATGGCCATACCTGCCAAATGAATAGGAATTTTTCCCTCACTAAGTAAAGAATAATAAATTCCAAAATTAGAATACATAGCTACATAAATTACCACACAAGCAGAAGTTAAAACGCTCATTTGCAAAAATCCATTTAATTTTGAACTAAGCATTAAAAAAATAACACCAATTCCCATTAAAATAAAGCCTATCATCATTATTTTAGCCTTTCCATATCCATCTGCTATAAACCCACCTACCACAGAAGAAACAGGACGAATGTATTGAGCTAATACTGTTAAAATAGCTGCAAAAACAGCAGAAGCTCCTATCACATTACTTGCATAAGGAGTAAAATAATAAAAGCTCATATTAAAAAAATAGGTACAAAAAGTAATAGCAACCACAAGCCAAAGAGCAGAATTTTTCAAAAGAAAAACTAAATCTTTGATTTTAATCTTCTCGCTTTGTTCATTAACCTCATCTTTTAAAAGAAAAAATAATAAAACAGCGCTTGCAATAGGAGCTATAGAATAAAAAATAATAACCATTTCTATACCTTGTGCGGCTAAAGCTTTTGTTTGAAAATATCCAAAAATACTTGTAGCTATAGCCAAATGTGCAGCACCAACAACACCTCTACCACCTTCAAAAATTCCATAAGCTTTTGCTTGCTCTTTAGAATTTGCCAAACTTCTTACTATTTTCATCAAAGAAGGCCAAAAAGTTAATAATGAAGTAATCCCCCAAATTCCATAAATAATCAAAAGTGCATTTAAAGAAGTAAAATATAAATGCAACAAACCACCAAGTCCTGTAGCAATTAAAGAAAAAATCAATAATTTTTTTGGCGCAAAACGATCTGCTAAATATCCTCCTAAGGCATAAGAAAACAAACCAAGTAAGCCATAAGCACTACCCAAAAGGCCCATTTCAAAATTATTTAAATGATAAAGACTCATATAATCATCATAATAATATTTTCTAAAATAAGGCAAACCATAAATAATAGATCCACAAAAAGATAATAACAATAATGTAAAAAAATTATTTTTTAAACTTTGTTCTTTATTTTCATACATTAAAAACCTCCTTTTTTATACTATATATGATTTTTTTATTTTTTAATCTAAATATAGATAATTTTGCATAAAAATTTTAAATTGATATATTTTTTTACACACTTAAGATAATTTTTAAAAAATTTTTTTAATTAAATGAGTTGCAATAAAAACAACAACTCTACAAAAAATTAAAATTATCTATAAATTTTTATATTTCATTATCATTTTTTTGATACATTTACACATTAAAATACTAAAAAAGGGAAATAATGAAAATTTTTGATATGGTAGTTATTGGTGCTGGCCCTGCAGGTATTGCAGCGGGAGTAGAAGCTAAAATAAAAAATAAAGAAGTTATTGTTTTAGAAAAAGCTGATGCGATTTGTCAAACCTTAGTAAAATTTTACAAAGAAGGCAAAAGAGTAGATAAAGCTTATAAAGGTTGTGATAGCACAAATCACGGGCATATAAATTTTGAAGATGGAACTAGAGAAAGCACGATAGAAACTTTCCAAAATGCTATCAAAGAGTATAATCTTGAAGTAAAGCTTTCTAGTGAAGTTGAAAGTGTTAAAAAAGATGGAGAAAATTTCATCGTTAGCACCGCAAATGAAAATTATATTTGCAAAAATGCAGTTATTGCCATAGGTAGAATGGGTAAACCAAATAAACCAAGCTATACTTTACCTATAACTTTAACAAAAATCATCAATTTTAATGCAAATTCAGCAAGCCAAGGTGAAAAAATCTTAGTTGTAGGTGGTGGAAATTCAGCAGCAGAATACGCTATAGATTTAGCTAAAAATAATGATGTGACGCTTTGCTATAGAAGAGAAACTTTCTCAAGATTAAACGATATTAATCTAGAAGATATTCAAAAAGCTTTTGAACAAGGCAGTGTAAAAGCAAAACTTGGCATAGATATAACTAGCATTGAAGATGAAAGCGGTAAAGCTAAAGTAAATTTTACTAATGACACAAATGAAATTTATGATCGTATCATTTATGCTATTGGTGGTTCAACTCCACTTGATTTCTTACAAAAATGCTCTATAGAAGTTGATGAAAAAGGTGTGCCAAGCTTTGATGAAAATAAAGAAAGCAATGTAAAAGGATTATTCGTAGCAGGCGATATAGCGAGTAAAAACGGAGCTTCTATTGTAGTGGGTTTAAATGATTCATTTAAAATCTGCGATCATCTTTATAAATGCTAAAACTCTTTCAATACTCAAAAGGCTATCGCTATAATAACGATAGCCTTTTGCTTTTTGACTTTTTATCTAAAAATAATTTAAAAGGAAATATCCTTGATATAGGATGCGGTTGTGGAATTTTAGGACTTTTAATAAAGCAAAAATTTCCAAATTCAAATGTTTATCTACTAGATATCCAAGAGCAAAATATCAAACTAAGTTATAAAAATGCTAAAGAAAATAAACTTGAAATTCAAGGCATTTGTGAAGACTTTTTAAACTATAAAAGTGACATAAAATTTGATTTTTTAATCTCTAATCCTCCATTTTATAAAAAAAATACACAAAAAAGCCAAGATTTGCATTTATGTATATCAAGATATCAAGAATTTATGCCACTTGAGAAAATGTTTGCTAAAATAAATACTTTAATCAAACCAAATGGTAGCTTTTTTATGTGTTATGAGGCAAGTTTTTTAGATGAAATTTGTGCTTATTTAAAACATTTTAAATTAAAACTAGTTTCACTTCAATGTGTTCATACTAATACACAAACTAACGCAAGACTTGTTTTAATGCATATTAAAAAAAATAGCAAAAATCCATGCGCTATAATGCCTACACTTTTTATGTATGAAAATGATGTTTTAAATCCAAAAATTAGTGAAATTTATAAAAATACAGGAACTATAAGCTATGATATGTGAAAAAGGTTTTGATTATTCTTTTGATGAAAGTGCTTGTGAAAAATGTGGTGGGAAGTGTTGCACTGGAGAAAGTGGGTATATCTATGCTAGCAAAGAAGAACTAGAAGCTATTGCTAGTTTTTTAAATTTAAACTTTGAAGCCTTTAAAGAACAATACCTCATCAAAGTTGGATTTAAATATAGCTTTAAAGAAGCAAAGTATGAAAATGGCTACCGTTGTATTTTTTTTGATACAATGTATAAAAAATGTTTAATTTACAAGCATAGACCAAAACAATGTAGAACTTTTCCATTTTGGGAGTATTTTAAAACACACAAAGAGGAGTTAAAAAAAGAATGTATAGGGGTTTGCTTTCACTAATTATCGTTTTTATCCTAACAAGCCTTGCTTTAGCTAAAGGTGAAGATAAAATCCTACAAGCACTTATTTATGAAGAGCATGGGCAATTTCAAAAAGCATGTGATATTTATACAAATTTATTTCATGAAAATAATGAAAGTATATATTTGCAAAAGGCTTTACTTTTAGCTTTAAGTGCTAATTTAAAACAAAAAGATGAGCTTTTAAAAGCTTCTAAAGACTTTTTAGAACACACAGCTATTGCAAGATTAAATGCTTTATATTTTTTTGAAATAGGAGATTATAAACAAGCTGAAGCTATACTTTATAAACTCATTAAAGAGGAACAAGATTATAGAAATTATGAAATATTAGGCGATATTTTTGCCAAAAAAGCTTTATATACTAAAGCTTTAGAACAATACAATCTTGCTTATAAGCTTTTTGAGCATGAAAATTTATTACTTAAAATAGTTGAAATTAATATCAAAAATAAAAATATCAACCAAGCTAAAAAGGCCTTAGAAGAATTTGTAAAAAGTTCACAATGCACCCTTAAAACATGCACCCTACTTTTAAAAATTTATCAAGAGCAAAAAGATCACAAAGCAAGTATCCAAACCCTTGAAAAGCTATATAAACTCAACAATGATATTAAATACATCTACGCTATGATAGAATTACTAGTACAAGAAAAAAATTATACTCAGGCTCTAAATTTAACCCAAAAATATAACATAGATCCTGATACCAAAATTTTCTTATACACACAAACAAAAGATTATAAAAAGGCCTATGAAATAGCTTTAAAACATTATGAACTTAGTAAAGATAAAAAATATCTTTCTATGGCAGGTGTTTTAGAATTTGAAATTCATATGGATCCTAAAAGTAAAAAAGTCACGGATCCAAAAATTCTAGCCTCTATCATGAAAAAATTTGAACAAAGCGTAGATGTGCGCAGTGATGCTTTATATCAAAACTACTATGGCTATGCTTTAATTGAATATGATATTGATATAGCCAAAGGTATAGAGCTAGTAGGCTGGGCACTTGAACAAGAACCACAAAATCTTTACTATCTAGACTCTTTAGCTTGGGGATATTATAAACTTAAAAATTGCAAAAAGGCTTATGAAATTTTGCAAAAAACACTGCATGATAAAGAATTTTCAAGCTCAGATGAAAGCAAAGAGCATTTAAAGGCTATCGAAAAATGTTTAAAACAATAGATTTAAAAAATCATTTTTCGAAAACACAAAAAATTCTTGAAAGCAAAAAAGAAATTTTTCCTTATGATATGTTAGGTAGAAGTCTAGCTTCTAATGCCTTTTATCCTAAAGATATTTATACACTTTTACTTGAAGGAAAACTTTCGCATTTTTTATATTCTAAAGATTTAAATTTTAATCATGAAAATTTCGATGCCATCATCTTACCAACAAGCCCTTTGCTTAATCAAGACATACAAAATTTAAGTCTTTTTAGACGCTATCATGAAAAACCTATTGTGCAATTTGATTTTATTTTTGATGAATATCAAATTTTAGAAAGCTTAGTATATGGGGCTGATGCATTTATTGTATTTCCTAAAATGCTAAAAACCATGCAACTAAAAAAACTCTATAATTTTGCAATACATCTTGGTTTAGAGGCTATTTTTTACCTTGAAAGCAAAAGCGATCTTAATAATGCTATTTTAGCTGGAGCTAGAATTTTTTTGCTAGAAGATGAAAAGCTATTACCTTTGATACCAAAAAATAAAGCTCTTATAAGTAAAAATATTAAAAATCTACATGCTTGCATAAAGGAGAGTTGATGGAGTATTTATACGCACCTTGGAGGGATGTTTATTTTAGCAATAAAGATAAAAATTTTTGCCCTTTTTGTCATTGTAAGCATGAACTTAATGAAGATGAAAAACTTGGGGTGATTTTTAGAGCTAAAGAATGTTTTGGCATTATGAATAAATACCCTTATAGTCCGGGTCATTTTATGATTATCCCTTATGAGCATTTAGAAAATATAGAAGATTTAAGTGATGATACATGGCTAGAAATTAGCCATTTTGTACGTATTGGAGTTAAAATTTTAAAAGAAAACTTTCACGCTAAGGGTGTTAATATAGGTATGAATTTAGGCAGTGCAGCAGGAGCTGGCATAGCACCACATTGTCATTATCATTTAATCCCAAGATGGCAAGGCGATACAAATTTTATCACTACCATAGGACAAACTAGAGTTTGCGGGAGCGATTTGGAAAAAGTTTATACCACCTTATGTAAAGCTTTTAAAGACTATGTATAAAGAAGTTGATTTTGAAAATTTTTTAAAATTTAATTTTGATCTTTTAATTGATGCAAGAAGCCCTAAAGAATACAAACTTGCTCATATAAAATCTGCGCAAAATTACTACGCACTCAATGATAATGAATTTGAAGAAATAGGCACGCTTTATAAGAAAAACAAAGGCTTAGCTAAAGCAAAAGGTGCAAGTTATATTTGTAAAAATATGAGCGAGCATATTAATAAAATTTATCAAAATTATAAAATAGGCTCTTTGGTGGGAATTTATTGCGCAAGAGGTGGTAAAAGATCAAAAGCCATTGCTTTAATCTTAGCCGAACTTGGTTATAGGGTTGCAAGATTAGAAGGTGGATATAAAGCTTATAGAAGTTATGTGAGTGAGTTTTTTAGAAAAGATTTAAATATTGAGTTTTTATGTCTTTGCGGTAATACAGCAAGTGGCAAAAGTGATTTAATCCAAACTTTAGACAATGCTTTAAATTTAGAAAAATTAGCCAACCATCAAGGATCAAGTTTTGGTAAAATTTATGGAGAACAACCAAGCCAAAAAGCTTTTGAAGATGAATTGTTTTATTTTTTAAAAGATTATACTTATAAAACTTGTTTTATAGAAGCTGAAAGCAGACAAATTGGAAATTTAACTATCCCGCTAAATTTATACAATAGCATGCAAAAAGCTAAGAAAATTTGGTGTGAGTGTGACACGAATTTACGTGTTCAAAGAGTTTTAAAAAACTATACTCCAATGGATAAAAAAGTATTTTATCAATGTGTTGAAAAAATATCACCTTATATCAGCAAGGATTTTAAATTAAGACTTTGTCAAAATTATGAAGAAAACAATTTAGAACTTTGTGTAAAAATGCTTTTTGAATATTATGATAAAGTATATAAAAAACCTTCAAAAATTGATTATTTTATCAATAGTTCTAATTTAGATGAAGCTAAAAAACATCTTATGAGTTTAAACTCATAAGATTGTATTTACAAAGATAACAAAAATAATACTTGAAAGAATTCCAGCAACTGGTAAGGTAATCACCCATGCTAAACCAATAGGTTTCATCATAGCCCATTTAGCATCTTTATTAAATACCCCTATACCTAAAATAGCACCGATTAAAATATGGGTTGAGCTAACTGGAATTCCAAGTTGGGTAGCTAAAAGTATAACAATACTTGCGCCAAGTTCAGCGCTAAAGCCTGTTGTTGGTTTAATTTCAGCAAGTTTTGAACCCACAGTTTGAATAACTTCTTTACCCAAAAACCAAAGTCCAATAACCAAAGCTATACCAAACATAAGCATTACAGCAAAAGGTACTGGTGAGCTAGGATTAATGGTGTTATTTTTAAGTACATCTAAAATAGCAGCAAATGGTCCAAGAGCGTTAGCTATATCATTAGCTCCATGTGAAAAAGCAAAACTTGAAGCAGTAAAAATTTGAAACCATGAAAAAATCTTTTCTATGGTCTTATTAACCTGAGTTTTTTTCATCAATCTCACGACTGCTAAAGTAACAATATAAGCAAAAATAGAAATAATTGAAACTATCCATAAATTTTGCATTACATCTAAAGTAGAAACATTATTTAAACCCTTAAATAAAAACATAGAAGCAATAGTCAATGCACCTACACCTGCTATTAAAGGAACGTGAAATTTCATTCTTGAGAAAACATCTATGTTTTTTTCTTTTTCTTTTAATTCTTTGATTTTTAACTTATATTCACTTCTTTTTTCATCATCATCTAAAACAATAGCACTAAGTTCTTTGATTTGCTCTTCTTGGCTTTTGTTTTTTAAATTTTTAAAATATTCTTCTTTAAAAGCCTTTTTTTCTTTTTTGATTTCTTTTACTACAAGAGTTATTTCTTCTGATGGCTTTAGGATTTTTTTATAAATATAAGCATAAATTAAATACGCCACAAGCCCACCAAACAAAGGTGAAATAACCCAACTCATAGCTATTTTATAAATACCATTCCAATTTACCATAGATAATGCTTGATCTTGATCAAAAAATACAAAGCCCATAGCAATACTTGAACCTACAATACCTCCTATAATACTATGAGTAGTAGAAACTGGAAGTCCTTTTTTAGTCGCCACAAAAAGCCAAATTCCTGAACTTAACAAAGCTGAGAGCATTACACATACAAACACCATAGGATTAATTCCATCAGGTAAAACTACTATACCACTTCTTATAGTATTTGTTACTTCTCCTCCTGCAAATACAGCCCCGCTTAATTCAAATACCGCTGCAATAATCAAAGCTTGTTTTATAGTAACTGTTTTAGCACCAACGCTAGTGCCAAATGAATTTGCAACATCATTACCACCGACATTAAAGGCCATGAAAATACCAAATACACTAGCAAGGATAAATAATATCATGGAATTATTAGGAATATAATTATATCCCCAAACAAAAAAGCATAAAACACTCACAATAAAAATAAAAAATGCAATAGCATTATCTTTACTCAAGTATTCTCCTTAAGAATTTATTTTAATGAATTAATTTTAGTAACTTTTACTTAGTTTTTTCTTTGATCTTTAAAAATTGCAAAGCAGATTTCACTGCTTGCATATAACTTTGTAAATTAATTTTTTCATTTTTATAAGCCCTATCATAAGCTGTGCCATGATCAACGCTAGTACGAATTATAGGTAAATTTAAACTCACATTAATACTTTTTTCAAAATACAAAGCCTTTAAAGGTGCTAAGCCTACATCATGATACATACTCACTAAATACTTGCATTTACTTAGTGCAAAAGGAGTAAAAGCACTATCAGCCACCAAAGGCTCACTTAAATAAATATTTTCCTTATAAGAAAGTTCTTTTTCTTTTTGACTTAAAAAATCTTCATTTTCTAAATTTTGCAAATTTAACGCACAATCTTTTAAAAATACATTTGCCATTCTTATAGCTTTTTTTATTTCCTGCTCTTCTTCTCCACCTATTACGCCATTATCACTTGCATGAGGATTAAAACTTAAAACTCCAATTTTTTCAAATAAAGTGCATTGATAAAAATTAATTAAAAATTGCGCAAGTTTGAAAGCCTTAATCTCTTTAAAAACATCTCTTAAAGCCATATGCTCAGTATATAAAGCCACAAAAAGCTCATCACACCCTAACATCATAATAGCATCTTGTTTGAAAAAATCTCTTAGTGCCTCAGTATGACCTTTATAACTCACTCCCCCCATTTGCCAAGTCTTTTTATTAATCGGTAAAGTAACCAAAGCATCTAAAAACAAATGCGTGCAATAACTAGCTCCTTCAAAACTTAAAAAAGAATAAACCCCACTTTTAGCGTCTAAATTCGCAGGATTTAACTCAAAATCAAAATCAATAATTTTGCTAGCTTGATATGAAAACTCATAAATTAAAAAATTTTCTTTTTCTTCTTTAAAGATAAAATGTGGTTTTGAAGCATTAGAAATTTCAACTAAATTGATTTTAGATTTAGGATTTATTTTCAAAAGTTTATTTGCTTTTTGAAATAATTCATAATGCACAAAATAATAAGGCTCGCAAATTTTTACTAGCTCATCATGACAAGCTAATAAAATTTGCATACCTATGCCATTTAAATCCCCTATGCTAATAGCAATTTTTTTCATCTTTTAATCAAAGCTTTCATTTGCAATATAGCTTTTTCTAAGCCTACAAAAACCGATCTTGCTACTATACTTTGTCCTATATTTAACTCTTCTATTTCTAAAATATCTACAATATTTTTTACATTTTTATAATTAAGCCCATGACCAGCTGCCACTCTTAAATTTAAACCCTTAGCCAAACTTGCACTTTGTCTTAATCTTTGGAGTTCATTTTCTAAAAGCTTTTTGAGTTCATTTTTACTTAAAATTAATTCAGGCAATGCATAAGAAGTTTGATTGATATTAGTATATAGTGCATTATAAATATTAGCATACAAGCCTGTATGAAGCTCTATAAAATCAGCTTTTAAAGAAGATGATTTTTTGATATCTTCTAAATTAGGATCAATAAATAAAGAAACTTCGATTTGCTCTTGCTTTAAAACATTAATAGCTTCTTGTAGTTTTTCATTATCTAAATTTAAACCACCTTCTGTTGTAAGTTCTTGTCTTTTTTCAGGCACTAAAGTAACGCGTGAGGGTTTGTATTTTAAAGCATATTCTATCATATCAATAGAGCATTCTAAATTCACTACACATTTGCAATATTTTAAGATATTTTCTAAATCAAACTCATTAGCATGGCGACGATCTTCTCTCACATGGATAGTGATTTGATCAGCTAAATTTGCACTCAAAAACGCAGCCTCAAGCAAATCAGGATCATTTACTTTTCTAGCTTCTCTTAAAACTGCTATATGATCGATATTAACCCCTAAAAGCATAAGTTTTCCTTATAAGTTTTTTGCTATTATACTTTAAATTTTTTAAGGAGAGCTAGTGCTAGGTATTGATATGGGTTCAAATACATTAAGAGCTGTTTTAATGGATGAGAATTTTAATAAATTAAAAAGCGAAGAATTTATCATAGGGACAGCTAAAAATATGCAAAATGACACCATTAGTGATGAAGCTATAGAAAGAATTTTTAGCGCTTTGAAAATCTTAAAAGAAAAAAATTATAACTTAAGTCAAGCTAAAGCAGTCGCCACAGCTGCTTTTAGAAAAGCAAAAAATACTGAGTTTATTTTTGAAAAAATTCAAAAAGAATTTAAACTTGATATAAAATTAATCGATGCAAAAACCGAAGCAAAACTAAGCATTTTAGGTATGCAAGAGCGTCTTAAAGCTCTTAAGCTTTTTAGAAAAGACCTAAACTATTGTGATTTAGGCGGTGCTTCTTGTGAAATTTCAAATGAAAAGTTTAGTAAAAGTTATGATTTTGGAATTATTAGTTTTTATGAAAGAATGCATTTTAAAGCTATAAAATCAAGTGCTTATGTAAGATTTTTTAAAAAATATCCACAAAATCTTGCACATATTAAAGATGAAAAATTAAAAATTCATCTAAGCCCCTACCCTGCACATTTAAAACAACTTGCCCTAAAAGCTTTTAATCTTAGTAAAGATATAAAATTAAAAGGAAATTTTTTCATACTAAATTCAGGAGTACCCACCACACTTTGTGCTTATAAACAAAACATAAAATACAAAGATTACTTAGAAGAAAGTGTAAATGGCAAAATACTCAAACGCAAAGATTTTTTTGATTTTGCTTTAAAAATTTGGAATTTAGAACAAGAAAAAGCTAAAATTTATCTTGGAGAAAATAGAAAAAAATACCTCATAGCAGGCTCAATGATACTTTTTGCTTTATTTAATAAGCAAAAGCTCATTGTGATTGATGATGGTGTTAGAGAAGGTGTGTGTATAGCGCATTTTAAAAATATCAAATTTTAAAGGAGAAAAAATGAGTTTAAAAGATCAAATTTTAGAAAATATTAAAGAAGCTATGCGTAATAAAGATAATTTTAAAAGAAACACTTTAAGAACGCTTAATGCTAGCTTTAAACAAATAGAAGTTGATGAGAGAATTACGCTTAATGATGAAAGAATATATAAAATCATTGCAAGCGAGATTAAAAAACGAAATGAAGCAGCTTTGGCTTTTTCTAAAGGCTCTAGAGAAGATTTAGCACAAAAGGAACTCCAAGAAGTAGCTATTTTAAGTGCTTATTTACCAAAACAACTTAGCGATGAGGAATTAGAAAGTGAGCTAAAAAAACTTATAGAAAAATTACAAATTAACTCTTTAAAAGAACAAGGTATTTTGATGAAAGAAGCTAAAGCAGCTTTTGGCGCAAGCGTTGATAGTAAAAGACTTAATGAAATGGTAAGAAAGCTTTTAGCATGAAAAAAGTTTTAACACTTTGCGCCTTAGCTTTAAGCTCTTTTGCTTATACTCAATATGAATTGCATCCTAGCTTTAAAGCTTATTTTAAAGACTGCTCTTTATTGATGGATAAATATTATTATATTAATTGTTATGATTATAATTATAAAGGCACTAAGGCTATTGCCTATAAACTAGAAGCTAAAATTTTAAATCAAGGACACATCAAAAAACGCCCAAGATTTCAAGAAGATACAAATATACCTAAAAAATATAGAACTTATTGGGAGGATTATCTAAGAAGTGGTTATACAAGAGGACATGTCGTGCCAAATCAATCCATGAATGCAACCCCACAAGCTCAACTTAGTACTTTTTTAATGAGCAACATAACTCCGCAAAAAAAAGATATTAATGCAGAAATTTGGAATGAAATCGAACAAAGAGAAAGATATTTAGCAAAGAAAAACAAAGAATTAGAAGTCTTAAATTTAGTACTTTATGATGATAAGCCAAAACGCATTAAAAACAACATAGCCATTCCTAGTTTTTATGTCAAAATTCTTAAGGCTAAAAATTTCAGTGAATGTTATAAAGTGCCAAATAATGATAATTTTGCAAGATTTGATAGAAATTATTTTAAGGAAGATTGCAAAAAATATATTGATTAAACTAGAAGCAACAAGGCTTCTAGTTTAGTTTTTACTCAACTTCGGCATCGATTACATCATCGTCTTTTTTCTTTTGAGCGTTTGGTTCTTCTTTTTTATACATATTTTCTGCTAATTTATGAGAAACTTCACTTAAAGCTTTCATTTTGCTTTCAATTTCTTCTTTAGAAGCATTAGCATTTTTCAATATCTCTTTTAACTCATCTAAAGCTTTTTGAATATTTGCTTTATCATCATCGCCTACTTTATCTCCAAGTTCACTTAAAGATTTTTCTACTTGATGCACTAAGCTATCAGCAGCATTTCTAGCTTCTACTGCTTCTTTGCGTTTTCTATCTTCTTCTTTGTGAAGCTCTGCATCTTTTACCATGTTATTGATCTCTTCTTCACTTAGTCCACTTGAACCTGTGATTTTAATCTCTTGAGCTTTACCTGTAGCTTTATCTTTTGCACTAACTGTTAAAATACCATTTGCATCAATATCAAAAGTTACTTCAATTTGTGGCATACCGCGAGGTGCTGGTGGAATTCCTTCAAGATTGAAATTTCCCAAAGATTTATTATCACGGCTAAATTCTCTCTCACCTTGTAAAACATTGATAGTAACTGCGCTTTGATTATCTTCAGCAGTTGAGAAAACTTGCTCTTTTTTAGTTGGTATAGTTGTACCTTTTTCGATGATTTTAGTCATCACCCCACCTAAAGTTTCAATACCTAAAGAAAGCGGAGTAACATCAAGCAATAATACATCTTTAACATCACCTTTAATAACCGCACCTTGAATTGCCGCACCTATTGCAACAACTTCATCAGGATTTACTGATTTATTGAGCTCTTTTCCAAAAGCTTTTTTAACTTCTTCTTGTACCAGTGGAACACGGGTAGAACCACCCACCATAACGATTTCTTTTACTTCATTTTTGTCAAGCCCTGCATCTTTTACTACTTCGTTAATTTTACTAATAGTTTCAGCAACTAAACCATCAATCATACTTTCAAATTTAGCTCTTGTTAGAGTTTTAGTTAAGTGTTTTGGACCACTTGCATCAGCTGTGATAAATGGTAAATTAATATTAGTTTCATTAGCTGAACTTAATTCTTTTTTAGCATTTTCAGCTGCTTCTTTTAATCTTTGTAAAGCCATTACATCGTTTTTAAGATCAATACCTGTTTCATCTTTAAACTCATTTGCTAAAAAGTCGATTAATTTATTATCAAAATCATCACCACCTAAAAATGCATTACCACCAGTTGCTAAAACTTCTACAACATTATCACCTGTTTCAAGCACAGTAACATCAAATGTACCACCACCTAAATCATAAACTACAATTTTTTCACTTTCTTTTTTATCAAGTCCATAAGCCAAAGCTGCTGCAGTTGGTTCGTTGATAATTCTTAATACATTCAATCCTGCAATTTGCCCTGCTTCTTTTGTAGCTTTTCTTTGTGCATCATTAAAATACGCTGGAACAGTAATAACCGCATCTTCTACTTTTTCACCCAAGAAAGCCTCTGCATCTTCTTTTAATTTCATTAAAACTTTTGCTGAAATTTCTTGTGGAGTATAAATTTTACCTGCTATTTCAATCGCACAAGCTCCATTTCTCTCTGTGATATGATAAGGCAAGCGATTTTTAGCTTCTTTTGCTGCTTCTTCATTGATCATTAAACCCATAATTCTTTTTATAGAATAAATAGTTTTTTCAGGATTAGTCACAGCTTGACGCTTAGCGCTATCTCCAACTAAAACTTCACCTTTATCTGTAAAAGCAACTACTGAAGGAGTAGTATTTTTACCTTCTTTATTTGGGATAACCTTACTCTCACCTCTTTCATATACACTCACACAAGAATTTGTTGTACCTAAATCTATACCTATAACTTTTGCCATTTTTTATCCTTTTTATTAAATTTTATTTTGCAACACTAACTTTTGCTGATCTAATCACTCTATCATTCATCATATAGCCCTTTTGTAAAAGCTGAACGATATGATTGCTTTCATGATCAGCACTTTCAACATGAAACATCGCCTCATGTAAATTTGGATCAAACTCACCATTTGCTTCTATTACCTTAACCATATGTTTTTCAAGTTTTTTCAAAAGCAAATCTAAAGTGTTTTGAACCCCTTCTTTGATTTTTAAACTTAATTCATCATTGGCTTCTACATTAATAGCCGCCTCTAATGCATCAACTACATCAAGCAAATCTTTAGCAAAACTTTCATTTGCATAAATTGTTGCTGCAATTTTTTCTTTTTCCATTCTTTTTTTGATATTTTCAAATTCAGCATTTGCTCTTAAATAAGTATCTTTTAACTCATTATACTCTGCTTGAAGTTTTTCTAATTCATTGTTTTGACTTTCTGAATTTTCCACTGCTTCTTCTTGCATTTGCTCATTTTGCTTTTCTTCGCTCACGCAGCCTCCTTTATAATATTTAACATTGTTTTAAAATCAGAATACACACTACCGGCAAAAACCACATTAGATTCTTTACCTAAAAATGTACTCTTAAGCTTTAATCCCATAAAACCCTCTTCAAATAAAGGATCAAATTGCAATTTATCGTTAAAATAAAATCCAATTTGAGGAGATAAAAGCTTAGCAAATTCATCATTTTGATAAATTTGATAAGCTTTACTCTCATTATATCTATAATAAACCATAGCATCTTTTAACATAGCAATTTTTTCTAACAACTCTTTAAACTCAACTCTAAAAGCTAAATTTTCAATACTTTTTAGATCAAGTCCTATAAGTCTTTGTAAGAAAATTAAACTATCTTGACTAAATCTTAAAATCAACTCATTTTGTCCAAAATCAAGTATGATAAATTTATCATTAACCTTAGTAATATCTTGCAAAATAAGCTCATCACCACCATAAACTAAGGTATAAATTTCAAACTTATCAAGCAAAAACTCTAGCAAAGCAAGATCGTTAATCACAATCTCATCTTCGCAAAGTTGCTCATACCAATAAGCCTTCATAGCAGTAAAGGTTGGTATGCGACCACTGCTAATATGAAGTTGTGTTAATACACCCTCATCGCTTAATTTTTTAAAATAAACTCTTATAGTAGAAGCAGGTATGCTAACTTTATGATTTAACTCATTAGAACCCACAGGATTATTACCATCTAAATAGGTCTCAATGATGGTTTTTAAAATTAAATCTTTTTTACTATAAGACTTCACTATAAAACCTTAGTTTTTAATTTAGCACTCAATGTTTTTAAGTGACAAAATAATTATACAACTTTAGTATAATAATGTCAAGTTATTTTTAAATAAAAATATTTAAAATTATTTAGTCTATATAACTAAAGTTTATTTAGTTATTTATATATAATATATAAAAATTTATTTTTCAGTTTTTTTAAAAGAAAAGATAATATAATTGCATATAGCAATATTTTTTAAAAGGTTTATAACAATGAAAAATCTTACTTTAAGAGAAAAGCAAGATCTAGAAGCTTATGTGTTTTCTAATATAGAAAGAAAAAAAATGGCTTTAAGTAGAATTTTAAAATTATATTATTTAAGATTTTTTAGATTAGTTTTTTAATTTATATTTTTTCATACCCTCTTTTGTAAAAGATAAGTCTTTAAAATCAGGAGATGAGATTAACTCCATACAAGTTTTATCTAAATTTTCCATTCCGCTTATTTGCATACTAGCTTGTAAATTTTCATCTAAATATAAATCAAAAACTACACAAGCTTGATTATTAACCCTGTAAAGAATTTTTCCACCTTTTTTCTCATCTAGTTTATACGCTTGTAATTTATCATTTTTACTCATTTTTTTAATTTCATTTGCAAAAGATTGATGTAAGGTATAATAAATCATAAAATCACGCATTATGTTTTTAATATCAGCAATTTCTTTTCTTAGTTTTGATAAATCTTTAGTGTATAAGCTTATAAATTGCGTATTTAAGTACTCATTTAGACTTTTTTCGTTTAAATTTTCACATAATGGATAAATTTTAACCACGAAAGCCTTATTTTTAGCAAGCACTATATCTACGCAAGCTTGTTTGTTTTGTTTGTATTCTAAAAACAAAGCTTGACTTGAGCTTAAATTTAGCGTGTTTTGTTTATTGTAAGCAAAATCGCTTAAATCTTCATAGATATTTGCATAAGAAAAAATTCCCGCAAAAAGCAATAATAAAATTTTCATTCAAATAAATCTTTATGATGATTTTTTAAGTACTCTACTACTTCTAAGATCTCATCAACTCCTTCTTTTTGAGTATTTTGACAAACCTCATCAATACAATCAATATAAGCCTCAATTGCTTTTTCTAATTTTACTCTTTTTACCCCAGCAAACAAGAGCATTGCCTCTAAAACTATGCTTAATTCATATTGTAAATTTTCTATTTCTTCTTTAAAATCATGATTTGTTTTCATTATTTTCCTTTAATTCTTTGCTTTTAATTAAATCCACAAATTGTGCTTTTATAAAATCATAGTTAGAGCTATCTTTATACGCAGCGAACAATCCACCACTAGCATTTTTATGCCCTCCTCCATTGACCAAACTTTTAGCCATCAAACTCACATCGATTTTATTATTTGCTCTAAAACTTAAGGTTTTTCTTGAACTAAGATCAACGAAAAAATCAAAATCAGGATTTTGCATTAAAAAATCATTTCCAATTACAGAAGTATTACCTATATTTGAAGTTAATAAACCTTTACTTCCTTTATAAAATACACTAAATTTTTCTTTATTTACACTTAGTCTTTCTATCACAAATTTGGAAATTAAATTGCTTAAGGTGTCATCATTTTCTTTTTTAAAAAAAGATTTTTTTAAGCCATGCAAATCATCATCTAAATTAATATGAGCATTTTTTTGATGAATGTATTTTCTACAAACATCAAAAAGATAAAAAAGATATTTGATATTTTCTTGTGCAAACATTACTCTATTGATTTCTTTTGCTCCAGAAACCATACCAAGCAGTACTTTTCCAAGTTCAAAATTCTCATCTTCACTCAACCAAATATCTACTGCATTTACCACATCTACAAAGTCTGACAAAGCCTTATTTTCGCCATAACATTTACTAAAAAAATCATAAACAATCTTAGTAGCACATCTTTTATCATCTAAAAAATACCAAGGATATTTTTGCATACATTCTAAGCCACTTTGATGATGATCTAAAAGTAAAAGTTTGATTTTTTTGCCTTCTATAGCTTTTTGAAAATCTTCACATTGACTTAAAGTTAAATTTAAATCCGTGATTAAAATCACAAATTCTTCATTAGGATTTTGCTTTAAATCTTCCTCTATATTTTTAAAAATCACATTAAAATTTTCATTAATCTCTTTACCATAATTAGAATTATAAAAATAACAATTCTTAAAATAAAAATCTAGCACATACTGACAAGCATAGCCGTCTAAATCTGTATGTGAAAGATGATAAATTTTCATATTTTTCCTTTATAAATTATCAACTTTTATGATACCTTCTGTTTCAAATTTGGTGTTTTCTGCAATCTCAGCAAAACTCAAAACCGTAATATTAATACCAAAATTAGAACAAATATCAGCAATAAATTTTCTAAGTTGTGGCTCAACACAAAGCAAGAAAGGTTTAATTCTTGTATTTGCCACACTTGCAAGTTCAGCTTTTAAAGCTTCTACTAAAGCGCCGGTTTGAGCTACATTTATCATTAAATGATACGAACCATCTTTAAACTGCACATGCTCCATTAATTTTGCAGCCGCAGCAGCATCAAAAATATAAAAGCTAATTTGCCCTTTTTCATCCACATATAAATTTGTAATTGCTCTTGCTAAAGAAGCTCTTACATGCTCAATAATCATATCCAAACTCTTACTTACTTCAGCTATATCACTAATTGATTCTAAAATTGTAAGCATATCTTTAATAGGAATATGCTCTTTAAGTAAAGCTTTTAAAACTTTTTGAATTAAACCTATACTAGCAACTCTTAAACAATCATCTACTACGATAGGATAATCATTTTTGATTTTATCCAATAAATTTTGAACCTCTTGTTTAGTTAAAAGCTCTGAAGCATTAGCTTTTATAAGCTCACTCATATGGGTTGAAATCACACTTGCTGGATCAATTACAATATAACCATTTAGCGTTGCCTCATCTTTTAAAGATGATTCTATCCACAAAGCATCAGAATTAAAAGCAGGTTCTTTAGTAGCTATACCCTCGATAGGTTCAGTTATAAAACCACTATCCATAGCCAGATATTTATCTGGATAAATTTCAGCACTAGCTATACCCACACCTTTGAGCTTGAAAGTATATTCATTAGGCTTTAATTGCAAATTATCTCTAATTCTAATTTTTGGCATCAAAAAGCCTAAACTTTGAGCTATATTGCGTCTTGTTGATCTAATACGCTCTGTTAATTCACTTTCTGCTAATTTAATAAGTCCATAGCCTAATTCTAATTCTAAAATTTCTAATTTTAAAATATCTGTGATTTTGTTTTCTTCTTCTTTTAAAATTTCTTCCTCACTGCGTTTTTGAGGCTTAGCTTGCTCTTGCTCATCAGCTTCTTGAGATTTTTTAGCCGAAATTGTATTGATTTGAATTTTACCTTCTTGTACTTGTTTTATCATATAACCAAGACCCAAAAACACCAAAGCCATAAAACCCAAAGAAAAATGCGGTAAACCAGGCACTAAAGCAAAAATAAATAAAACAAAACCTACAATTAATAGTGTTTTGTATTCTCCCAAAAGCTGATTAATAGAACCTTCAGCAAAATTATCCTCATCTTTACTAGCACGCGTAATGATAATTGCAGTTGCTGTTGAAGTGATAAGCCCAGGAATTTGAGAAACAAGTCCATCACCTATTGTTAATATAGTATAAGTTGAAGCACATTCTCCAAGCTCCATATCATGCTGAAAATAACCTATCATAAACCCACCAATTAAATTTACAATGGTGATGATAATCCCAGCAACAGCGTCCCCTTTTATAAATTTAGAAGAACCATCCATTGCTCCATAAAAATTTGCTTCGGCTATAATTTCTTGGCGTCTTGCGCGTGCAGTTTTTTCATCAATCAAACCCGCATTTAAATCCGCATCAATAGCCATCTGCTTACCTGGCATTGCATCAAGGGTAAATCTTGCTTGAACCTCAGAAACCCTTGTACTACCTTTGGTTACAACCATAAAATTAATCAAAACCAAAATACAAAAAATAACCATACCTATAACATAATTGCCACCAACAACAAATTCACCAAAACTTGCCACTATATCACTAACAGCTGCTGGACCTTGATGACCCTCACTCAAAATCATACGCGTTGTAGCAATATTAAGTGAAAGCCTAAAAAGTGTGATGATCAAAATCAACGTTGGAAAAGTTGTTAAATCCGTAGGCTTTGGTATATACAAAGAAATTAAAATAATTAAAACCGAAATGGCAATACTTAAAGCAAGAAAAAAGTCTAAAACTATACTTGGTAAAGGCACTATAATAATTGCTAAAATTGCAATAATTACGGCTACTATAGTTAAACTTTTTGCCTTTAAAATAGGTGCAACAAGCGGAGCAACCCAAGGCAATACTAAGCTAAAAATATCTCTTTTAGCCATTATTTTGAATAATATCCTCTAAGGTAATAGAAACTAAAAAATCATCGATTTTATTTTGAAGTTTCACTAAAACTGGCATAATTTTGCAATTATCCTCTTTTTGAGAAGGACAAATTCCATTACTACATTCAAAAACATTAATAGATTTTTTCTCTACGCTATTGATAATTTCTTTTAAAGTGTATTCACTTGGCTGCTTAATAAGCGCAAAACCACCCTTAGCTCCCTTGTAAGACTTCAAAAGTGCATCTTTAGCAAGAGCTTGTAAAATTTTTGCTAAAAAACTTTTAGGTATATCTAAGACATTTGACATAGTATCTACATCTTGTGGTTCTTGGGATTTTGCTATATGAATTAAAGATAATAAAGCATATTCGCTAGCTTTGGTAAATAACATTTGTTCCTTTCAAGTTATAAATAAAATATATTATTGGTTATTAATAAAAATTCTTATTATATCAAAAATAAGTATCGATAAATATTAAATTTCATATTTTTTAAATTTCAGCATTCTTTTTGGTTTTTTAGTTATAATTACACTTTTTATTTTAATACCGCTCAGGAGGTCTATTATGGCTTTAGATTCGGCTAAAAAAGCAGAAATAGTTGCAAAATTTGCTAGAAAAGAAGGAGATACAGGTTCTCCAGAAGTTCAAATCGCACTTTTAAGTGCAAGAATTTCAGATTTAACAGAACATTTAAAAATCTACAAAAAAGATTTTTCTTCTCGCTTAGGTCTTTTAAAGCTTGTTGGTCAAAGAAAAAGACTTTTATCTTATCTAAAAAGAAAAGATTATCAAGCTTATTCTAAATTAATTAGCGAATTAAACTTAAGAGATAAATAAGCTTCGTGCTTATTTATCTTTATATATTTTTTATTACGTTTATTTACTACTACTTTAATTTAAGTTTTCAAAATTTCATCGTTTTATTCACAAGAGTTTCACAGTGTGATTTTAGCTTCTAAGCACCTAAAAATAGCACTTTAAGTTTTAAACTAAAAAACATTTTTCACATTTAATTTTATTGATTTTTAATATTTTTTCACTTTTGCTATAAAAAACCCATCTGCATAGTCATCTGGTAAAACTCTTTTAGCAAATGATAAATCAAATTCATCACTCTTTGCACATATAAAATCAACATTAATCAAATTAAAATCAAGCAATTCTAATTTAAAATTTTCATTTCTTAATGCATTTTCTAAAACCGCTTCATTTTCTTCTCTTAAAAATGTACAAGTGCTATATACTAATTCTCCGCCATGTTTTAAAGCTAATAATGCTGAATGCAAAAGCTTTTTTTGCAAATTTGCAATTTGCTTAATTTCTTTTGTGTTTTTTTGGATTTCAAAACCCATTTTTGCAAAAGTTGAGCAAGGTGCATCAAGTAAAATTTTATCAAATTTCAAAGGACAAGCCTTGCCTATAATGCGTGCGTCTTTTAAGAAACATTTTGCAATTTTAACTTGATAATTTTCCATAGTTTTTTTTAAGGTAAAAAAACGTGTTTTAGATAATTCACAACTTGCTAAATAACCCTCATTTTGCATAAAATTAGCTAAATTTAGACTTTTTCCACCAGGAGCTGCACACATATCCAATACACTCTCGCCAGCTTTAACACCCAAAGTTTTAGCGCATAAATACGAAGAATAATTTTGTATATAAAACTTACCCTCACTAAAAGCTTTCAGTGAACTTAATTTGCTTTTGAAAATACTTGGAATTTTATAACAATTCAGATCAATTTTTTCAAATTCTATATTTTCATTATTTAAAATTTCTTCTAATTCATCATTATCAACAAGCAAGGAATTTCTAAAAATATTGACATATTTTTCTTGATTAAAACTTTGAAGGATTTGTTCTTTTTGCTCTTTTGTATAAATTTCATCTAAAGTTGTATTTAAATCAAGTAAGGCCATAAAAATCCTTTAAAAACAAATACGCAGCTAAAGAATCAAGTTTGCCATCTTTTTTCTTTAAATTCACCATGCCAAGTTCTTGTGCATTTTTAGAACTAAAACTCTCATCGACAAAAAAAACTTCTTTGTCAAAATCAAGTAAAGATATGAAATGTTCCACCCTTTTTCGCATTTCATCTTCACTAGATCCACCTAAAGGAATTCCTACTACTAAAGTATTTATATCATACTCTTTGATGTACTTTTTTACCTCATTTGCTGCTTGATTGCGATTTTTTCTAATAATAGCTTCAAGTGGCATAGCTATGCTTTTATTAATACACAGTGCAACACCAATACGCTTTAAGCCTATATCTAATGCTAAAGTTTTCATAAGCAAGATCTTATTTTCACTCCAGATATTTCTACTAAACCCTCAAGTTCATACTCATAAACTTTATCGCCAAATTTTTTCAAAACTTTTTCTAAATCGTCTTCATGTTTTAAAAAACTTAACAAATCATCTTCACTTTGCTCATAATGAAGCTCTCCAAACATTTTTGCAAATTCATCAAAATCATGAATTAAATTTGCCTTTTTTGTAGCTAAAAGCAAATTTGTTCCTTCGCTTTCATTTTTCCTATGAGGTAATACATATATAGGTTTATTCATACCCAAAGCAAGTCTTGCACTTTGCATAGAACCACTTTTTAAATCAGCTTGAGCTATTATAACAACCTCGCTTAAAGCAATAATAAGTCTATTTCTTAATAAAAAATCATAGGGTTTTGCCTTGTAATTTCCTTCATTTTCACTTAAGGCTAATGCATTTTCATAAATATTTAAAATTTCATTTGTGTTTGCTTTTGGATAAATCTCATCAAGCCCATTAGCAAATATAGCTATGGTTTGAGGGTAAGCTATTTTAGCTGCTTGGATATCAACCCCCAAAGCCCCGCCACTTACCACACAAACCTTAGCTTTTTTTAACAAAGTCACCAATTCAACAAGACAATTTTTAGTATAAACACTCATTTTTCTAGAACCTATAACAGCTACTTTTCTAGCATTTAAAAGCTCTAAATTACCTTTATAATAAATCTTTGAAGGCGGATTTAAAAGATTTTTAAAATCTTCAATATTCTCAATAAATTTCATTTAAATACACAAGCTCAACTGAATTTAGCAATTCTTTACTTTGCACCAAGGCCTTAAAAGTCTTTTCTCTTGGATGACCAATAGCGATAGCAAAACCTTTCTTTTTTGCCTCTTCTACTGCTTGTTTGAGTTGATTTTTAATATATGCTATATCATCTTCATTATCCAAAAAAACATCTCTAGCTATATAAGGTTGTTCAAAATGACTTACTAAATTTTTAGCTTTAGAATTTCCTATGGTTCTTGAATCTACAAAAATAAAATCATTTTGTTTAAAGGCGCTAAATAATTTTTCCATAGCCTGCTTATTTGCAGTAAATAAACTTCCTGTATGGTTGTTAATAAATTTTACTTTTGGAAATTGTTCTTTTACAAAAGCTACACGCTTGCTTATTTTTTGCATATCATCGCTAGGGTGTAAAGTATTTAATTCTGCCTTGTCATATTTTATAGCAGCAAGGGGCAAATGCACCATAAAAAAGTCAAAATCCTTTGCGAACTCAGCTGTATAAGGATGGCGTTTATCAGGTGGAAAAAAAGATGGGATTAATTTTAAATTTGTTTTTTTAAGCATATCTACATGAGCGTGACTTGCCATATCATCTATAATAATTGCTAGACGAGGTTTGGTATTTTTTTGTACTAGAATTTGAGTTTTATTATCCTCGTTTTTATCTGATATATTTTGCTCTTTGTTGTTTAATTCTTTGCTTGTATTTTGATCTATTACTTCTAAAATTAAAGTTTGATTATCCTCTTTAGTTTGATTTAACTCTGTATTTGCAGGGTTTAAATTTAAAATTTCACTAATATTTTTATCTAAAAATTCTAATTTTTCATTTTCTAAAGTCAAATTTATATCATTAAAACTAAAATTATTTTCTTGCTCTTTTGTGGGTAGTAATGGTTCTTTTTGAATTATGGTTTGATTGAAATCTAAAACTTTATTTTCTTCTTTTTTTAAAAACAAAGCTCCAAATGCAAAAAGAAAAATTCCAAACACAACCAAACAAAGTGCTAAAAGCACTTTGTATTTTTTATTTATAGTTTTCAAATTAGTTTTTATCTTTATCAACTAATTTTTTAGCACTAATCCAAGGCATCATAGCGCGAAGTTCGCGTCCTGTTTTTTCTATCAAAGAATCATTCATTAATTTACGCTCTGCGTGCATTCTTGCAAAATTTGCTCTTCTTTCTAAGATAAAATCTTTAGCAAAACTTCCATTTTGTATGTCTTTTAAAACACCTTTCATAGCCTCTTTAGTTTCTTTGGTAATAATCTTAGGCCCTGTGATATAATCTCCATATTCAGCTGTATTAGAAACAGAATATCTCATATCAGCAATACCGCCTTGATAAATCAAATCCACAATTAATTTCATTTCATGTAAACACTCAAAATACGCCATTTCAGGCTCATACCCTGCTTCAACTAAGGTTTCAAAACCAGCTTGGATTAAAGCACTAAGTCCTCCACAAAGCACTGCTTGCTCACCAAATAAATCTGTTTCAGTTTCAGCTTTAAAAGTCGTTTCTATAATACCTGTTCTACCACCGCCTATAGCACTAGCATAACTTAAAGCTAAATTTTTAGCATTTTTACTTTCATCTTGGTGGATAGCAATTAAACAAGGAGTACCCCCACCTATACTAAATTCATGTCTTACAGTATGACCAGGAGCTTTAGGAGCTATCATAATCACATCTATGCCTTTTGGAGCAACAATCTGCCCATAGTGGATATTAAATCCATGTGCAAATGCTAGAGTTTTACCTACTTTTAATTCAGGTTTAATTTCTTCATTAAAAATTTCACTTTGAATTTCATCAGGAGCTAAAATCATAATCAAATCTGCTTCTTTGGTAGCTTCTTTTACGCTTTTTACTATAAAATTTGCTTTTTGAGCTTTTGCCCAACTTTGCCCACCCTCTTTTAAGCCTATGATCACTTCTACACCACTATCTCTTAAATTCATAGCATGAGCATGACCTTGAGAGCCAAAACCTATAATAGCTACTTTTTTTGATTTTATTAAATTAATATCACAATCTTTATCATAATAAATTGATACAGCCATTATGCACTCCTAAAATTAAAATTAAAGCAAAGATTATAACTAAAAAATATAAATTTAATCCTTTTATGATAAAATTTAAGTTTTGAAAAATTACTATAAAGAGTCTTATGAAAGAATTATTTAATCAACTAAGTTATGGCCTAAATGCCAATGAAATTACCAATAAAAACAAGCAAATCATTAGAGAATTATTAACTTGTGATATTATTAAATTTTATAAAAATAAATACTATTTAAAAGATGGCTTTACTTTTGGTAAGATTGATATTTCTGTTAATGGAACGGGATTTTTAGAAAGTTTTGATCCTGCTTTTAAGCGTGATTTACTCATAGAAAATAAAAATTTAAAAGGAGCAAATTATGCTGATATAGTTGTGGCAAAATTACTCCCTCTTAAAAAAAAGCGCCCAAGTGCTAAAGTTATTTTAATACTTAAAAGAGCCCACGAAACTTCTTTGGTTATGACTAAAAAATACGGAGAAGCAGTCCTTGGAGTAAATATTCAAACAGGACTTACATGTGTCTTAAAAGCCTCTCAAAAATCTTTAAAAGCTCTGCCTTTAGGAACTATTTTAAAAATAGAAAATCATGATAATAATATCACTGAAGTGATAGGGCATATTGATGATGATTTTGTAGATGAAAAAATTTCCTTAGCACTTTTTAATAAAAATGCAATTTTTGATAATTTATGTGAAAATGAAGCAAGAGCTTATGGAAATGAAGTTGATGCGAGTATGTATCCATCAAGAAAAGATCTTAGAAATTTAAATTTTTGTACCATTGATCCAATTGATGCAAAAGATTTTGATGATGCAATTTATTATGATAAAAATGAGCATGCTATTTATGTAGCCATAGCTGATGTAAGCGCTTATGTGCATGCTTATAGCGCCATTGATAAAGAAGCAAGATCAAGGGGTTTTTCGATTTATTTTCCTCATATTGCTATACCTATGTTGCCAAGAGCTTTGAGTGAAAATATTTGCTCACTAAAACCTAATGAAGATAGGTTAGCATTTTGTTTTAAAATAAGCTTAGATCAAAACAATGAAGTGATTAAAGAAGAGCTTTTCGAGGCTATTATTAACTCAAAGCGCCGTTTTGATTATGATGAAGTTGATGAGTATTTACAAACGCAAGAAGATTTAGGTGCAATTAATTGGCTTTATGAAGTTTTTAAAATCACTCAAAATTTACGCAAAAAACGATTAAAAAATGCTTGTGAGTTTAAAACCCAAGAGCTAAGAATGACTTTAGATGAAAATAATAAACTCATAAAAACACGCCTTGAAAATGACACGGCCTCGCATAATTTAATCGAAGATTGTATGCTTTTAGCTAATAAAGCTGCAGCAAAACTCATTGATATAGGAGTTTTTAGAAATCACTTAAGTCCTGATTATAAAAAAATAGATCAATTACTAGTTGATCTTTCAACGCTTAGTATAGATATTAATCCTAAAAATAATGTCATAGAATTATTTAAAGACATTCAAGTCTTAGCAAATGAGCTAAATATAAGAGAAGAAGTAGATAAGCTCATCATCAAAGCGCAAAAAAAGGCAGAATATTCTAGTGAAAATGCGGGACATTTTGGCTTAGGTTTTGATAAATATACCCATTTTACAAGCCCTATTAGAAGATATTCTGATCTTATTTTACATAGACTTTTAAAAGCTAAAATCAACAATGATGAAAAAATGTTTAATTATTTGCTTTTAAATATACAAAGTACTTGTGAGGAATTAAGCTTACTAGAAAGAGAGGCGGATAAAGTTGCTTGGCATTTCATGGATAGAAAATTTGCAAGATGGGCAAAAGAAAATATAGGAAAAAGATTTAAGGCTTTGGTGGTAGAAAATCAAAGTTCATTACAAGTAAAATTAAATAATGAAATTAAAGGAGCTTTGATTACCATCATAGGTTCAAGGGCAAATTTATTAGAAAATGTAGAAGTAGAAATCACTGAAGTAGATATTGTTAGTGCTAAAATTTTTGGCAAAATTACCAAGCATTTTAGTTTAGAAAGAAACCAAAATGTATAAAAATCAACTCCAAAGCTTACTTAATAGCAATAGTTTTCCTAATTATTTCTTACTTTATGGAGCGGATAATTTCCAAATAGAGCTTTATGCTAAATTTATTAAAGACAAATACTCTTTTGATGAGAGTTTAAGATTTTATTTTGAAGAATATGATTTTAAGCAAGCCCATGATTATTTATCTAGTGCTTCTTTATTTAGCGAGAGAAAACTGCTAGAAATCAAAACTCAAAAGAAAATCCCAAGCAAAGAACTCAAACAACTTTTACAGCTTTGTCAAAATTCGCAAGATAATTATTTTTTACTTGAAATTTATGATGAAAGCTCCAAACAAAGCGAAGCGGAGAAAATTTTTGCTAATAATTTTTGTAGATTTTATAAGGTAAATTCAGCTAAAGAAGGTATGGAATTACTAGCTTTAAAAGCTAAAGAATTAAATATTAACATCACTCAAAATGCCCTCTATGCTCTTTTTTATAATTTTAATGAGAATTTGTATTTAGCAGCTAATGAGTTAAATAAATTTAGTGGTTTAAATATCGATGAAAAAATCATTCAAGAGCATTGTTATAGTTTAAGTACTATTAGCTTTGAAAGTTTTTTTGATAAATTAATGCAAAAACAAGATTTAAGAAACGAACTTGAAAATATTTTAGAAAATTATAATGAAATAGCACTGATTAACGCCTTATATGCAAATTTTTATAGACTTTTTAAAATTGCTTTACATGTTAAAATTTATGGAAATTTAGACTTAAAAGAAATTTTAGGCTATGCCCCGCCTATTTCTGTGGCACAAAATCTTCAAAAACAAGCTCTTGTGATCAAAATATCACAATATAAACATATCTTTTTAGCACTTTGTAATTGCGAATATGAATTAAAAAAGAATTCTAAAATAGAAAAAAAAGAGTTTTTAATCGCAACACTTTTACAACTTAGCTCCATATTAAAAAGTTAAATTAAGAAAACTTATGGTAAAATAAAATTTGCATTTTATGCAAAATCCTTGCCTAAAAATTTTAGGCTTTATATCCATAAGGAGAAATTAAATGAGACATTATGAAGTTTTATTCATATTAAAACCGACACTTACAGAAGAAGAAGTAAGTGCTAAGTTGGAATTCGTAAAAGAAGTCCTTACAAAAAATGGCGCAGAAATTGAAAGCGTAGTTCCAATGGGAACAAGAAAACTTGCATACAAAATTAAAAAATACGAAAGAGGAACTTATTTTGTGATTTATTTCAAAGCTCCTACAAATTTAATAGCAGAGCTTGAAAGGGTATTAAGAATCACTGAAGAAGTAATTAGATTTTTAATCGTAAAATATGAAAATAAAAAAGAAATAGCAGCTTGGGAAAAACTAAGCAAAGGTATCAAACAAAATAAAAAAGAAATCAAAGCTAGCGAAAGTACAGAAGGCTAATTAATGTTTAATAAAGTCGTTTTAGTAGGTAATCTTACAAGGGATATAGAGATGCGCTATGCTCCATCAGGTAGCGCAATAGGCTCTTCTGCTATAGCTGTAACAAGAAGATTTAGTACAAATACAGGAGAAAAAAGAGAAGAAACCTGCTTTATCGACATTAGTTTTTTTGGTAGAACAGCAGAGATTGCTAATCAATACCTTAACAAAGGTAGTAAAGTTTTAATTGAAGGTCGTTTGAGATTTGAGCAGTGGAGCGATCAAAATGGACAAAATAGATCAAAACACAGCATTCAAGTTGAGAATTTAGAAATGCTAGGTTCAACTGTACAAAATAACCAACAAAACAATTTTGACAATCAAAATTATGGCTATAATCAAAATTTTAACCAACAACAAAGTTTTGACCCTTATGCTCAAGTACAAACTAGAACAAACCCATCTAATACTTATCAAAATCCTCAAAAGGAAGCTCCTATGAAGGAAATTGATATTGATAAATATGATGATGATACAGAATTACCATTTTAAAGGAAAAAACATGGCAGAAAAAAGAAAATATTCACGTAAATATTGCAAATATACAGAAGCTAAAGTTGATTTTATAGACTATAAAGATACAGCATTGCTAAAACATGCTTTATCAGAAAGATTTAAAATCATGCCACGCCGTTTAACAGGTACTAGCAAAAAACACCAAGAAATGGTTGAAGTTGCTATTAAACGTGCAAGACATGTAGCACTTATCCCTTATATCGTAGATAGAAAAGAAGTTGTTACTAATCCTTTTGAAGGGCTATAATTATTAAATCAAACCCAAGCTTTTAAGCTTGGGAAAATAAAAGGTTGTCTTATGTTTTCAGATATAGAATCTGAAATTTATGCTATTTTACTTGCTTCTGTTGCTATTATAGCAGTTTTGAATCCTTTTGGAAATCTTCCTCAATTTCTTGCAATGACTGAGGGCTTAGATGCTGATACAAGAAAAAAACTTTTTAGAAATATCATCTATACTGCATTTTGTATTGTTTTAGTTTTTTTACTTTCTGGACCATTTATCATGAAATATTTATTTAAAATAGATATTAATGATTTACGAGTTGCGGGCGGTTTGATTTTAATCATTATGAGTACTAAAAACTTACTTTTTACTCCATCAAGTTCTCAATTTCAACATTATCAAGGATTAAGTCATAAAGAATTATTGAAAAAAAGTATAGTTCCAATGGCATTTCCTATGCTAGTAGGACCTGGAACACTTTCAACGATAGTGGTTATTTCAGAAGATCAAAATTTAACTATAGCTATAGCTTCTGTACTACTTACCTTTGCTTTTATTTTTGCTTTATTTCACTTTTCAGCTACCATTGAAAAAGTCATAGGAAAACTTGTACTTTATGTTTTTTCACGTATTGCTTTAGTTTTTATTATGGCTATGGGGGTAAAAATGATAGCTATTGGAGTTCAAACTTACATTCAATCTAATTTAGGATAAACAAAAAAACTTTTTTGTAAAAACACTTCTTCATTTACCGCTTTATTACCATTTAGTAACACACTAATATTTACAGCTATAATGCTTTTTGCATTAGCATCATTTGCTATCAATTTATATCCTTTACATTCACCTAAAGGATAAGCATAATCAATTTGTATTTTTATATTATTATATTCAAAATTATATTCATTTAAACATTCTTTACCCTCTAAATAGGCTTGATATAAAAAATATTTAGAAAGCTCTTTTGTATCATAAAGCAAAATCTTTCCTTGAGTATAAAGAGTTAAATCTTTCATAATTCTTGGAGAATATGAAGAAATTTTTATTATAAATACCATAACAAAAGAGATAAATAAAATAAAAGATATTGTATAAACCATAGCAAACGATTTTTTCATAAAAACATCCACTTAAATAAACATTCATTTTGACTTTTATCGCATATTAAAACTTTTAGCGCCTTATCATCTTGCTTAAAAATAAGCTTTGAAATATTTTGAGCTAGTAAAAAAGATCGTTTGTTATGATTTAAATCATCTATTTGCATATAAATATTTTCATTTTCTAAATATACTCTAACATAAGCATATAAAATAGTATAAAATCCACTAAATTTCTCATTATTAAAATGGATTTTCTCTCTATCATTCACTAATGCTTTATAAATTTTTGAATTTTTTATATCATAAAAATACATATAATCATTAGCATATATTTTTAACTTTTTTTCACTATGCATATCTTTATAATTACTTAAAATTCCTTTAGAATTTCCATTTTCTATAAAATGTAAATTGCTTTTTGGACTAAAAAAACTTTCATTGTTTTCTAAAATAATGCCACTAAAGTTTAATTTTTTCAATGATACATCATAAAAAATATCATCATTTGCACTCATATAGCACTCAAAAGAACTACTTGTCAATGTCGCATTTAAACAAGAATGATAAATTTTTTCCATACTAAGCAAAGTTTGATTTAAATTTAAAAATACTGTGTTGGAATTTTTAATTTTGTAACTATGATTATAAAGATGTATAGCCGGATTGCTTAAGACAATAATCAATACACCCAAGATAACAAGGCTTAGCGCAAGCTCTAATAAACTAAAAGCTTTTTTCATCTATAAAGGCTTCTTTATAGGATAAATCTTTTATTTTTAAAGATTTGAGTTTAAACTCATCACTAGTGTATTCTAAAAAGTTATAAGTATTTATATTTACTTCTTTTGCTTTATATGAAGGATTTTGCATAAATAATTCTTTTTCTTCATTAAAAAGGATTTGATTTTGCCATATAATATTTAAAGATTTATTTGCAAATATAAGATAATAAGATCCAAAAACAAAAGATAAAATTACAATACAAAAAGCAAGCTCTAGGAGACTAAAAGCTTGCTTCATTTGTTTAAACTTACATTAAAAGCTTCAAAAAAAGCACCGCGCAAAGCTCTTTTTTCTAAAGCCTCAACTCCTCTTATAGTCACTCCTGCTGGAGAACAAATTTTTTCTTTAATAATAGCAGGATGTGTATGATTAAATAAAGCACTAAAGCTTTCAAAACAAGCACGAGTAAGCTCATAACTAAGCTCATTTTTTAGACCATTTTTCACACCTGCATTTGCTAAACTTTCTGCTACCAAAGCCAAAAACGCAGGAGCACAGCCACTTAAAACCATAGCCACATCAAATTCTTTTTCATTTTGCAAACCTATGGCTTTACCAAAAGTATTTAACAAAGATAAAATTTCATCTTTATATAAATCATTTTCCATCAAATACGCAGTCGCTGAGGCTTTAAATTCAGCTGCTGTATTTGGCATGATTTTTATATAATTTTGCGCATTAACACAATGAAGTTGCTCAAAAGTAGTATTTGCTAAAACTGAAATAAGCCATCTTGCCTTGCCTTTTAATTTAACAGCTACTTCTTCTAAAGCATAAGGTTTAAATGCTAAAATAACATTTTTATCTTCTAAATCAAATTCTTCATAAGATAAAACTTCTAAATTTAAGCTACTAGCTTTTTTTAAATCCCTAGCAACAATAACTACTTTATAAGTATCTTTTAAACCTTTAGCTATAGCACTTGCCATAGCGCCATTTCCTAAAATATAAATTTCAGACATTATTTTGCTTGTTTAATAAAAGCTGAAATCTTTTCAGATTGAAAATAATTAGGATATTTGCTTGTATCTAAAATCACTTGTACTAAAGAATTATTATCATAATTCATCACAACAGGCGCTAAAAAATTAACTGTAGATTCTTCTAATGGCTCATTAATAGCGACAATAACAAATACACCAAAATTAGTTTGTTCATTTAAAGCTAATAATTCTTGATAATAATCAGGTACTTCAAAATCATAATCAGGACGGATCATATAAGGATCAATCATCACAAAAGAAAAATCTTTACCATCAAGGCTTTTAAGTCTATAAAAAACCTCATCTATTTTATAAAAGTTCATATTTTTGGTATCTTCAAACCCCAAAATAGGACATTTAACCTCTAAGTTCATTTTGCCTCCTAAAATCTATTGACTAAGAAATTACAACTCATAAAGCAATTTTAGTTCCAACTTTTTAAATTATGCTAATTAAAACTTTTTGATTATAATTTTAATTCAAAAATTAACATTTTCATAAACATAAAAACACTATAATTATAAACTATATAAATTTATAAGGTAACATCATGAAAAAACTTTTTATTTTTTCTCTTATTATCGCAGGTTTATTTTTAGGGGCATGCAGCTCAAAAAAAACCGAAGATTTGTATAATCTAAGTTCGATGGAATGGTATCAACAAATTATAAAAGATTTACAAGAAAAAAATCTTGAAGCAGCTGATAAACATTATACTTCAATGGCAGCTGAACATATAGCTGATCCATTATTAGAACAGACTTTGCTTATATTGGCTCAAGCTCACATTAGTGAAGAAGAGTATGAAATGGCAAATTTTTATCTTGATGAATACTTAAATAAATTTGGTGATTCACAAAATGTAGCTTATATAAGATATTTAAAAATCAAAGCCAAATTTGACTCTTTTGCTGTTCCAAATCGTAATCAAGCACTAATGTTAAAAACAATAGAAGAAATCAAAGAATACAATCAAAGCTATCCTAATGTGCAATATAATGATTTAATTGACACCATGCTTACTAAATTTAATCTTGCAGTTTTTTATCTTGATACCAGCATAGCAGAGTTATATCATAAAAAAAATAGAGAGCAAAGCTATGAGATTTATAAGCAAAAAATAGAAAATTCCGATTTTAATAAAATCGATATGATTAAACCAGAACTTCCATGGTATAGAAAAATATTTGAAGAAGGTATAATGTAATGAAATTAGAAAATACTCAAAACTATCCAACAAAACTTCCTGTTCTTGTGGAAGATGAGCTTTTTTTATACCCTTTTATGATAACACCAATTTTTTTAAATGATATGCAAAATATCAAAGCCTTAGATACTGCTTTACAAAATGAAAGCATGATTTTTGTAGCACCATCTAAGATTGAAGGTGGACGTGGTTTTGATGAAATTTATGATTGTGGGGTTATTGGAACCATTATGAGAAAAGTTCCATTGCCTGATGGTAGAATTAAAATTTTATTTCAAGGTTATGCCAAAGCTAAGATAGTTGAAAAAATTTCAGATGACCCCTTACTTGCTCTAGTTGATTTAATCCACCAAGAACCATTATGCAGCACAAAAAAAGAAGCAATCATCGAAGTAGTAAGAGAAAAAGCTAAAGCTTTATCTACTGTGAGTCATTATTTTCCACCCGATCTTTTAAGAACCATAGAAGAAGATGTCGAGCCTGGTAGAATTTGTGATTTAATACTAAATTCCATTAAAATCAAAAAACAACAAGCGTATGAATTTTTCATCGAAACTAATTTAGAAACCAAGCTTTTAAATTTAATTGATTATTTAGCTAAAGAAATTGAAGCAAATAAAATTCAAAAAGAAATCAAAAACAAAGTTCATTCTAAAATAGATAAAGTCAATAAAGAATATTTCCTAAAAGAACAGCTCAAGCAAATTCAAAGAGAGCTTGGAAGTGACATACAAAAAGAAAGCGAAGTAGAAGAATATAATAAAAAATTAGAAAAGAAAAAAGCTTTTATGTATGAAGAAGCTTATAAAGAAATCAAAAAACAAATTCAAAAATACGAAAGAATTCATCAAGATAACTCAGAAGCCTCTATGGTGCAAACTTACATAGAAACGGTTTTAGACATACCTTTTGAACACTCTTCAAAGAAAAAACTAAATTTAAAAGATGTGTCTTTACAGCTTAACAGTGATCATTATGCATTAGAAAAACCAAAAGAACGTATTGAAGAATATTTTGCAGTAAAAGAGCTTTTAGAAAAACGCAAAATTAAAGATAGAGATGGTGCAAAAGTTATCTTGTGTTTAGTTGGACCTCCAGGTGTTGGTAAGACTTCCTTAGCAAATTCAGTCGCAAAAGCATTAAAAAGAGAATTAGTACGCATAGCTTTAGGCGGTTTAGAAGATGTAAATGAATTAAGAGGGCATAGAAGAACCTATATAGGAGCTATGCCAGGACGCATTATACAAGGACTTATAGAAGCTAAACAAAGCAATCCTGTAGTAGTGCTTGATGAGATTGATAAACTAAGTCGCAACCATAGAGGAGATCCAAGTGCAGTTTTGCTTGAAATCTTAGATCCTGAACAAAATACTAAATTTAGAGATTATTACCTAAATTTCAACATCGATTTAAGTAAAATCATTTTCATAGCCACAGCAAATGATGCAAGTTTAATCCCACCTGCTTTAAAAGATAGAATGGAATTTATAGAGCTTAGCTCTTACACCCCTCAAGAAAAATTCCAAATAGCTAAAAACTACCTCATACCTGATGAAATAAAAAAACATGGTCTTAAAGAAAAAGAAATTAGCTTTGATGATGAAGCCATAGAATTAATAGTCAGTGAATATACTAGAGAATCAGGTGTAAGAAATTTAAGAAGAAAGATTGCTGAAGTTTGCAGAAAATGCGTTAAAAAACTTCTTTTAGAGGAAAATACTAAACACATTCAAATTAATACTGAAAATTTAAAAGATTTTTTAAACAAAAAAGTCTTTGAAATAGAAAAACATGAAAAAGAAAATAAAATCGGTCAAGTAAATGGACTTGCATGGACTGCAGTGGGTGGAGATGTTTTAAAAATAGAAGCTATTAAAATCAAAGGCAAAGGTGAGTTAACTCTTACAGGAAGTTTGGGTGATGTGATGAAAGAATCAGCAAAAATTGCTCAAAGTCTTATTAAAAATTTAATTGATGAAGAACAAATCAAAACACCAAAAAATCTTTTTTATAAAAAAGATGAAAGTATTTACAATCAATACAATCTTCATATTCATGTTCCAGATGGTGCAACACCAAAAGATGGGCCAAGTGCAGGTATAACAATCACCACAGCTATTGCCTCTATTTTTAGTGACAAAAAAGTAAGATCTGATGTTGCAATGACAGGAGAGATTGACTTAATGGGCAATGTTTTACCAATAGGTGGTTTAAAAGAAAAATTAATTGCTGCTTATAAAGCTGATATTAAAACGGCTATTATTCCACATAAAAACTACGAAAGAGATTTAAAAGATATCCCAGAGGAAGTAATAAAAAATATGAAAATAATTGGGGTAAAAACTTTAAATGAAGTATTAAAAATAGCTCTTGTGTAAAAACTAGAAGCTTATTAAGCTTCTAGTTTATCCATAATTAATTTACTATCTTTTTCCAACTCTCTTATGTCACTAATAATTGAATCATAATCTTCTTTTGAAATATTTTCTTTTTTAGCTATTTCTATAGCTTTATTTGCAGAGTATTGTATTTTTTCACTCTTGGAATCCATTTCATTTTGAGAGATTAAAGGACAGAAAATACTTTTTGCATCTTCATCTTTACATAGACTAGAGATTGGATCAAGATTTTGTAGATTTTGCTGAGAACCATTAAGAGTTAGATAAACATCTGATTTATATAAAATATGATCTATTTTCATAGCCGATAAAGTCAAATCAGAAGCAAAATTCACAAATTCTTTTCCTAAATGAGAACTTTTATCCTCTAATTCTCTAAATGCTTCACTAAAATCAGCGATTTTGCTATTAGAAGAATTTGCGATATCAAATACCTTTTCACTATTTTCTTGTATTGAGCCAATTTCTTGATTCATTACTTGAATTGCCAAGGTAATCTCGCCAGTTGCTTTTTGTGTTTTTTCAGCAAGTTGTCTTACCTCATCTGCAACCACAGCAAAACCCCTTCCATGTTCACCCGCACGAGCAGCCTCAATAGCCGCATTTAGCGCAAGAAGATTAGTTTGATCTGCTATATCTCTAATAACTTCTACAATTGCATTAATACTCTGAGCATTTGAGGCAAAAGTATCAACAGCATTTTTACTCTCATCGGCCACTTGCATCATAGAAGAAATCGAATCTTGCAAATTGCCCACTTCTAAACCATTCTTTTGAGCAGTATCTGATATTATTTTAATATCACCAAAAACTTCCCTCATCAACTTAATAATACCATTTAAAGCAGAAGATAAGTCATTTAAATTTTTATTTTGACTATTTAAACTCAAATCCATCAATTCTCTTGATAAAGCATTTTTAAAAACAGATTTTCCTGTTTTTTCTATATCATCTAAAGCTTTATTGATAAAGTTAATATTATGAACAAAAATTCCTTTTAAACCTTCAGGAATAGCTCTTCTAAAATACTCACCCTTTTGAGAACAAGCAATAGAGGTATTAATTTCTCTCAAATAAGCTTCTAAGCCATCTATAGTATTATTAAGATTATCCGCAATTTCTTTAAGTTTTTTATTGCTACATTTAATGTATACAATTCTTGAATCAAAATTACCATTTTTTAATTCTCTACTAAGATCTAAGATTTTATCACTAAATTGATCTTCTTTTTTTAAAACAACAAAAGCAAAAGCAAACAATAATAACAAAGCCAAAGAAAACCCAAAAGAAATAAAATCCATAAAATATATAGAATTTGCACAAGATAAAATACCTAGACCAATACCAACTAATACTATATTTTTCATCAACATCCTTTTATTTTTGAATTTGCATTATTAATTCATTGTAGCTCATCCCATAAGATTTTACTACAGCATTTAGTTCTTCAAGTCCTGCTTTTATACCGCCTTCCTTTTCTTTTCTTATAAGAACTTTATAAATTTCTTCTATTGTTTTAACAGCCTCTGCTTTAGGCTTTCTTCTTACTGAATAATAATTTAAAATATTTTCATTAGAATCACAAGAAGCTGTTATGTTTGCAAAAACCCAATAATAATCATTAAATTTTGTTTTATTTTTTACAAAAGCAAAAACCTCTCTTTTCATTTGAATATTATCCCATAAATATTTAAAAACAGTTCTTGGCATATCAGGATGACGCATAATACTATGAGGTTTATATAAAATTTCATCAATTTTATAATCAGAGTATTTTAAAAAATCCTCATTGGCATAGATAATTTCACCTTTTAAATTAGTTTTTGATGTTATTAAAACATCTGAAGTTAGAACTTTTTCCAAAGACATAGATAAATTCCTTAAATTTAAATTAATCAGACTTATTATACCTTTTTTTAAAAAAACATTTTTTAAATATTTTTATAAAATTATTTTTGAAGCTCTAAAATTAACTGGTTATAACTCATACCATAAGAATTAACTATCTTCATAAGTTCATTCACTCCAGCTTTTATGCCTCCAGTTTTTTCAGCTTCTAATAAAACCTTATAAACTTGCTCTATAACCGGTATGGCCTCTCTTTTAGGTTTTCTTCTTACTGAATAATAATTTATAATATTTCCTTGATTATCAAATGAGGCTGTAACATTAGTAAAAACCCAATAATAATCATTTTGTTTGGTTTTATTTTTTACAAAGGCAAAAATTTCTTTTCCATCTTGTATATAATCCCACAAACATTTAAAAACCGTTTTTGGCATATCAGGATGACGCACAATATTATGTGGTTTATACAAAATCTCATTCATTTTATAACCAGCATATTTTAAAAAATCATCATTAGCATAAATGATATCTCCTTTTAAATCTGTTTTAGAGGTTATCAATGTATCTGGTTCTAAAATTTTTTCTTGTGACATTTCCACCCTTTTTTTGATTTTATTTAAAAAATATTATATTTAATATATCATAAAATTTCGTTAAAATTAAAACCTTTATCATAAAGTATCTTTCTAACTAATTCTTGATGTTCTTTTCCTTTAGTTTCTAAGGTAATTGAAATCATTGCATCGCCATACTCAAGCTTAGTTGAAAATCTATCATAATCAATTTTAACTATATTAGCCTGAGCTTCCTTAATTGCATCACTTAAAGCACTTAAAGCCCCTGGTTTATCAACTAAAGTAACATTAATAAGCATTTTTCTAAAAGCTTTAAATAAGCCTTTTTCTATAATAATATTTAACATTTGTACATCAATATTCCCACCACTTAAAACCACACCGATTTTCTTATGATTTTTTAAATCTATTTTTTTATGCAAAAGCGCAGCTACTGCTGATGCTCCTGCTCCCTCAACTGTTATTTTGTGTTTTTCAAGTAAATACAATACCGCATTAGCTATTTCTTCATCATCAACTTGAATAAAATCATCAACACATTCAAGAATAATATCAAAATTAATTTTATTCACATCACGCACTGCTATACCATCAGCTATAGTTCTAACAGCTTTTGAATTAATCATTTTTTTACTTTTAAAACTCTCATACATCGCAGGAGCTCCCTTAGCACTCACTCCGATAACTTTTATAGCAGGATTAATTTGCTTAGCAGCACTTGCTACACCACTAATCAAACCTCCTCCACCAACTGGAGCTAAAATCATATCCAAATCACTTATTTCATCAAGCATTTCAAGCATTAAGGTGCCTTGTCCTGCTATAATACTTTCATTTTCAAAAGGATGAATGAAATTTAAATGATGTTCTTTGGCATAATTTAGTGCATAAGCATAAGCCTCATCAAAATTATCTCCTTTTAAAATCACTTTTGCGCCTAAATTTTTAGTCGCACTTACTTTTAATAAAGGCGTAGCTTCAGGCATAACAATCACAGCTTCTATGCTAAATTTTTTAGCACTAATTGCTACTCCTTGCGCATGATTTCCTGCGCTTGCAGCTATTACACCTGCTTGTTTTTGTTCTTTAGTTAAATTAGCTATTGTATTATAAGCTCCTCTGATTTTATAAGCACCTGTTTTTTGCAAATTTTCACATTTTAAAAAAACATCAGTTTCCAAAAACTCACTCAAAAAAGAAGAGTGCACAAAAGGGGTTTTTAATACAAAATCTGCGATTTTTTGTTTTGCTTGATAAATTTTATTTAATTCAACCATGATTATCCTTTTTGTAGTTCTATTTTAATACAACGATCTTGAACGCAATTTATACCATATTTTTTGCATTTTTGCATTATTTCTTCATTGATAATGCCAAGTTGCATCCAAAAATTTTTAATCTTTTTACTCAAAAGATCCTCAAAAATTTCATTTGCAAAACTTGCTTTTCTAAACATTACAACCGTATCAACTTCAAAAGGGATTTCTTTTAAGTTTCTATAAACTCTTTCATTTAAAATAAAATCTTCTTTAGGGTAGATGGGATAAATTTTATAACCTAAATCTTGTAAATATTTGCTTACAAAATGAGAAGGTTTATCTTGATTAGGGCTAAGTCCTATAATGGCTATATTTTTCATAGTACTTAATATTTTATAACTATCACACAATGCTTTTTCCTTTTTAAAGCATTGTATCTAAAATCAAATTAACAAGAAGCTTTTTTTACAACCAACAAACAATACAAAATCAAAGCCATTACAACTAATAAAGCGCAAAAAGCATAAACATTAGCAAAACCTATACTTGGCTCTATAATGCCTAGCAAATAAGGACTTACTCCTATACCAAAATCTAAGGCTATAAAAAATGTAGAATTAGCCAAGCCCATTTTTTCTTTAGGTGCAAGTTTTATAGCTAAAGCTTGAGCGCTTGAAGTAGCATTAGCATAACCTAACGCACAAAAAACTCCAGCTAAAATAATCATATAAAAATTTAATGCAAAAGCAAGTAAAAGCAAACATACTATAAAACTCAAAAAGGAAAAAATCATCACAATATTAGCACCATATTTATCAAACACTTTACCAGCAAGTGGTCTAAAAACCATAGAAAATCCAGCATATATTACAAAAAACATAGATCCGGCAAAAGCTAAATTTAAACTTTGGGTATAAGCACTCATATAAGCTATAATAGCACCAAAAGGACATGCGAGTAAAAAAGTCACTAAGGCTAAATTTAAAACTGATTTTTCAAAATAATTATAAATACTAAATTTTCTTTTTATATGATGATGTTTTTTAAATCTTCTTACTTTTAAAAAAATAGATAAAACTAATGCAAAGACAATACTCAAACAAGCTATTAAAAAACTAAGCCAAAATTGATTGATAGAGTCAAGTTTTATAGCCAAAAAAGGCCCTAAGGCTGAAGTTAAAACAACGCTTGTAGCATAATATCCTATTCCAACTCCTCTTTTATTGCTAGGTATTATCCTAGCAATAGCTGCCCCACAAGCACAAGAACAAATTCCATAACAAACCCCTGCTAAAAAGCGTATTAAAATCAAAAAATATACATTATAAAATTTCAAATATAGCAAATTAATAAAAAGATAAAACAAAAGTGAAAACACTATAACCTTTTTTATATTAACATCATCGATTATAGAACCAAAATAAAGTCTAGATAACAAAGCGCCTATAACAAAAGCTCCCATAATAAGACCTGCTGTGCTAGTTTGAAGGTTTAAAACACCTAAAACATAATCTGTACTAGAAATAGTACTCATATAAAAAACAAGACAAATAGCAAAATTTATCCCAAAAATACAGAAAAAATTTATATTAAATAAATTATATTTTTTACTTAATCCCATAAAAAAACCTTTTAAATTTTCTCATTGATATAATCAAGTAATTTTAAAAGTCTTTCTTGATCTTTTACATCTAAGATATCTAAAATATTTCTTTCATATTTTCTTATATAAGCATTTGCATCTAAAAAAATTTCTTTACCTTTAGCGCTTAAAGTAATGATTTTTTCTCTTTTATCATCTGCTTTTAAAAACTCTATATATTCAAGTTTTGCTAATTTAGAAACAACTCTAGAAAGTATAGCTTTATCCATCTGATAAAACTCACATATTGGAGCTAAAGCGCTATAACCATGCTGATTTAAATATACAAAAACCCTCCAATCACTTGATTTTAGTCCAAAGGGTTTTAAAATTTCATTGACTTGATAGAGTATTTTTCTATTTGTATAAGTAATTTTTTGAAATAAAATAAGAAATCCTTTATAAAAATTAATTGATTAAATCAACTATTTTTATAATAACAAAGCTTGTATAAATTCTAACTTATACTAAGCTTTTTTTCTTAAATACACCCCACATTCAAGATGAGGAGTATTAGCAAATTGATCAAAAAAAGCTAAATTTAAAATTTCATGACTTTGACATAAGATTTCAAGATTTTCTTTTAAAGTGATAGGATTGCATGAAATATAAATGATATTTTCATAATTTTTAATAAGTTCAATCACACTTAGATCAAGCCCTGCTCTTGGAGGATCAACCAAGACATGAGATATTTTAAAGCTATCTAAATCTATGTTTTTTAAACGGTTAAATTCTCTTTCTTTTTTCAAAGCTTGACTCAACTCTTCACTAGAAAGTCTTGTAAAAGTTATATTTTCAATAGAATTTAAAACACAATTTTTTAAAGCAAATTCGATATTTTTTTTAGAAATTTCAGTTGCTAAAACTTTGTTAAAATTTCTTGCTAAAGCTATGGTAAAATTTCCATAACCACAGTAAAGCTCTAATAAATCTTGCTTAAAATCACTTCCAATACAAGATATAACCCATTCAATCATCTTTTCATTGATAAAAGTATTAGGCTGGATAAAACAATCATTATTAAACTCATATAAAAATTCATTTGTATTGATTTTTAAAGCTTGTCTTAAATTCTCCCCATTAAATATAAGTTTTTTACCTCTGCTTCTTGCTATGAGTTTGAGATTTAATTTTTCTGCTAATTCTTGTAAATCTTGTACAATTAACTCTATATTTTTATGGAAAAGCAAAGTTATACTTAAATCTAATTTTGTAGCTAAAAATTCTACTCCAAAAAGCTTATGTTTTAAATTTTCATTTAGATTATTTAATAAAATAGGCATACAGTCTTGAATTTTTTCATCTGCTATGTCAAATTTTTCAATAGGAATTTTTTTCTTACTTTCAAACATTGCATAAGAAATTTCCCCATTTTCATGATGATATATAGAAAATTCTGCCCTAGTTCTATAAGCTTTTAAAGGTGATTTAAAGCACTGAATTTCTTTATCATATAAAGAAGAAAACAATACTTTATTTAAAGCAATTTTTTCTTCAAAATGCATCTATGCATCTACCTTTTTGCCAACTACAAAAAGTAAAGCTATCATAGCTAAGATTCCAAAAACAAGCCCTAGCCATACATTAAGTCCTAGCGCTACTGGTAAATAACCACAAAGTATACTAATAGCACAAACACTCAAAGCATAAGGCATTTGCGTGCTAACATGAGCTAAAAGATCACACTTACTTCCCATAGATGAAAGTATAGTTGTATCAGAAATTGGCGAGCAATGATCTCCAAAAATAGCTCCTGTTAAAACCCCTGAAATATTAATAATCATATATTGGTGCAACCCTGCTCCGCTTAATTCATTATGAACACCAACAGCCATAGCTAAAGGAATAGCTAAAGGCATTAAAATACCCATAGTCCCATAACTAGTTCCTGTTGAAAAAGAAATAATAGAAGCAAAAATAAAAATTGCCGTAGGAAGCAAGTAAATAGGCGTTTTATCTGAAAATAAATCAATTAAATATTTAGAAGTTCCTAAATCCTTAATCACAGAAGCTAATGACCATGCACAAAGTAAAATAATCACGGTCATAATCATAGTTCTCCAACCATGAGTCCAAACCGCAATAGCTTCTTTTAAAGTAAATATTTTTCTATACATTCCTAAAATAATAGCTACTATGGTAGCTAAAAGTGCTGCTTGAAATAATACAACCGAAGCATCAGCTGCGCCAAAAGTTTCTCTAAAAGCAAATAAACTAAATGGTGCTGCATCAATTTGTGCTTTAATACTCGCATCATCTAGAGCATTATAACCACTAAAATAAAAACCTATAAATGAAAATACAATCAAAACAGCTAAAGGTATAATAGCATTAGAAGCTTGTAATTTCACATGCTCTTTTGGCTCTAAAACCTTATCTTCTATATTATCAATTTGCTCATGACCATGAGAAAATTTACCCGCTCTAGCTCTAAGCTCAGCTTTTAACATAGGTCCAAATTCTCTACCTGTATAAATAGTTAAAACAACAAAAATCAGCATAAAAAGATTATAAAATCTATAAGGTAAGGTTTGTACAAAGATTTCAAAAGCATTGATTTCTTCTTTTACTATACCTAAATGCGCAAAAGTTGCATTATCGATTAAATCATATCCGCTACGAATTAAAGAAATTTCAAGTCCTATCCAAGTAGAAATGATAGCAAGACCAGTAATTGGCGCTGCGGTTGCATCCATAATAAAAGCAAGTTTTTCACGGCTTACTCTAAATTTATCTGTTACCGGACGCATGATAGGACCTACGATTAATGAATTGGCATAATCATCAAAGAAAATAAAAATCCCCATACACCAAGTAGCAAATTGTGAGCTTTTTGCCTGCTTAGCTTTAGTAGAAAGCCAAACAGCCACAGCTTTAGTACCACCTGTTTTAGTAATAAGAGCTACAACCCCACCTATGGTTAAAACTTGTAGTAAAATTCCTGCATTACCAGGACTTGCCATGGCATTTACCACTTTAGAAATAAAGCCTGTAAAAGAAGCAATAATAGCATGATAAATGCTATTTTCAATAAGTCCTAGCATAAAAGTACCACTTAATGCACCAATAAACAACGAAAGCACTACATCTTTAGTGATAAAAGCTAAAATAATAGCTATCACCGGTGGTAAAAGCGTCCAAACTCCAAAAAGTTCTGCATTTGCTTGTGCATCAGCAAATAATAATAAAGGAGCTAATAATAAATAAAAAATTTTCATATTTTTCCTTAAGTTTTTATATTTTCTCGCTAAAAGTTCCTGCCCATGTTTGAGTCACAGGCATAAGTTCAATTTCGTTAATATTAATATGCTCAGGCAAGCTAATAATAAAAGTAATAATTTTTGCTATATCTTCAGCTTTAATATATTTAGTATTTTCATAAACCTCATCAGCCTTTTTAATATCACCTTTAAATCTCACTTCACTAAATTCAGTTTTACAAAGCCCCGGAGCTATATTAGTTACCTTTATATTGCTTCCGCGCAAATCCGTTCTTAAAGCTTTAGAAAATTGTGCCACAAAAGCCTTAGTTCCACAATAAACATTACCTCCATAATAAGGCACATTTGCCGCAATTGAACCAAGATTAATCACATGAGCATTTTTTGCCTTTCTAAGCAAAGGTAAAGTAGCTCTTGCTATATATAAAAAGCCTTTGATATTAGTGTCTACCATAGCTTCAATATCTTCAATATCCAAAGAATCAAACTCATTTAAACCCAAAGCAAGACCTGCGTTATTAACAAGTAAAGAAATATTTTGTAAATCTTGAGGTAAATTTTCAATTGCTGTAAAAACTGCTTGTTTATTTCTAACATCAAGCACGATAGGATAAATTTTATCCCCATAAAGCTCTTGTAGTTTTTCCAATCTTTCTTTGCGTCTTGCTATAGCTATAACCTTATAATCAAGCTCTATCAAAGCTTTTAAACTTTCTAATCCAAAACCTGAACTTACCCCTGTTATTAAAGCAATTTTCATGGTTGCGCCTCTTCATATAACATCAAATTTTCATTTTCTTTTAAACCAAGTTTTTTTAAAAATTTAATATTTTCTTCTTTTTTTGCAATGATGGCAAAATCAAGAGCATTAAATCCTAAATCATCTATTTCTTTATAATTAGCTTTATAATCTATAAGTAGTTTAAGCATTTTTACATCAGCATAATTTGCTCCATGCATAAAGATATTTTTAGAAGTGTGCTCAAGCGCGCATAAGGTGATAAAATATGGCGTATTGCTTCCCATACTGGCAATAGAAAGTTTTTCATTATCATTAATGTATTTTTGATTTACATTTGCACCATTTTCAAGCAAAAGCTTGGCAACCTTATAGTTGTTATATTCAACAGCATAAAACAAAGGTGTTTTTCCAAAAGAATTTTTATAATCAACCACCGCTTCATTTTCAAGCAAAAGCTTAACATTTTCTGCATTATCTAGTGCAAAAAATAAAGCAGACTCATAACCTTCATTTATTTTTACACCTAATTTAATAAATTCTCTTATAATCTCACTTTCTCTATTATTTAACAAGGCTGATTTAAAACCATTGTTTAATTCTAAATTACTAATTTTTTTAGTATAAATATACTCTTTAATCTGCTCCAAAGAGTTATTTTTATTAGCTACAAATTTTTCAAAATCTGAAATATCTTTAAAGATTTTAGTCTCACCAACTGCCCAGTTTAAAAATTCATTCAAAGCATTACTAGCAAAATAAATTGCACTTGCTTTATCTAAATTAAATTCCTTTTGAAAATATCTTGTTAAAGGATTAATCGCATTATTATATTCTTTCCAAAATTCCTTAAAAAGTTTAAAATTTCCAATGCTTTGATAAGCCCAAAATCTAAAATACGCTTTTAATTTTGCAAATTTTTCTTCAAGTATTATAGGATCTTGTAAAGTCTTTTGATAGCCTTGTGGATCAAGTGCAATTTCTAATAATTTAAAATCAAATTTTCTCAAATCACTAAAATATTCTCCACCCATACAAGCACTATTACTTCCTCTGATTTCATTAGCAAGCTCATATAATCTTTTTGTGATTTGATAATTTTTTAAAGAAAAAGCACAATTTAAATCCACTTGAGCAAAATCTTGTGTATTTTTTGGCTCAAATTCTTTGAAAAAATCAGCTTTATTTTCCTTAACATACTCACAACTATAATCCAAAGCTAAAGCATTTAAACTTATAATCAAACTAAATAATAAAATCTTCAAATATTTTCCTTGAATATAAATTAAATCACTATTTTAACTAAATTTTTGCTTTAATAACAATTAATTAATTTAAAATTCATACAATGCTTGCTTTTAAATAAGGAAAAATATGTATCAAAGTTTTTACAAGGCTAATTTTGCTTATATTCTTTTACAAAGTGATAAAGATAAGCTTATTAATGTTGATTTTACTATATATAAACCTAATTTTACCAAAGATAAACCCCCTGTTTTAGAACAAGCCTTAGAAGAACTAGACCTTTATTTTAACAAAAAACTTTTTGCTTTTAATACTCCTCTAGCTCTTCAAGGAAGTGAATTTGAACAAAAAGTATATAAAGCTTTGATAAAAATTCCTTATGGGCAAACTAAAACTTATCAAGAAATTGCTTCTTTCATCAATCACCCAAAAGCTTTTAGAGCAGTAGGTAATACAAATTCTAAAAATAAACTTGCAATTTTTATACCTTGCCATAGAGTGGTAGCTAAAAATCACTTAGGTGGATACAATGGTGGTTTATTTATCAAAGAGGCTTTACTTAAATTAGAAGGCGTGCTTTAAAATGCCAAGTTTATTGCTAGCAAGTTTTATTTGGGCTTTTTCTTTTCCATTAATTGGACATTTTATTACATTAGAAATGGATAGTTTTTTTGCAGCATTTGCAAAAGTTTTTTTATCTTTATTGGTATTTTTACCTTTTTTAAATTTTAAGATAAATTTGCATTTAAAACTAAAACTCATAGGCATTGGAGCTTTGCAACTTGGCGTGATGAATTTATTTTATTATCATTCTTTTTTATATTTAAGTGTAAGTGAAGTAGCGCTTTTTACGATTTTTACACCTTTTTACGTTGTGCTTTTTTATGGGCTTTTTTCAAAAAATCTTAGATATTTATATTTCATAAGTATTTTTATATGCATTATGGGTGCTTTTGTAGTTAAATTTGATAATATTAACTCTAATTTTTTATATGGCTTTTTACTTATTCAGGGGGCTAATTTAGTATTTGGAGCTGGACAAAGTTTTTATAAAATTTTATTAGAAAAAAATACAAACTTAAGTCAAAAAGAAGCCTTTGCTTATTTTTATTTAGGCGCAACCAGTATAACCTTACCTGCTTTTTTATTTTTTGGAGATTATAATAATTTACCATCCAATTTAAGCTCTTGGATAGCTTTGATTTATCTTGGGACTATTGCTTCAGGACTTGGATATTTTTTATGGAATAAAGGCTCTACTGAAGTAGATAGTGGAGTTTTAGCCTTGATGAATAATGCCATTATACCTATAAGTATTTTTATCAACATGAGTATTTTTGGAGTAGATGTAGAACTGCTACCTTTTTGCATGGGGACTTTAATCATTCTTTTTTCATTTTTTATACATAAAAAAATCATGCATTATTATAATAAGAAATCTTACTCAAATACAAACCACTAGCAGGAGCTAAAAATCTACAATGAGCTTTTTTAGCGTTGATTTGTTCTAAAAGCTCATTTTGGCTCATTTTTCCTTCTAATACTTTTAAAATACTTGCCATCATCATTCTAATTTGTGATCTTAAAAAGCCATTTGCTTCAAAATAAAACACAGTGTAATTATTATAAGCATAAACTCTAGTTTTATACATTTTTCTTATGCTTGTTTTATTATCAGAGCCTTCTTTTTGAAAGAGTTTAAAATCATGCTCTCCTTCAAATAAAAAAGCAATTTCCTTGGCTAATTTAATATTTATTTTTGGATAAAAATGCACATAAGAAGCTAAAAAAGGATTATATTTTTCATGGCTTATAATATAGCGATATGCTCTTTTTTGCACATCAAAACGCACTTGGAAATTTTCTTGCATTCTTTGAATATGCTTTATATGTATAAATGGGTGCGCAAAATGATTGATTTTATTTTTTAAATATACAAAATCTTTAAAATGTTCTCCCACTTTTACACAAGCGACTGCATTAAATGCATGCACACCTTTATCAGTTCTTGAAGCAAATAAAGGCTTTTCATAAATACCCAAATGCGACAAGGCCTGTGCTAAGGTATCTTGGACACTAAACTTATGTGGCTGGGTAGCTGAACCTTGAAATTTAGAACCATCATAAGAAAAAGTTAATTTTAAAAGCATTAATACTTACTTGCAATTTTTGCTTTAAAATAAAACAAAGAAGTAATTAAAAAGCTTGAAAAAATCACAGCAATAGCTACAAAAGGAGGATTATAAAAACTAATCAAAAGCGTAAAATAAGCAAAAATAATCACAAAAATTCCAAAATAAGCAAAACCTTTTTCATAACGATAAGTTACTATACCAAAAGAGAGTGCAAAAAGCACGCTAGCTAAAGGAAATAAAGCTATAAGAATATAAATAACAAATTCTTTTGCTTTTTCTTTATTGCTTGTTACATCAGACCAATACCCATAAAAACTTTGAGTATTTAATTCTTTAGAAGAAAGCTTGCTTTTAATTAATAAATTTTTAAAACTAGAAATATGCCAATCTTCTTCTTTAATCTCATAAGCCTTTCCCTCATCTAGCTTAAAAGTAATAACCCCATCATTTGTTTCTAACTTTCCTTCTTTGGCTAAAATCACTTGTTCTTTATCTTGTAGATTTTTCTTTGGATGATACATTATGATATTTTTATAAGTTTCATCAGAATTTTTAGCATCAATAAAAACAAGCCATTCCCCATATCTTTGTCCAAATTCTCCTGTTTTTATGCTTACTTTAGCGCTAATTTTTTTATAATCTACAAAATTATCAAAAAGTTCAAAAGATATAGGTATAAAAACCAAAACCACCACAAGCATAAAAGCACTTACCAAAGCTGCAATTTTTGCAAAAAAACTTGCTATCATGCTTGGAGCTATACTCAAAGCAAACAACACCGTGCTTTCATTTTCCCTAGAAAGCCTATAAAAGGCCAAAGTCAAAGCTATGAAAAAAGATATGGGTAAAGTAAAAATCAATATCTTTGGTAAAAGAAAAATATATAATTTGATTAATTCAAAAAAAGTAATTTCAATATAAGCAGTAATTTTAGCAAGTTGTATAAAAAATATAATCGAAACAATAATAAATAAGGTGAAAAATAAAGACAACATTGTGCTTAAAAACTGATTAAGCAAATACTTATAAACTAGTTTCATAATATACTTTCTACACTTAGATTAATCAAAATTCCGCAAAATAAAAAAGGAATCATAGGCATTTGATAATCTTTCTTGGCTATTTTTATAAACATCAAAAGACTTAAAAAACTTGCAATAAATAAAATCAAAAAGCCTTTTTCATAGCCAAAAATTCCAAAAATCAAAGCTATTATTATAACATCACCTTCCCCTAAACTTTCTAAAATTTCATCTCTTTTTTTAAAATTTTTAATAAAATTAATCACACTTTTTAGTATGAAAATTAACCCCGCCCCAAAACACACTCGAAATAAAAAGCTATCTTGAAAATCCTCTAAATTTAAACCATTTTGCAAAAAATCAAAACAAAAAGCTAAAATAAATAAAATCCAAAGCCAAAGCTCACTCACTGCTTTTAAATAATAATCCATCCAAGAAAGTGCTAATAATACAGCTAACATACAGGCAAAAATTAAAATTTTAAAAACATCTTCGATTAAACAAAAAGCAAAGACAAACAAACACGCGCAAAGAAATTCATTAAAAGGATAAATCAAAGAAATTCTTTCCTTACAAAAGGCACATTTGCCTTTTAAAAATACAAAAGATAACAAAGGAAAAAGATGATAAAATTTCAAAGTTTTAAGACACTTAGGACATTTTGATCTTGGACTTATTATGCTTTCTTTATTAATCGTTCTTAAAATCAAAACATTGACAAAAGAACCCACGCAAAGTCCTAATAATAAAAAGAAAAATATCATTTACCAAAGGTTCTTTTGCGTTTTTTAAACTCAGTAATAATATTTGCGATTTCTTTTTTAGTAAGTGCAGGAAATAAGGTCTGACTAAAATAAATTTCTGCATAACTTGATTGCCATAATAAAAAATTTGAAATTCTTTTAGCACTCCCTACCCTTAAAAACAAATCTACATCCTCGCTTAAGTCAAGATTTGCTTGTATATTTGCTTCATTGATTTCAAGATTTTTTTCAATCACCTTTTTAACCGCTCTAACTATTTCATCCTTGCCTCCGTAAGAAATAGCTAAATTAACGCATAATTTTGTGTAATTTTTAGTTTGTTCTTGAAAATTTTGTATTTTTTTTAAGGTTAATTCATCTAAAAGACTTAAATTTCCTATAGCTTTAAAACGCACTTCATTGGCTATAAATTTATTTAAAGACTCATCAAGATATTTATTTAATAGTTTAAAAAGAAACTCCACTTCTTCTTTTGGTCTTTGCCAATTTTCTGTACTAAAAGCATAAAGGGTTAAATTTTGAATTTTTTCATCTATACATACTTCTATGATTTTTTCAACAACTTTAGCACCTTGACTATAGCCAATTTTTTCTAAAAGTCCATTTTTTCTGGCCCATCTTCTATTGCCATCCATTACCACAGCAAGATGTTTTAACTCATTCATTCTATCCCTTTATATCCATCAATCTTTTAAAAACAAACATAGGATTAAGCGTATTAACTACTTCAAATTTAAAATACTCGTTTAAAAAATGCGCTACTTTGGCAAAAGGTGTTTGTATGCGCGTGATTTTACCATTATCAATTATAATTTTTAAAGCACCAAAAATTTCAAAATACAAATACACCTCTAAAATATTTCCATTTTTCTTAGCTTCAAACAAAGCCCTATTTCCCTCATAAACAAAAGGTATATGATAAATTCCTTCAAAAAATGCAAAAAACATTTCCTTATAAATTTCAAACTCATACGCGCTTTTACTTTCCATAAGTCTTTGGATAATGAATTTTTTATACCAAGCTTTTTCATCGCCTTCTTGTAAAAGCTTTTCTATAAGTTCAGCCCCTTCTTCAAAAAGTCTAATTTTAGGTTTTTTCAAAAGATTTTTAAAAGAAATCACGCCCTTATCTTCATAAACTTCAGCTAAATATTCCTCCCCTACTTCAAGCTCTATCATACTTTTTGTTTCAAGCTTTTTAGTATTTAAAAGCAATACATAGCGATTATATGCGCGTTTTTCTAAAATTTGCATTCTTACAGGTAAGGTTGAATTGATGATATTCACCAAAGTTTCCTTAATTCTTGTGCCAAAATAAAGCCAAGTTTTTCTTTGCTTTGTTTAGAACTTTGAGAAATACTATCTTTAGTGATAAAACAAATGCTATTTTCATCACTTCCAAAGTTCATTTGCTCATTTAAGACATTTAAACACACCATATCTAAATTTTTACTAACTAAAGATTTTTTAGCATTTTCTAAAGCATTTTGCGCATCAAATTCCATTTTAAAGCCTATTTTTTTGCCTTTAAAATCTAAATTTTTTAAGATGTCTTCATTCAGCTTTAATTTTAAATCAAGTCCATTTAAATGCTCATTTTTCTTAATCTTACCCTTATAAGCTTTTAGAGTAAAATCACTCACAGCAGCAGCCATAATTAAAGCATCAAAATCTTTGTATTTTTGCAATTTTTCTTTTAGTTCTAAAGAAGATTCAAATTTTTCTAATTTATAAGGTGTTTTAAACTCTACTGAGCTAACTAACACTACTTTAGCACCTAAAAAATACAAGGCATCAGCAATTGCCTTTGCCATTTTTCCACTTGAAAAATTACTAATACATCTTACATCATCAATTTTTTCTTTAGTTCCACCACCGCTTATAACAAAACTTTTATCTTTAAAAAAATCTTCTTGCATTAAGCTTCTTTTTAAAGTAATTATAATACTATCAAGCTCAGCCAAAGCACCTAAGCCCTTATCTTTACAAGCTAGAGTTTTAACTATAGGATCAATGATAATATAACCTTGCTCTTTTAAATTTTTTAAAGAATTTTGAGTGCTAAAATGTAAATACATGTTTGTATTTGCAGCAGGTGCGATTAAAAATGGTTTATTTTTATCTACTGCTATTAAAGTTTGAATAAATAAATTATCTGCTATACCATGGTTTAATTTATTAATAGAATTTATACTAGCAGGCGCAAAAAGCACACAATCACAAGTCTTACTAAAAGCTATATGATTATTAGTATTTTGCCAACTTTCATTATCTTCACATAAAATTTCATCTGCTAAAGCTTCAAAGCTAAGCTTAGTGCCAAATTTTAAAACTCCTTGACTTAGCAAAACTTTAACCCTAAAGCCTTCTTTTTTTAATAAAGAAATAAGCTCATAAGCTTTATAAAAGGCTATGCTTCCACTTACTGCTAGTAAGATTGTTTTCATTTTTTACCTAGTTTTTTATAGTAAAAATCTTCTATGATTTGCACTTTTGCCCTATTAATATGTAAAGAACCTTTTTCTACATCCTTACACACGGTGCTTCCCGCTGCGATGATTACCTCATCTTTTATCTCAACCGGAGCGATAAATTGCGTATCTGAACCCACAAAAACATTTTTACCTATTTTGGTTTTATGTTTTTTAACCCCATCATAATTACAAGTGATAGTACCACAACCTATATTAGTTCCCTCATCTATTTCACAATCTCCTAAATAACTCAAATGTCCTGCCTTAACTCCATTTAATAAAGCATTTTTACATTCTACGAAATTTCCTATATGGGTATTTTTAAGCTGACATTTTGGACGCAAATGCGCTAAAGGACCCACATCGCTATTTTCCACTATACTATCTTCAATCACACTTGAACTTTTAATGATAGAATTAATGATTTTTGATTTTCCTTCTATGCGCACATTTTCATACACTTCACACTCGCCTACAAACTCAACTTCATCTGAAATAAAAGTCGTCGCAGGCATGTGAAAAATCACTCCTTGCCTCATCCATTCCTTTTTAATCGCTTCTTGCATAAGATCTTGAGCTAGGCAAAGCTCAATTTTATCATTTACCCCCATAAAATCTTGCTCATTTACAAATACCGCATCGATTTCATAGCCCTTTTCTTTTGCTAAATAAACCGCATCAGTTAAATAATACTCTTTAGCTTTATTATCATTTTTTATCAAAGGCAATACTTCTTTTAAAATTTGTGCTTTTATAGCATAAACACCACTATTGCAAATATTTATAGCAAGTTCTTCTTTGCTTGCATCTTTTGTTTCTACTATTTTTTGAATTTTATTTTCTTTTAATACTATTCTTCCATAACTTTTTGGATCTTTTGCCTCAAAAACTGCCACATTAAAATCACTTTCATTTAAAGCTATTTTTTCTAAATCATCTGCCTTAACTAAAGGCATATCACCACATAAAATCAAAACTTTTTCATGCTTACTCTCATAACCTCTTAAAGCCCCTGCAGTACCTGGAAAATTTTGCAAGTCTTGCTCTAAAAAGCGTGTATTTGGAAAATGCTCTAAAACAACTTGCTCAACCTTTTCTTTTTGATGAGAAAGCACCACACATACATCATCACTAATTTTATATGCTTGTTTTAAAATATGTAAAATCATTGCTTTTGAGCAAATTTTTTGAAGCACTTTTGGATTTTGTGATTTCATACGCGTGCCAAGTCCAGCAGCCAAAATAAGCACAGAAATTTTCATAATTTACCTTTGTTTTAAAAATTATTGCTTATTTTAACAAGCTAAAGTAAAAATTCTTATTTTTATAAAATCATTTTTATTCTTTTAAGAGTAAAATTGCTAAAATAACGCTTTTAATTTTAACCAAGGAAATATTTTGAGGGTTTTACTAGCTTTATTTTTATCAAGCTTGGCTCTTTTAGGCGCTGAAGCAACTATACCAACTGTAAATTTAAGCCTTAGTGCTCCAAATAGCCCACAACAACTCGTAACAACCCTAAATATAGTTATAGTTTTAACCATACTAGCTCTTGCACCTACCATTGTTTTTGTAATGACTTCTTTTTTAAGACTTGTTGTAGTATTTTCTTTTTTAAGAACAGCCCTTGGTACTCAAACTATGCCACCAAATACTATTTTAGTTACCTTAGCTTTGATTTTAACTTTTTTCATTATGGAGCCTGTGGCTACAAAATCATACAATGAAGGTATAAAGCCCTATATCGCTGAGCAAATAGGTTATGAAGAAGCTTTTGCTAAAGGCGTTAAGCCTTTTAAAGATTTTATGCTAAAAAACACTAGGGAAAAAGACTTAGCGCTTTTTTATAGGATTAGAAATTTAGAAAATCCAAAAACCATAGATGATGTGCCTTTAACAGTTTTAGTACCGGCTTTTATGATAAGCGAGCTTAAAACTGCTTTTGAAATAGGCTTTTTACTTTTCTTGCCATTTTTGGTTATTGATATGGTAGTAAGCTCGGTATTAATGGCTATGGGTATGATGATGCTACCTCCTGTTATGATTTCTATGCCTTTTAAACTTTTGATATTTGTGCTTGTAGATGGATGGAATTTACTCATACAAAATTTAGTCAAAAGCTTTTTAACTTAGTAGAATAAAATGTATATTTTTTCTTCCTTATTTAGTATATTTTGTTTGCTTTTTGGTGGATATTTTGCTAAAAAAATCAAAATTTTAAAACAAAAACAAGCGCGCGCTTTTTTAGATTTTGCTATTATTTTTGCCTTGCCTTGCTTGATTTTTGAGCGTGCTTATCATTTAAATTTTGATTTTTCTTTGATTGTTATTATATTGCTTGGGTTGGGTTGTGCTATTGTTTCAGCATTATGTTGTGCATTTTTAGCTCTTTGCTTTAAATTTAGCAAAAGCACTCTTGTAAGTATTTTTTTACTTTCTAGCTTTGGAAATACTTTATTTGTAGGTATACCTATCATTAGTGGAATTTATCAAGATCCTCATTTTTTGGGCGAGATTATCCTTTATGATGCGCTTGCTACTTCTTTACCCGTAGCTTTACTTGCCCCCTTTATTATATCTTTAGCTAGCGAGCAAAAGGTAAGCTTTTTACAAAATCTTAAAAAAGTTTTCACTTTTCCACCTTTTGTTGCTTTGATTTTAGGACTTTGTTTTAAACTTACTGCACTTCCTGATTTTATCTTTGAACCTTTGCGTATGCTTGGAGCTAGTGCCACACCTATAGCACTTTTTGCCATAGGTTTAAATTTAGGCTTTTTAAGTATAAAAACTTCTTATAAAGCGACTATAATAGTCATTTTTGGTAAAATGATACTCACACCTTTAATCTTTTTAGTGCTTTTAAAACTTTTAAATTTCAAATTAAATCCTAGCTCTATCATCGCTTTACTTGAATCAGCTATGCCTACTATGACAATGGTTGCAGCTATGATTATGAAAGCAAAACTTGATACAAATTTAGCGGTTAGTTCTGTAGCTTTTGGTATAGTTTTTGCCTTTATTTCTTTACCTATTTGGGTATATTTTTTAAGCTAAGGATATAAATGGCATTTGCTATCTTTGGAAAATATCTTTATAATAATCTTGTCTTCACTCTTAAAGCTCACACTCAAAAAGAAAGCAAAAAAGCTTTTAAAGCTATAGAAAAATATAAAAGTCAATATTATTTTTTAGGTTATATTCAATATGAATTTTATAAATATCTAGATGATAAAAATTATAAAAGCAAAGAGCCTTTTTTATATTTTTTTGCTTTTAAAACAAGAAAAATCTTTATAAGTGAAGAAAAAAATTTAGACTTTTACCCAAACTTTTCATCTAATTTAAATCAAGAAAAATATTTTGAAAACTTTGACAAAGTTAAAGATGCTATAGCTAAAGGTCAAAGTTATCAAGTTAATCTCACTCAAGAATTACATTTACAATCAAATCTTAATGTGTATGAGAGTTTTTTAAGCCTTTATCCTAAACAAAATACCCCTTATAAGGCTTATATGAAAAATGAATTTTTAGAACTAGCTTCATTTTCACCTGAGCTTTTTTTTAAAATCAAAAATAAAAAAATCATCACAAAACCCATGAAAGGCACAATCAAACGCTCAAATAATCCAAAAGAAGATGAAATTCTAAAAAACTTTTTAAAATGCGATGAAAAAACCATTAGCGAAAATGTAATGATAGTTGATTTATTACGCAATGATGTTTCAAAACTTATTAAAAAACATTCTTTAAAATGCAAACTTTTTAAGGTTAAAACCTATCCTACCTTACACCAACTCATTTCAAAAATAAGCGGAAAATTAAAACAAGGAAATGATTATTTTAAAATTTTCAAAGCCCTTTTTCCATGTGGATCCATCACAGGCGCACCCAAAATAGAAACCATCAAACTCATAGAAAATTTAGAGCAAAGAAAACGCGGAATTTATTGTGGAGCTATAGGTTTAATCTATAAAAACAAAGCAAAATTTAGCGTAGCCATACGCACTTTAGAGAAAAAAAATAATGATAATTTTTTAAGATATGGTGTGGGAAGTGGGCTTGTATGGGACTCACAAAAACAAGATGAATTTGAAGAATTAAAACTAAAAAGCAAAATTTTAGAACCTAACTTTTACTTGTTTGAAACAATGTATTATAAAAATCATTCTATTTTATTTTTCAAAGAACATTTACAAAGAATTTTAAACTCAGCTAAATTTTTTGGCTTTGATACTCAAAGATTAATAAATGATTTTAAAAATATACTAGAGAGTAAAGATAAAAAATTCCATTTTAAATCTTTACAAAATTTTAATAATTTTGTTTTCAATCATCATCATTTTTTTACAAAAAGTAATTTTACTCAAAAAGGCTCAAAAGCTATTAAATTAAAACTTTTCAAAAATGGTCTTTATGAGTTTGATTTTAGCAATATACAAGAAAATTCAAGCAAAAAACTACTCATAAGTAAAGATATCATAAAAGTAAATCTTTTAACACACCATAAAACTTCTCTGCGTAGTTTATATGAAGCAAATTCATATCTATGGAAAGAAAATATTTGCTATGACATAGTTTTTTTTGATGAAAAAGGCATACTTTGTGAGGGTTCAAGAACTAATATTATCATAAATTTAAACAACGAATATTTTACTCCTTATGCTAAAAACTGCCTCAATGGCATTTATAGACAAGCACTCTTAAAACACAAGCTCATCAAAGAAAAAGATATCACTAAAGATGCGCTTTTAAATGCTAAAGAAATTTATGCTATTAATTCTTTAAGAGGCTTAAAAAAGGTATTTTTGTGAAAGTTTTGATTATAGATAATTATGATTCTTTTACCTACACTATAGCCTTTTATTTAAAAGAATTAAATATTACTTATAAAATCATCAAAAACGATAAATTTAAAAACCAAAAAAAGCTTAAAAAATATGATTTTACTCATCTTTTAATCTCCCCTGGACCAAATTCTCCAAAAGAATCAAAGCTAAGCTTAAAAGCTATAAAATATTTTAAAAAAGATAAAAAAATTCTTGGAATTTGTCTAGGACACCAATGCATAGCACATGTTTTTGGTGGTAAAATTTCTAAACTTCCAAATCCAACTCATGGTAAGGTAAAAACTATAAAATTTAAACCAAACCCACTTTTTAAAAATCTTGAACAAAATTTTAAAATTTGTTTATATCACTCTCTTTATGTTAGCCATATAGGTAAAAAATGTGAAATTTTAGCCCAAAGTGAAGATAATATCACCATGGCTTTAAAACATAAAAAATACGACATTTATGGAATCCAATTTCATCCTGAAGCCATACTAAGTCAAAATGGTAAAAAGCTACTTAAAAATTTTCTTGCTTTATAATTACTTTAAGTTATATTTTCTATAATAAAACAAAAAGTTTAAAAATGAAAATTTTATATTTACTTTTCTTGCCCTTATTTTTGCTAGCTAATAATCTTAAAGAATTTATAGATTTAAGTTTAAACAATGAAAATTACTTACAAAAGCAACTCCAATTTTCAAAAAGTATTTTAGAACAAGAAAGTGTGCAAAATGCTTATTTACCAAGTTTACATTTAGGTGTTTCTTATCTTGGCTCAAACAAAGATCGCTTTATCATAGAACCCCAAGAAAGTCTAATGAGTACTCTTTCGCTTAAATTTTTACTTTTTGATGGGGGCAATAGAGAAGCAAAAATCGCTAGCATGCAAAGTCTAAAACAACTTGCTCATCTTGAAAAAGAAAACATGGCAAATTATATGGCACTTAGTGCTAGTGTTTTGTATTTTAATTATCTTAGCTTAGAAAGTATTATAGCAAGTGATAAACAAAAAGAAATCACTCTGCAAAATCAACTCAAACGCTTAGAAAATTTTTACCAAGCTGGACTTGCTAGCCAAAGTGAACTTGAGAGCATAAGAGCAAAATTTGAGTTAAGCTCTTATGAATTAGCTCAAAATGAATTAAAACTATATGAACTAAAAAATGAAATTTATAATCTTAGCAAAACGCATTTTACGCCTTCTTTTCAAAATATTTTACAAGAACCAAGTGCAGAAAAAAACAAAAGCTATGAAATAGCCCTTATGCAAGAAAAATTAAATTTAGAAAATTTAAAAATAGACTCTGCTAGAGCTGAGTTGTTTCCAAAAATATTTTTACAAAATAGTTTTAGTTTTTATGACATGAACTACAATCCTAAATTACCACATGAGCTAAAATCAACAAGCGAAAGCTTTTTAAAAGAACATGGACAAAGCAATCGTTTTATTTTAGCTTTTGAGTGGAAAATTTTTGATTTTGGTGCTAATCAAAAAGCTCTAGAAGCTCAAAAATATACAAGTAAAATCACTCAATTAGAGCTTGAAAAAACTAAAAGAAAAGTAGATATAGAACTAGATAATCTTTTACAAGAAATTGAAATTTCTAAAGTTAAAATAAAAGCATTAAATGCAAGTTTTAAGGCGGCTAATTTAGCTTTTGAGGCCATTGAGAAAAAATACACCGCAGGGCTTTGCTCATATGTAGAATACCTAAATGCATTAGAATTAAAATACAAAAGTCAAAGTCAACTTGAACTAGCTAAAAATGAATATGAAATTACAAAAGCAAGGTATTATTTTACAGCTGGAATTGATATAAAAACAAAGGTTTTAGAATGAAATTAGTATTTTTAATTTTATTTTCTCTACTCACTTTAAAAGCTGAAGAAATTTATGCTAGTTTTGATGTGCTTGCACAAAATCAATCAAAATTATCCTTGCAAAGTGCTGGTATAGTTAAGGCAATTTATGTGAATATTAATGATAAGGTAAAAAAAGATCAAGTTTTACTTAAACTTGAAGATTCTAGCGAACAAATAGCCTTAAAATTAGCACAAAATGAATACAAACTTGCCACTCTTGCGCTAGAACATGTTAAAAGTTCTTTAGAAAAATTTAAAAAGGTACAAGAAGTTATAGATAAGCAAAGTTATGAAAATGTTTTATTTGAGTTTCAAAAAGCACAAAGCTTGCAACAAAAAGCCTTTTTAAATATACAACATTACAAAGACTTAATTGATAAAAAAACCCTAAAAGCACCTTATGATGGGATTATTTCTAACAAATATATCGACATAGGCGATGGAGCTAGGGGAATTTCTCATGTTTTATTTGATTTTTTTTCTTATCCAAAAGTAAAATTGCTTTTAAGTTTTGATGAAAAATTTAAAGACAAGGTAAAAATCGATGATATTTTTATTTATAAAATAGACTCAAATGAAAAAGAATATCAAGGCAAAATCACACTTATTTATCCAAGTATAGACATAAAAACACGAAAAATTTATGCAGAAGTTGAGGCCTTAAACTTTACTCCAGGTTCTTTTGGAGAAGGAAAAATCATCACCAAGGATTAATCTTGTATCGTTTTGCTATTAATAATCCTATTGCTGTTTTGATGTTTTTTATCGCTTTGGTGATTTTTGGTACTTTTTCTATTTTTAGTATGCCTATTAATCTTTATCCAAAAGTAGATATTCCTTTGATTAAAATCACCACCACCGCTAATGGAGATTTAAAATTCATAGAATCTAAAATAACCAAAGAAATAGAAAATGCAATTTCAGATGTACAAGGGATAAAAAATATCAATTCTACAAGTTATAATAATTTTTCTATTTCTGTTGTTGAATTTGAATTAGGCAAAAACTTAGAAGTAGCTGCAAATGATATTAGAGATAAACTTAATACTATTAATCTTCCAGCAAAGCCAACCTTAGAAAAAATATCCCCTGATGCAGGATCTGCTGTATCATTATTTTTAAGCTCCAAAGACCATTTAAAACTTATGCGTAAGATTGACAATGATATAAAACCATTTTTACAAAAAATTTCAGGAGTTGGAACGATCAATGATATAGCCTTTTTAAAACCACAAGTTCAAATCAAACTCCTGCCTAATGCCTTGCAAAAATACCACATTAATGCACTTGATGTAGCTAAAATCATCCAAAGTCATAATTTTAAACAATATCTAGGTGAGTTTGAAAATTCAAAAGATAATTTCACCATCAAAGGATATTTTGAAGCACAAAATTTAAAAGAGTTAGAAAATATACGCATTTTTAGTGGAATATTTTTAAAAGACATAGCAAATATTAGCTATGGCTTAGAAGATCAAAAGCAGTTTGCAATACTTGATACAAAAGATGGGGTATTACTTGAGCTTAATAAAATTTCTGGTTATAACTCCTTAAAAGTTATAGAAAATATCAAAAATTCCTTAAAAACACTACAAACAATAGCAGGCAATGAGGTAGAAATTAAAATAGTTTACGATAAGAGCCAAAACATCTTAAAACATATCAATCAGGTTATTTTTGATATGGTTTTTGGCGTGATTTTGACACTTTTAATAGTGTATGTATTTTTAAGAAATATCAGTGCGACTATTTTAGCTTTTATTGTTTTACCAACTTCAATTATTTCTAGTTTTTTTCTCATTAATCTTTTAGGTTATGATATTAATCGCTTAACCATTATAGCTCTTACTTTAAGTATAGGAATTTTTATAGATGATGCTATAGTTATTATTGAAAGTATAGCCAAAAAAGCAAAAACACTCCCTCCTTTACAAGCTTCATTTGAAGGAATCAAAGAAATAGGCTTTAGCGTTTTAAGCATTAGTGCGGTTTTATTATGCGTGTTTATACCTATTGCTTATATGAATTCAGTTCCTGGTTTATTTTTTAATGTATTAGCTACTAGCGTTGCTTCTGGTGTGATTATAAGCTATCTTGTAAGTGTATTTTTAATACCTACCTTAAGTGCTAGATTTTTAAATACTAGCGAAAGTACATTTTATAAAAAAAGTGAATTTTTATTTATAAAACTTGACTTATTTTATGAAAAGCTACTTTATAAAGTTTTAGCTAATAAAATTAAATTTATCCTATCAACGCTTGTTGTAGTTATTTTATGTTTTTCTTTAGCTCCTAAAATAGGCTTGGATTTTCTACCTATAGAAGAAGATAGTGAAATACAAATTTTATTAGAAAGTAAAAACGACTTATCTTTAGAAGCTATGAAAGAAAAAAGTTTAAAAGTATATGAAAATATAAAGCAAGATCCAAGTGTTGCTTATGCATATTTACTTATAGGATATAATGACGCAAAAGAAATTAAAAAAGCAAAAATTTATGTAAAATTAAAACCTTTAAATGAAAGAAAATTCAGACAACCTAAGCTTATTAGCCTTTTTCAAGAAAAATTAAACTCCTATGAAGGCTTAAAGATAAAAGTTTTAGAACTCCCTAAAATAGAAGGAGCAGGCATTGAAGATCCAGTTCAAATTCAAATTTTAGGTGATGATTTAAAGCTAATAAAAGAAGCTATTAATAGAATGAAAGAAGTGTTTTCAAAACACGAAGGCTTTGTTGCTATAGATGATAATGAAGGGGATTTAAAAGAAGAAATTGCTATTAATATCAATAGAGAAAAAGCTGCTAAACTTGGTATTAACCCTCAAGAACTTGCTTATGTCTTGGCTTATTCCTTTGGAAATTTAAGCGTTGGAAATATGGATTATAAAAATTTTAAAGATGAAATTATCCTTAGCTTTGATGAAGCTTTTAAGCAAAATCCAACTAGTTTAGAGCTAATAGAACTTAAAAATCATAACAATGAAAGTATAAAACTTGCTAGTATTGCTAGCTTTTCTTATAAAAAAGATCTTTCTTTAATTAACAGACACAATAAAACTACTAGTATAAAACTCACTTCAAGCATAGAAAACATTTCTTTGGGTGAAGTGAGAAAAATTTTTGAGTCCAATTTAGCTTATATTTTAGGAAAAAATAACCTATCTTTTGCTTATTCTGGTTTTTTGGACTTTTTAGATGATACCATTAGTGGATTTTTGTTTTCTATATCTTTGGGAATGATTTTGATTTATTTAATCCTTGCTTCTTTGTATTCAAGTTTAATACTTCCTTTAATCATCATGATAAGCATGCCTTTGGCTTTTGGTGGAGCTTGTTTTGGAATTTTTATCACAGGAAATCACTTTTCTTTATTTGTGCTTGTGGCTATTATTTTGCTTTTTGGAATGGTAGGAAAAAATGCTATATTATTAGTAGATGTAGCTAATAAAAAATGCGATGAAGGTATGGAAGTAGAAAAAGCACTAATTTATGCAGGAAAAAGTCGTTTAAGAGCCATTTTAATGACAACTTTTGCGATGATTTTTTCCATGCTTCCACTAGCACTTTCAAGGGGTTCTGGTTTTGAAGGAAATTCTCCTATGGCCATTACTATTATATTTGGTCTTATTAGCTCAACCTTACTTACACTTTTAGTAGTGCCAGCTTTATTTAAATTTGCTCATAATTTAGATGTGAAAATTAAAAAAATCTACCAAAGAGAAAAAATTTAACTACTTTTTGAAAATCTCATTTACTTTAAACTTAAATTTATGGGGGGGGGTATAATGCTTTTTTCAATTTAAATTTATTAAGGAGTAATCAAATGAAACTTTCTTATTACACAAGTAAAGTTTTAATGGGAGTTGGTATTAGTGCTTTATTAAGCAGTGCTGCTTTAGCTCAAGAAATTACCATAACAGATGACACTATGAAAAATTATTTTGAAACTAGTGATGGTCAAAATTTCAATCTAAAACAAGAACATACTAATCAAGACTTAACTATAAATCTCACAATGACAGACCTAGCTAATGCTATAGCTAACGATGAATTTAAAGATTTTTCAAGAGTAAATATTAACTTAAATTCTAATAATCTTACTTTGAAAAATACTTCCAAAGGTGCTAGTTATGTAACAAACTATACCATTAATGCTAAAAAAACTGAGGCAACAGATGTGATATTTCAAAGCTTAGATGGAAAATCTATAGTCAATGGAGATTTTAATATAAAAGGTTCATCTAATCCTACAGATGGTGTTTTAGATGATATAAAATCTTCAGCTATTTTAATCGCTGATGGGCATGGCCTACAAGGTTCTCTTGAAGTAAATGGAAATTTTACAGCAGATAAATCTACTCTATTTACCATGGGTGGTAATAAAAGTCAAAACCACATACAAGTAAATGGTAAAGCAAATATCACAAATTCAAACTTTTCCATAGGAACAACAAGCTTTGGTGATTTGGCTTTAAATAATTATGTTTTCATGAGTGCAAGCGAAGGATTTAATGAAGATATAACAAGCTCAAACAAAGCTAGTGCAAACATAAGTAAAAATTTTGAAAACATTGTAGGTATGAGTAGCAAAGATTTAGGACTTGATTATGAAATTGTAAGAGCTATAGATGTAAAAGATTTTGTTGATTATGAACTTTCTACAAAAGATAATAAGCTTTTAATTAGCGGTGGCGCAAATGAAAATGTACTTAATAATAAGAAAGTCTTAGAAAGTGATAAAAAATATCTAGAATTAATTAAAACTGATTTAGAAGATGTCAAAGATGAAGAAGGTGTTAATATAGAAAAAATAGATGAAGCCATTGTAAAAATTGATGAGCAAATAAAGCAAATTCAAGATATGATTAGCAATGCTGAAAGTGGAATAATCTCTAATGATGATTATATTAAAAACGATTCTAGTGTTTCAACTTCTAACAAAGACTTTGTTTCTAAAATTTTAGATGGACTTGCACTCGGTAAAGATTTTAATGCAATAGGTAGTATTAAATTTGATAAAGCTGGAGAGCAAGTAGCAAATGATATAAAAGATTCAGCTAAATCTATCTCAAATGTAAATCAAGCCTCATCAGGTATAAACTCAACTATTAATGTCTCAAATGATGTATCTATAAGTTCTCGTGTAGCTATGTTAAATAATCCTTATGGAAATTATGCTACAAAATTATCTCAAATAAGATTTGCTGCTAATGATTATAGAGGAAATTATGTTGATAATTATAATAACAGCATTTGGGGTAATGTTATAGGTGGTGCAAACATCATAGATGGAGATAGTGGTGCTTTATATGGAGCTACTATAGGTATGGATAGAAAAATTAACGATGATGTTATTATTGGTGCTTATTTTACTTATGCAAACGCTGAAATAAAAGATAATCTTTTAACCCAAAAATCAGATAATTTCCAATTTGGTGCTTATTCTAATATCTATATAAATCCAAAAGTTGAAGTTAATGTTAAGGCTTATGCTCAAATTTCTCCAACAGATCAAGATATTATAAATAGAGGATTTAATACTACAAATAGTGCTGACTTTAATAGAAAATTCCTTGGTTTGAGTGCTAACATGGGATATGTTTTTGATTTTAGCGATAATACTTTATTTATCAAACCTTTTGCTGGAGCAAACTACTACTATGCACATACTCCAAGCTATAAAGAAAACGGCATAGCAGGAAAAGATGTCAATAGCGCTAGCAACAATTCTATCTCATTAGAACTTGGCGCTGAACTTAGAAAATATATGAGTGAAGAATCATATTTATTTATCACCCCAAAAATAGAACAATATGTAATGAATAATGGAGATGATTTTGTAGCAAGTTTAAATGGTGTAGCATTACCTAGTGTAAAAAGTGATGATAAGAAAAAAACCTATGGACAAATCATTATAGGTGGTAATGTAGATATTAATGAACAATTTAGCCTTAATGCAGGTGTTGGAGCTAAACAAATACTAGCTGGTAAAACAGATAGTAAAAACGAAACTTATGTAAGCGGTCAAGTAGGTTTTAAATACAAATTCTAAAAAAATATTTTTTGAGAAACTCCTAAATGCTAGAGTTTTTCACTCTAGCATTTTAAAAACTCTCATACTCTTTAGCTATAAAAACTTCATCATCTTTTACAATCAATGGGCGTTTTATGAGCGTTGGACTTTCTAAAATCATTGCTTTAATTTCATCTTGGTTTAAATTTTGAAGTTTTTCTTTATTTAAGCCTAATTTTCTAGCACTCATACCCGCTGTATTTACAAGCTCTAAAACACTCCTTTTGCTAAGCCAAAAATATAAAGTTTCCTCATCTAGCTTTTTAATATCTAAAAATTCAAATTCAATTTGCTTAGAATTTAAATAATCCATAGCTTTTTTAACACTATTACAATTTTTAATACCATAAAATTTTAACATTTTCTTGCCTTTTTAACTAAGTCTGCTATGATAAATGCTAATTCTAAAGCTTGATCGGCATTTAATCTTGGATCACATTGTGTTTCATAACGTTTAGAAAGTTCTTCTTGAGTGATATTTAAAGAACCTCCTACACATTCTGTTACATTTTGCCCTGTCATTTCCAAATGTACCCCACCAGGATATACTCCCTCACTCATAGCTATTTCAAAAAACGCACGCACTTCTTGGATGATTTTATCAAATTCTCTTGTTTTAAAATTACCCGATTTAACCGTATTTGCATGCATAGGATCTATGCTATAAAGTATATTAAATCCTTCTTGTTTTAACTCTTTAAATAATTTTGGCAAGGCATTTTCTATCTTATCACATCCCATACGAATGATGAAATTTAATCTTCCTGCTTCATTATGCGGATTTAAAATACTTACTAGCTTTTTAATTTCATCTAAATCATAATTAGCACTAAGTTTAACACCAAGTGGATTTTTCACCCCACTTAAAAAATGCACATGTGCTTCATCTGCTTTTCTAGTACGCTCGCCTATCCAAAGCATATGCGCCGAACAATCATAAATTTCCCCACTTAAACTATCTACCCTAGTTAAAGCTTCTTCATAAGGCAAAAGCAAGGCTTCATGAGAAGTATAAAAGGCTGTTTGAGAAAGATTTGGAGTATCGGTGATACCACAAGCTTGCATAAAAGCTAAAGCTTGAGTGATTTTTTCGCTAAGTTCATCATATTTTCTCCCAAGTTCTGCCTTTTTTAAAAAACCCAAATTCCACTTATGCACTACTCTTAAATCCGCTAAACCACCTCTTGAAAAAGCTCTTAATAAATTTAAAGTTGTAGCACTTTGATAATATGCTTCTAGCATTCTTTTAGGATCAGCTATTCTTGATTTTTCATTAAATTCAAAACCATTAATAATATCCCCGCGATAACTTGGAAGCTTTACTCCTTCAATTTCTTCAAAATCACTACTTCTTGGCTTTGCAAATTGTCCTGCAACGCGCCCTACTTTAACGATGGGACAAGATCCTGCAAAAGTAAGCACTATAGCCATTTGAAGCATAACTTTGAACATATCTCTTATATTATCAGCGCCAAAATTTACAAAACTCTCCGCACAATCTCCTCCTTGGAGTAAAAATGCTTGAGAATTTACAACCTTAGCAAGGGATTTTTTTAATTTATCCACCTCGCCTGCAAAAACAAGCGGTGGTAATTTTTCTAATTTTTTAACAACTTCTTGTAATTCATTTTCATCAGGATATTGTGGTTGTTGCTGAATTTTATAATTTTTCCAAGAATCTTTAGTCCATTTCATAGCTTAACTTCCTCATTTTAGTAAGCTAAAATTATACAAAATGAGGCTTAAATTAAGATTTTAAAACACTTTCAACACGTTCAAGACTATCTTGCTTATACAAAGTTAAGCGTACTATAGAATCTTCTAGCGCTAAAAGATTATGAATCTCATGAGCTTTTAAACTTATACTATCTAGCGTTTTAAGTAGAATTTGTTGATTTAAAACTCCAAAATCAATGGAGCCTTTTAACACTTGTATGGTAATATCAAAAGGTGCTTTATGATCTTTCATAAAGCTATCTTTTGACATAGTTATGCAGATTTCTTTAGCATAAGCATTTTCTATTTTCTTAGATATATTTATGCCATTTTGAATTTCTTGTTCCCAGGAAATTACTTCATATATTTGAGTTCTAAATTTCACTTTTATTTTTTAAGTTCTTTAATACGAGCAGCCTTACCTCTTCTATCTCTTAGGTAGAATAATCTAGCACGGCGTACACGACCTCTTCTTAACACTGTAATACTTTCTAAACTTTCACTATAAATAGGGAAAATTCTTTCAACGCCTACATTGTTAGCACCGATTTTACGTACGATGAAAGTTTCATCTACACCATTTCCTCTACGTGCTATACAAATACCTTCAAAATTTTGAATTCTTGTTTTATCGCCTTCTTTAATGCGAATAGCAAGTCTTAAAGTATCTCCAGCACGAAATTCTGGAACATTTTTACCTTCAATTTGTTTTTGCTCAAATTGCTCAATGTATTTATTTTTCATAACGATATTCCTTAAAATTTGCGTTCATGCTTTTGATACAAATCAGGACGAAAATATTTCGTTTTGCAAGACGCCAAAGTAGTTTTTAAAGCTGTGATTTTAGCGTGATTTCCCTTTAAAAACTCTGAAGGCACATAAAATTTTTTATTTTCCTTTTCAAAAATAAAAGGCTTAGAAAACGATGGGGCTTCTAATAAGTCATTTTCAAAACTTTCTTCACTTAAGCTTTCGCTATTTCCAAGAACATCTTGAATATTTCTGCTAATAGCATCACACATCACCAAAGACGCTAACTCTCCACCTGTAAGTATAAAATCACCTATAGAAAATACCTCATTAGCAAATTCTTCCACAATGCGCTCATCCAAACCCTCATATCTACTACTTACAAAGCAAACATGATCTTTCTTACTTAATCTTTTAGCATCAGCTTGTTTAAAAGTCTTAGCGCAAGGCAAAAGAAAAACAAAATGAACATTTTTATCTTGCTTTTTAATATGCCTTAAGCAATCATACAAAGGCTGAGCTTGTAATAAAAGCCCTGCACCTCCTCCTATTTTATAATCATCTACTTTAAAGTGCTTGTTTGTGGTAAAACTTCTAGGATTAACAAAAGCAAATTCTAATATTCCCTTTTCTTTTGCCCTTGCTAAAATAGAAGTTTGAAAATAAGGTTCAATAAGCTCTGGGAATAAACTTACAAAAGTATATTTCATGAATTTTCTAAAATATCTAAAGCAGATTGCGTGAATATTTTTTTATTTTCTACATCAACTTTTTGAATATATTTATCAACATAAGGAATATAAAAGTTTTTAACCTTTGTCTGTAGTTTTTCATCACATTTTATACAAAATAAAAATCCTGCTCCATTTTCTAAAATGTCTTCAACTGCACCTAATTTTTGCTCATTTTCAATAATATCACATCCAATTATATCAAAATAAAAATATTCATCTTTTTTTAATTTACAAGTTTCTTTTGTGGCTTCAATAGTTTGAAAAAGAGTAATATTAGTTAAGGTTTTAGCAGTCTCAACACTCTGAAAGCCTTCAAATAAAACTAAAGATCTAGTTTTATCAAAAGCCTTTATGGTGTAAATTTTTTGATTAATATCAAAAAATTTAGCACCTATTTTAAACTGCTCATAAAAATCACTAAGATTATGTAGTTTTACATAACCTTTTAAACCAACACTTTTTCCAAGTTTAGCAACTTGGATCAAATCATTCTTCAATGGCTTTTACCGTTATACGATATGAAGTTGCATCTTTAACTTTATAAGCCATAATGACTGTTTTTATTGCGTTGATTAATTTTCCATTTTTTCCGATCAACTTACCAGTATCAGATGGATCGACATAAATGATAATTTCAGCAAAATTATTTTCTAAATTTTGTCTTTGTATATCAACTTTTTCAGGAAAATCAACAATTAATTTTGCGTATTCTCTTAAAAAATTTTCAACCATTTTTATTTGCTTGTAATAGCTGCTACTCTATCGCTTAATTTAGCACCTACGCTTTTCCAATAAGCTAAACGCTCAGCATCAAATTTTACCACTTCAGGTTCAACCATAGGATTGTAATATCCAATGCTTTCTATCCAGCTACCATCGCGTCTTTTTCTACTATCAGTTACAACTATACGATAAAATGGTCTTTTTTTACGTCCCATTTTTGTAAGTCTGATTACTGTCATTTTAATACTCCTAAAAAAATTAAAATTTTGTTATAGATATTTTAACTCATATATCCATAAAAAAGCTTTAATTATTGCGGTCTTTTAGCTTGCTGCAACATATTCATAAAGTTTTCCATTCCTTTTTTGTTTGAAAATTTCTTTGCCAACTTAGCTGCATTACTAAATTGTTTTAAAAAGCGATTTACTTCCATTTGAGATAAACCAGCACCCTCTGCAATACGACGCTTTCTTGCGTTATTTAACAAATCAGGATTTTCTCTTTCTTTTGGTGTCATTGATGAAATCATTGCCTTAATATGAATAATTTCTTTAGAATTGTCCAAATCAATATCTTTAATATTTGCTGCCATAGATGATAAACCAGGTATCATGCCAATGATTGATTTCATACTACCAAGTTTTTTAACGCTTTCCATTTGATTTAAAAAGTCATTAAAATTAAATTCACCTTTTTTAATTTTCTTATTAAGTTTTTTTGCTTCTTTTTCATCTATAATAGCTGCGGTTTTTTCAGCCAAAGTCGCTAAATCACCCTCGCCCATGATACGATTAACAATTCTATCAGGGATAAATACTTCTAAATCAGCTACTTTCTCACCAACACCAATAAATCTTAAAGGCACACCAATTTGTTTTGCTATGCCTAGCGCAACACCACCTTTAGTATCTGCATCAAATTTACTTAAAATAACCCCTGTAATTTCTAAAGCCTCATTAAAGCTACTTGCTGTTTTAACTCCATCTTGACCACTCATAGCATCAGCTACATAAAATACTTCATCAGGATTTAAAATAGCTTTTACATCTTTAAGCTCACTCATCAAAGCTGTATCGATTGCTAAACGGCCGGCAGTATCTACAAGCAAAACATCATACATAGAATTTTTTGCTTTTTCCAAAGCTTGTTTAGCTACATTTAAAGGATTACTTTCATTTTCTATGAAAAATAAATCAAGCTCATTAGCTTGAGTGAGTTGTCTTAGCTGTTCTACTGCAGCTAATCTTTGCAAATCACATGCAGCAATTAGTACTTTTTTATTTCTTAACTTTAAATAATTAGCAATTTTTACCGTAGTAGTAGTTTTACCACCACCTTGTAAACCACACATCAAAACAACCGTAGGCGGCTTACTAGCAAATACAAAACCTTGGTTTTTACCTTTAACACTAAGAATTTCTTCTAAATTTTTCTTAATTGAGTCTAAAAATTGTTTTTGACCTATACCATTAATTTTTACATCATTTTCTACCAAAGTAAGTAATTCTTTAGTAACTTTATGATGTACATCTGCTTTTAAAAGGGCTTTTTTTAAAGTGTCAAGAGCATTTTTTAAAGCTTTTTCATCATCAACAAAACGAAGTTTATTAACTGCGGATTTAAATGACTCACTAACTATTTCAAACACTTTGTTTTCCCTTTATTAAAATTTTAAAAAGCTAAATTATAAACCCTTTTAGCTTTAAACGCCTTTAAAAATTTAAATTTTTTATTTCAAAACCATAAGCATTGAAGCTCTCATCAAGTAAGGCTTTAAATTGATAATCAAAAATATGCGTTTCATATGAATGCAAATACATTCTAGAAGAGCTAATTTTTGCATATTTTTCATCACCTATAATACCATGTTTTATATGATTTAAATGCACTCTAATTTGATGTGTTCTACCTGTTTTAATGACTACTTTTATTAAGGTTTTTTTAGCATTTACCATTAAAGGTATAACCTGACTATGAGCTTCTAAACCAAATTTATCGATTTTACTAAAGGCTCCGGATTTATTTTTTATAGTAGTTATTTTTTCACAAATTTCAAGTTCTTCAGCAATCACTCCATCAACAATAGCTAAATAACTTTTATAAACATTTTGTTTTTTGTATTCTTGAATACATTTTAGTCTAAATTCCTCATCTTTACTTAAAAGCAAAACTCCACTTGTTTCCTTATCAAGTCGATTAATAAGTTTTGCGCCAAAAACATTCTCTAAGTTTTCGCTAATCTCACCATAAGGCTTATTTAAAGCTATGATTTTATCATCTTCAAAAAGTATTTTTGCTTTTTTTATTTTTTGCACAACAAATCTTGTTTTAGAACTCATTAAAGCCCTAGCTATAACAACCTTTTTACCCATAGCAAAAACACAGCCTTTGTCAATCAAATCCTTTGCTGCGTTATTAGAAATTTTTTCTTGCATTGCAAGCAATTTATAAGCTTTTTCTTGCATCTAAACCTTCTTTTATGCTTAATATAATTTCATTTAAATCACTTTGTTCTTTAAGTTGTGCTTGTGGTGATTTTTGCTTTAAAAAAACATTTATATCTTTTGCACTCTCACAAATATACAAACCATCAACTTCTTGATATAAACTTTCTTGATTAAAATAATATTTCCCTGAGATAATAACATTATTCCATCTAGCTGCCTCTATAGGATTATGCCCACCTATATTATCTACAAAAGAGCCGCATAAAAAAACCACATCACTAATCTTATAAAAACTTTCTAGCTCACCTAAAGTATCTAGCAATAAACATTTGGCATTAAAAAAATTTGCAAAATTATTTTCGCTTAAAGTAAAGTCTGAAAATTTTTGCATATTATAGTGGTTTTTTTGACAAAAATCTTTTAAAATTCCCTCAACCTCGCCAAAACGCTCTGGATGTCTTGGGGCGATAATCAATTTATCGTTTTCTTCTAAATTAATTTCATTAAGTAATAATCGTTCTTCATTTTCATGTGTACTAGCAAATATAATAATCCTAGCTTTGGGCTTGGAATAGTTTTTCACTTGTTCTTGTTTTATATTAGCTTTGATATTTTTATATGCTATAACATTTTTAGCGCCCAAGCATTCTAATCTTTCTTTGTCTTTTTGACTTTGTGCAAATACAACATCAATATATTTAAAAATCAAACGATAAAAAAAGCTAAAACGCTTATAGTTTTTTAAAGATCTATCACTAATTCTAGCATTTAATAAAACAACTTTTGCATTATAAAATTTAGCCATAAACACAAGCATAAGCCAAAGCTCTGCTTCAAAAATAACCAAAACTTTACAAGGTCTCATCCAAAAAGGTACAAAAATCTCAAAAGGGAAAAAATTTACTTTTTTAGAATATTTTAAAGCTTCACTAAAACCAGTTTGAGTTATGGTTGAAATTTTACAAGCTGGAAAAAGTTTTATTAAAGGAATAAGGCTTTTAATTTCACCAAAAGAACAAGCATGAAAATACACGTCACCTTGTTTTTGCCTTAAATTTTTGTAAAGAAAGAATCTTGATTTTAATGATATTTTATACTTTTCCTTACAAAAACTTAAAATCAATAAAAAAGGAGCTGCAATTATATATATAATCACAGCAAAAATATAATACAAAAAAATCAATTTTGATTTTCTTCTTTTTCTTTGTATAAAATTCTTCCACAATGTGGGCAAGTTATGATTTCATCACCTTTTAAAACAGCCAAATAAGTTTTATCATAAATTCTCATAAAACAGCCATAACAAGCATGTTTTTTTACAGGAACCACTGCAGTATTTCCCGCCCATTTTCTAATTTTTTCATAAAAAGTTAAAACTTTTTGATTTATTTCACCTACTAATTTTACCTTTTTATCATAAATTTGTAATCTTTCTTTTTCAATATCCACTAAAACAGTTTTAGTTTGAGCATCGATTTGATCCACTTCATTTTCAAGTTCGCTTCTTTTAGCTTGCAATTCTTGTATAAACTTTTCTTTATTTTCTAAAATTTTATCCAATCTTTCAATTTCTTCATTTGCTGCATCAAGTTGTTCTTTGGCTATATCCTCTTCAATTTTTAAAGCATTTGCTTCTTTTTCGGTTTTTACCGCTGCACTTTTTTTGGCTATTTCTTTTATTTTTACACCAAATTCTGCAATATGATTGTTGTTTTGAATTTTTTGATTTTCTATATCTTTAATATCTTTCTCAAAACCTGCAATTTCTTCTTCTGTTTTATCAAGTAAATTGCGTTTTTCTTTTAAATCTTTTGTAGCATCTTCTACTTTATTTGCAAAACCATCAAGTTCTTTATCAATTTGCGATAAAGCTATAAGTTGTTCTAAATATTTACTCATTGAAATTTTCCTTAAAAATATTGAAATGGATTTTTTGAAACTGATATTATAACTTCTAAATGAAATTTTTGCAAATCTTTTGCTAAAATTTTACCAAAACAAGATTCGCTTTCATAGTGTCCTATATCAATCAAACTAAGTTTATTATGATAACTTTCCAAAGCTTGATGATATTTAAAATCTCCGCTTAAAAAGCAATCTGCCTTAACACTAGAAATTAAATCTCCTCCACTACCTGTGCATATTGCTAAAGTTTTAATTTTCTCATTACCTGCATTTACAACTCTTATGTAATCAAGCTTTAAACTTTTTTTTACATGATTAATTAAATCGCTAAATTTAAAATCAACATCACAATAAATTAAAAACTCATTTTGTTCTTTAATCTTAAGACCTAAAATTTCACGAGCAAAATAAGCATTTAAATGACTTAAGTCAAAATTCGTATGCATAGCAATTAAAGCTATGTTTTTTTGTATCATTTTAGTAAGAATATTTTGCGGATAAAACACCCCGCTTAAGTTTTTTAAACCTTTAAAAATCAAAGGATGATGAACTATAAAAAGTGAATTTTCACGTGCATTTTCAATTAAATGCATATCCACATCAAGAGCAAGATAAATTTGATTTATTTCTTGATCTAAAGTTCCAAGTAATAGGCCGCTATTATCCCATGAACTTTGCGTACTAAATGGGCTAATAGCATCCAAATAATCATAAATTTCTTTAATTTTCATCTAAACTTTCTTTATACACCAAAGCACAATTTTTAGATAATTCTCTAATTTTAAGCATAAAGTCTTGTCTTTGAGTTACTGAAATAGCTCCTCTTGCATCAAGCAAATTAAAAGTGTGCGCTGCTAACATACAATAATCATATGCAGGCAAAGCAAGCTTTGCTTCTAATGCATTTTTACACTCATTATAAGCATTTTCAAATTGCACATTTAAAGTTTTAACATCACTTACTTCAAAATTATATTTACTAAATTCAAACTCACCTTGCTTATGAACATCTTTATAAGTAATTTTTTCACCGTTAAATTCATTCCAAACTATGTCATATACATTATCTACATCTTGCAAATACATTGCGAGTCTTTCTAAGCCATAGGTAATTTCAGCACTTACTAAATCTACGCTTATACCGCCAACTTGCTGAAAATAAGTAAATTGTGTTACCTCCATGCCATCAAGCCAAACTTCCCAACCCAGACCCCAAGCACCTAAACTTGGACTCTCCCAATTATCCTCAACAAAACGAATATCATGTGATTTTAAATCAAAACCTAAATTTTCTAAACTTTTTAAATATAATTCTTGGATGTTATCAGGACTTGGTTTAATCAAAACTTGAAATTGATAATAAGCACCTAGTCTATTAGGATTTTCACCATATCTTCCATCAGTTGGTCTTCTACTTGGTGCTACATAAGCAGCTGCCCAAGGTTTTTTACCCAAACTTCTTAAAAAAGTTGCAGGATGAAAAGTCCCTGCACCTGCTGGAAAATCATAAGGTTGCATAATGGCACAACCTTGTTTTTGCCAAAATTCTTGTAAGTTTAATATCATTTGAGAAAAAGTCATTTTTCTTCCTTTATTTCTTCTGGCTTTTCAGGTGAATTTGCATATAACTCTACTGTTTTATTCCACATCATTTTGTATTTTCTTTTTAGAAATTCCACTTCATTGCGCGCATATTTGAGTTGCTCGTTAAGATTTTCTATGGTTTTTCTATCTTCATCATAAAGTTCTTGCATAGAATAAAGAGCATCTTTTAAAAATTTATTCTCACCCTTTAAAGCTTCTAAGGTCTCATCTTTAGCATCAAGAACTTTTTCGTGTAAGTTTAAAATAGTTCCTATGGTTTTTTCTACAAAACTTTCTCCTGCTAAAGTCATAGAATTTACCATAGCAGGTTGCTTTGAGCTTGTTGGAACCACACTAAATGTTCCTTGATTAGCCTCAATATAAATTTCACCCTCTTCTTCTTTGAAATTTAAAGCACCATTTGCCATCATTCCTTTTACAACATCTTCAGATAAATGCACTAATTGACAAAATTCTTTTAACTTCAAGTAAGTTTGCATAAATACTCCTTAAAGAAAAACTTCAATTGTACTAGAATCTTGAATTAATTTTTCTTGTTGTTTTTTTCTATCTTCTAATAATTTTTGCGCTAAAGATTCATCCTCTATAGCTAAAATTTGTACAGCTAAATAAGCTGCATTAATAGCCCCTGCTTTGCCTATGGCCAAAGTTGCTACAGGAATTCCACTTGGCATTTGCACAGTAGAAAATAAAGAGTCCATACTTGCTAAATTACTTCCTGGCATAGGTATGCCTAAAACAGGTTTTGTTGTATGTGCTGCAACAGCTCCTGCTAAATGCGCCGCCATACCTGCTGCTGCAATAAATACTTTTGCACCTTTTTCTTCGGCATTTTTGATGTATTCTTGGGTTCTTTGAGGACTTCTGTGTGCTGAAGTGATTAAAATTTCATATTTAACATCAAATTTTTCCAAAATTCCCAAAGCTTCTTTCACTACATCATAATCACTCTTACTTCCCATCAATATAGAAACAAATTTCATTCAACACTCCTTCTTAAAAAGCTAAATTCTGGAAGCTTAAACGGTAAAGTAATTTCATTTTCATTACCACTATGAATTTCACTAAATTCTTTATTATTTTTGGCCAATAATTGCTTAAAAACTATAAATTTCTTACCATCATTTTCATAGATTAAACCTAGTTTATTTTCTCCTAATTCTATATTAGAATTAACCGGAGCTAAAATTTCATATTCTTTGTTTAATTCTATCTTGCCTTTACATTTAAAAAACTCACCATCTTCACTAATAGCATGCACTTGATGAGTTCCTTCTTCTATGCTTGTATTGTGATTAATAGAATCGGTTTTTTCATAGGCTCTTGAGACTAAATATCCATCCGTAAAACCTCTGTGTTTTAAAGTATGGATTTCTTTTTCATATTTAGCAGCATCAAAAGTGTCTTCCAATACATCTTGCACTGCCATTTTATATGTTCTTGTAGTTAAAGCTACATAATACTCACTTTTTGTTCTTCCTTCTATTTTAAAAGCATGAATACAATTTTCTTGCATGATCTTTTGAATATATGAGCTTAAATTTAAATCTTTAGAGTTAAATACATGTGTGCCATTTTCATCTTCTTCTAATCTAAAAAGTGTATTTGTCTCTGGATTTTTCGCATAAAGCTCATAATTAAATCTACAATCATTTGCGCAAGAACCGCGATTGCTCATGCGTCCACTTTGTACTGAGCTTATTAAACATCTACCAGAATATGCAAAGCACATAGAGCCATGCACAAAACTTTCAAGCTCGATATCACAATTATTTTTTAAATCTTTTGCATCTTTTAAGCCAAGCTCTCTTGCTATAACAACACGCTTAGCTCCCATGTCTTTATAGACTTGAGCGTCTAAATAGTTTAAAATATTAGCTTGAGTGGATACATGAAGATTGATTTCAGGTGCAAGTTCTTTGACTAAACGCATAGCACCTACAGAAGCTACTATAAAAGCATCAGGTTTCATTTCTTTTAATTTTAAAATATGCCTTTTTAAACCCTCAATTTGTGAGCTAAAATGAAAACCATTAATGGTTACATAAATTTTTTTTCCTCTTGTGTGAGTATAATCAATGGCTTCTTTAAAAGTTTCATAATTGAAATCCCTAGCAGTTCTTGCTCTTAATGAAAAATTACTCACTCCCGCATAAACAGCATCAGCTCCATAAGCTAACGCTATTTTTAATTTTGTAAAATTTCCCGCAGGAGCTACTATTTCAGGAACAATCATTTTTTGCCTAAACTTGCGATTAATGCCTCAATATCATCATTGCTTACAACATCTGTAGTTGTATCACCTTCAATATGCACAGCCGATCCTACGCGTTTTTCATCATCAATTTTACCTTCAAATAAACTACTCATGTATCTACTTAAAGCTCTCATAACATTAATAACACGTTCGATTTTTTGACGGTGAATATCTTGGTATTGCATAGCATCCATTGCCATCATAACCTCATCTTGTCCAGTTTGTAAACAACCCGTGATTTCATCTATAATATTTTTAGCATTATTGTTAGTTTCTATAGCTTCTTTAAAGCTTACAACATTAGGAAATTTTGCATTTAGTTTTTCAAAAATTTCTATATTTTTATTCAAAGCATCGCTAATTACACAAAGCTCATTTTCTGAATTTGCAAAGAAATCATTAATAATTTCTAACTTTTCCATCATTTCAGTAGCTTTGATTTCACTATCTCTTGTAACATCATCAAGCTGATGCACAACTTTATGTTCTTTGCTAGGTGGTGGTGGTGGCCATGCCATATCTGCTCTTGCTTTATAATCACCATTAATCATTGCATCAACAATTTGTTTATTTTTTTCCTCATCTTCATACTCTGTTTCAGGCTTTGTTTCTGTTTCTTCTACAGAATCAAGATCTAAATCTTCAGTGCTATTCATTAAAGCATCTAATTCTTCTTGAGTCATTTTTACACCTTTTTAATATAAAAAACTAATGTGAAATTATATTATAAAAAAATATAAACCAATATTAATTTTGTTAATTAATTATATAAATTAATATTTTTTTGTATTTGACCATAAAAAAAATATTAATTTAAACTTAATTTAATAAAAATATACTACAATCTTAAAAAATAAATTAATACCTATTAAAAAGGAGAGAAAATGGGTAAGTTTGTAAATAACATTGGTGAGTTTTTTAGTTATTGTCAAGAACATGAAGTTTTATTTGTTGATTTTAGATTTACTGATATGATAGGTACTTGGCACCATATTACTTACAATATAAAAGCAATTGATGATAAAACTTTTGAAAATGGAATTCCTTTTGATGCAAGCTCTTTACACGGTTGGCAACCTATAGAAAAATCGGATATGATTTTAAAACCTGATGTAGAAAGTGCATTCTTAGATCCATTTACAGCAGATCCTACTATCATAGTAATTTGTGATGTATATGATATTTATAAAGATCAAATGTATGAAAAATGTCCAAGAAGTATTGCCAAAAAAGCAATGCAACACTTAAGTACAAGCAATATCGCCGATACAGCTTATTTTGGTCCTGAAAATGAATTTTTTATTTTTGATAATGTAAAAATAGTTGATTCTTCTCATTGTGCAAAATATGAAGTAGATACTGAAGAAGGTGAATGGAATGATAATAAAGATTTCACAGATAGTTACAATAGCGGACATCGCCCAAGAAATAAAGGTGGGTATTTTCCTGTAAGCCCTATTGATTCTAGTGTAGATATTAGAGCTGAAATGGTACAAGTTTTAGAAAGAGTGGGTTTAAAAACTTTCGTACATCACCATGAAGTAGCACAAGGACAAGCTGAGATTGGTGTAGAATTTGGAAATTTAGTTGAAGCTGCTGATAATGTACAAATTTACAAATATGTAGTAAAAATGGTAGCACATTTAAATGGAAAAACAGCAACTTTTATGCCAAAACCACTCTATGGAGATAATGGAAGTGGTATGCATGTACATATGAGTCTTTGGAAAGATGGAGTAAATTTATTCTATGATAAAGAAGGCTATGGAAAATTAAGCGAATGTGCGATTAATTACATTGGTGGAATTTTAGCTAATGCAAGAAGTGTTGCCGCATTTACCAATCCTAGCTCAAATTCCTATAAAAGAATAGTTCCAGGTTTTGAAGCACCTTGTATATTAACTTATTCTTGTCAAAATCGCTCTGCAAGTTGTCGTGTTCCTTATGGTATTAACGAAAAAAGTGCAAGAGTAGAAATAAGATTTCCTGATAGCACTTCTAATCCTTACCTAGCTTTTACAAGCTTGCTTATGGCAGGACTTGATGGTATTAAAAACAAAACCATACCGGTTGGCCCTATGGATGAAAATTTATTTGCACTAACCCTAGATGAGATTAGAGAAAAAGGTATAGAGCAATTACCTCACACTTTAAGAGGATCTTTAGAAGCACTCATTAGAAAAAATGCTTTCTTAAAACCTGTTATGAGTGATGTGTTTATTGATGATTATCAACATATGAAATTTGAAACCCAAGTATGGCCTGTAGAAGCTAGACCAACTGCATATGAGTTTAAAACTTGTTATTCTTGCTAATTTTTGATGCCTTTTTGGCATCAAAAATTTAAAACACTATCGTTTTATTTTCGTGTATAAAAATCCTATCATCAAAGACCAAATCCAAAGCCTTAGAAAAAACATTTTTTTCCACATTACGTCCTGCTTGTTGCATAGCCTGCCAAGAATATTCATGAGTAACTGGTATAACATCTTGAGTAATAATTGGTCCTTCATCTAAGTTATTATTTACAAAATGTGCTGTTGCGCCTATAATCTTCACTCCTCTTTCATAAGCTTGCTTATAAGGATTAGCTCCTATAAATGCAGGTAAAAAAGAATGGTGGATATTAATAATCTTTCCTTCAAAATGCTCCACAAAAGATGGAGATAATATTCTCATATATTTTGCTAAAACAATATAATCAAACTCATATTGTTTTAAACACTCTAGTAATTTTTCTTCATGCTCTTGCCTACTTAAATCCTGCGCTAAAATAGTATGAAAAGGTATGTTAAATTTATCCACTAAAGGTTTTAACACCTCATAATTTGCAATAACTGCTTTAATATTTGCGTTAAATTCCCCACTAAATTGGCGAATAAGTAATTCACCCAAACAATGAGTTTCTTTGGTAGCTAAAACAATAATATCTTTTTTTCTCTTTGGTGTAATTTCAATTTGTGCATTATCAGGCAGCATAGCCTCAAGCGTTCCTTTAAAAGCTTTTATATCAAGCTCACCTTCTAAATGTGCCCTAAAGAAGAAACGATTTTCTCCAACAAATTCATCATTTTTTATAATATTGATTCTATATTTAAAAATAACATCTGAAATTCTATAAATCAATCCTTTTTCATCACTACTTGAAATTTTTAAAATATATTCATTCATTTTTGCTCCTTTATATAGTTTTTTAATTCTTGCAATCTTCTTTTTTCAAGCTCAATCCCAAGCTCTTTCCCACTAAATCCTTCCTTTAGTAAATCATTGGCACTAATTTTACTTTCAAAAGTATGATGATATAAATTTAACTTCTTTGCTTGTGCTATACGCTCATTATTCCAAAGCCCAAGCCATTTACAAAGTGGAATTTTTAAAGCAATTTTAGCTAAATTAAAATCATCAATTTTACCTAAAATAAACTCTTGTTCACATTTTTTTAATAGTTCTTTTTTTAATTTTGTTTTTTTAAAAAATTCCTCTTTATTTATATGAAAAAAATTCAAATACAAATATAAATACAAAGCCTCATCGTAAATTAATTTTTGACTATGCTCTAAAAGTTTTTCAAATTCTTCATTACAGCTTTGATAAAAAAATATTTTTTCTTCTAAATTTAAAATTTTGAAATACTCATAAGCTTTATTTAGTCTTGAAGTTTTAAAAATTTTATAAAGTTCATTATTAATACGCTCTTTAGATAAATCACTTATATCCATAGTTTGCATTAATTTTAAACTTTCTTTTGCAATTGTTAAATCAAACCTGCATGCAAAAGAAATTCCACGAAGCACTCTTAAACTATCTTCAACAAAACTTATATCATCAATATGTCTTATAATCTTTGCTTGTAAATCTTGCAAACCATTAAAAAAATCTAAAAACTTAAAATCAAAAATATTTACCATCAATGCATTAATGGTAAAATCCCTTCTTTTAGCTCCTTCTTGTTCATCATTACAAACTTTAACCTCAAAACCTCTATGGCCTGTAGAAATTTTATTTTCATAACGCGCTAGAGCTAAATCAAATTTTTTGTATTTATATACAAAAAAACTTTTTCCTACTCCATTTGCACCAAGTTTTTGCATAAGTTCATCAAAAAGCTTAGGCTCAATATCATAAATTTCTATATCATAATCATCACTAGATAAATCTAAAAAAGAATTCCTTACACAACCACCTACCAAATAAGCTCTTTGTGTGTAAGGTTTAAGTATATTTTTAATTCTTAAAAAATCATGATCATTTTTTAAGTCTATCTTCAATCTTTGCAAGTAAAAACTCTAAAAAAGTAATTGTAATATCTAGCCTTTTTTCTATATGCTCATCTTTAGTATTTTTTAATCCTTCAAATAAAACCAAAATACGCTCTCTGATATTTTTTAAGAAAAATTCTTCATTATTTATAATACTTTCTTCTTTTTCCTCTAAAGCTTCAACCTTAATAGTCATAGCTTGTTTATCTTCTTTAACTTTTACTTCTAAATCATCTAATTCTTGGATCAATTCTTGCGCAACTTGATTAATCTCTTTTTTTATTTTATCTTCTTGGATATTAGTATTTTTTTCTTGAGTAATTTCCTCTACCATAGGAGTAAATTCATCATTTTTACTTTTTTTATTATCTAACTCTGAATTAACTTCACTTATGGCCATTTTTGCTAAATCTTCTATATTCATAGTTTTATTAACCACCTTTTAAATTCATTAACTTCTTTTTCGCTTTTCATATTAACAAAAAAATCAAGCATATCATAATTTAAATCTTCATGATTAGAACGCAAACCACTTAAACGCCTTATAGCATCAATAGCATTTTTATTTTGCGGATCTTGCTTTAATATATTTTTATAAATCTCCAAAGCTTCATCTTTTAAACCTTGTGCTTCATAAATAGAGGCTTCTGTTACTGTATATCGCATTATCAACTCACAAAAAATAAAATGTCAAAATTCTAACAAAAAAGACTTTAATTTATTTTAATTTTTACTTAATCATAGGAGCTTTATATGCTAAAAATACAAAAATATTAAGTATTATAGCTACCGTAATAAGCATGATAAAGCCTAAAGTAAAATTTCCAAAACTATCATGGAGCATACCTATAATCCAAGGTGCTTGAGCTGCTATTAAATACCCTATGCCTTGTGACATGGCAGAAAGTTTAGCTGCTATAAAAGAAGTTGAACTTTTTATAGCAATAAACAATAATGAAATTGTAAAAACCCCACTAGATGCAAAACCTAAGAAAATAGCTGCTAACAACAATACTAATTTTACATCACAAAAAAACACCAAAATAAAACTTAAAACATATAAAAAACCCAATGTTATAATAACAAAACCCTTAGCATGAGCTCTTAGTTTTCCTAAAACAATAGGCAATAAAAACGCCACAGGCATACCTATGATTTGAGAAAGTAATAAAACATTAGAACCAAAATCAATTCCAAAACCTTTTTCACTTATCATCACACTAAGCCAAGCAAAAAGACTATAAGATAAAAAACTTTGCAGTCCCATTACAATAGTAACTTTCCAAGCTGTTAAATTCAAAAAAAGATTTATTTTATTGATGTTTTTCTTCTTAGGACGCAATAATCTTTTGTTTTTCAAATGCGGAAAATAAAAAATCAAAGCAATCAAAGCTAAAACAACCCAAAAAAACATAGCTTGAGGCACCTCAAAAATTTTAAGCAAAGGAAGTGATAAGGCCACTCCAGCAATTGAAGATAAACCTATAATTGATCCATATAAGCCCATAATTTTATAAGCATTTTTTGCAAATTTTTCTTTTACAAAAGAAGGCAATAAAACATTAGCTATTGCAATGCCTGCTCCAATTAAAAAAACCCCAGAAAATAAACCTATATTACCCCCATAACTTCTAATAAACTCTCCAAAAACAATTAAACACAAAGCAAAAAACAAAGCTTTAATTTGCGAAAAATACGCCACGAAAAAAGATATAAGCCCAAAAGCTATCAAAGGTAAAGTTGTAAGCATTCCTGCTAGGGCTGAATTTATCTTATAATATTCTTGAATGTATTCTATCATAGGACCTATAGAGGTTATAGGCGCTCTTAAATTTAAAGCAAGGGTAATTACAACCAAAATATTAATCCAAAAGAATTTTTTATATGAAATTTGTGTATACATGATTATTTTTGATTTAATATATTTTCAAGGTATTTTTGTTTATCTTGCTTAATATTTTTTTGTTCTATTTGCTTTTGTTGTTTTACTACTTCATTTTCCTTAGAAAAATAAAAATGATCAATAATAAAAACAGAAGAAATGATAAAAATCAAAGGAATCAAAAAAACCATAATCAATACTTTCTAAAGACATTGCCATAGTATTCTATATTATCTTTTTTTAAATTCTCATCAAAAGCATTTGCCTCAAAATTTGCTTTTAAAATTTTTTCTCTTTCTTCGTCTAAGTCCTGATAAGAAAAAACCATATTAATACTCACTACCCCATCAAGCTGTTCTAATTGTTTATATGCTTTTAACTCATCATCTAAATTTTCACTTTCTATTACTACTATAATTTTTTCATCCTGAGCTAATTCCACACTACAACAAGGTGTTTTTTGAATTTGCTCTTTGAGTTTTTCTACTTTTTCTTCTTTAGTTAAAATCAACACACTAGAAAGATTCATCTATACTCCAAAATATAATTTTATCTTCATAACCTGCACTAATAAGCTCATGCTCATTTAAAAATATAAGATATTCTAGCAAAAAATCTTTATTTTGGAATCTTTTTATTGTTTTTAGGTTTTTAGTATTTACAAGTTCTATAATATTTTTTTCATTATCTCCAAAAGCCGCTATAGAACCATTTTCATTTAAAGCACAAGTATAAATCAAAAAATCTCTTTCTATATTTTTTTCTTGATCATTTTGCACTATGCCCAATTTTCTATCAGTACTACAGCTTGCAATAATTGTGTTTTTAAAATCAAGTTGATAAATATTATCCTTGTGAACATTTTTATAACTTTTTATTTTTTGCCATTTCTTCACATCAAAAAGCATTAGTTCACCACTTTCAAAACCTGCCACTAATTGAGTTTTAGTTTCATTTAAAACCACATCACTTAAGCTTGAACTAGAAAAAGTAAAATTTTTTACAACGCTTTTTGTTTTTAGATCAAAAAGCTCTATATTAGAACCTAGCAAGGCCAATAAAATAGTATTATCATCTAAAAACAAAGCTTTTTTTGCTCCATCATTAGCTAAATCATAGCTTAAAAGTTGTTTATTTTTATAAACATATAATTTTTTACTTCCAAAATCACCTTCACTTAAAATCAAAATAGCCCCATTTAAGTAATCAATACTATAAATTCTGGGGCTAAGATTTTCTTCGTAAAAATTTTTAATCTTATCTAGCTGAATGATTTTTTGCATTTTTTTATCTTTAAGGAAATATTGTTTTATTTCTCCATTATCAAGTCCTATAAGCAAACTATTATCAGCAAGCTTTAAAGCGTTTAAATTTGAATCAAGCTTAAGCTCATAACTCAATGCATAAATACTCATTAGTAAGATTAAAAACATTTTTTTCATAATTTTATTTTACACCTTCATTTAAAACATCTAAAAGATTAGATTTTTTCTTTGATTCTTCGCTTTTAAATTTTGCTTCAAAGCTATTTCCTACCAAAGGTTTAGCATCACTTTGTGGCACATGACATTGTGTACAATTAAATCTTGCATCGCTTATCATATCTTTAGTAGATTTGTTTTTTCTTAAATCAAAATAATGACTACTTGGAAGTGGTGTAGCTCCAACATCTTTAGCAATAGTCTTATCATGACAACTTAAGCAAATATTATTATCCTTAGTAATTGGAAGCATATCCTCTAAAGTGTGCGGGATTAATGGCGGAGCATTTTCAAACGATCTTTCAATCAAAACAGATTCACCAGCCACTGCTTGAGAATATTTTGCATCCAATAATTCTACATTTTCACTTTCTAAACTTGTTTTTCTTAAACCTATATCTTTTGAATCAACACTTTTAACAGCAAGCCCACAAGCACTTATTAAAACAGCTGCTGCTAAGGATAAAAAGATTTTATTTTTCATTTTCTCTCCTTAAATTTATTATACTAAAACCTAAAGCATCATCACCGCAAATATCAATACATTTTCCACATCTTATACATTCACCTGATTTTACATCTTGATTTTCTTTACCTATCATCCAAAGCACTTGTTTTTCAGGGCACACTCCAAGACATTTATAACACTTAGTGCATTTTTGTAAGCTATATCTTACTTTTAACAATGAAAAATGCGAACTTAAAGCCCAAAAAGCCCCTAAAGGACAAAAATGCGAACAAGTAAATCTTGGACTAAAAAATGTATCTATACAAAAAACAATCAAAGCCATCAAAAGCCAAGAAATACCGCCAAAAATAATCCCTCTTTGGATTATTCCTATATAAGAAAATTCCTCAAAAACAGGAAAAGAAAAAAGAAAAGAAAAAATCAAAACAAAAGCCAAAACATAATAACGCAAATTTTTATTTACATTAAAAATTCTTGCTTGATTAAAACCTAATTTATTTCTAATAAAATAAGCAAAATCAGTAATGATATTGACAGGACAAACCCAAGCACAAAACGCTCTTCCAGCAAAAATAGCATAAAACAAAAATACTATCAAAGCACCACTTAAAGCCATCAAATCTACTTGCAAACTTGCTAAAGCAAGTTGAATAAATGCAAAAGGATCACTTAGTGGCACCGAAGAAAATAAAACCGAAGAGCTTAAATTTCCTTTTAATATAAAATTAAATACACCAAAAGAAAAAAAAGTTAAAATAGACAATTGCACTATTCTTCTTAAAATAAGATACTTCATAGCAATTCTCCATCGTTAAGATAATCTTTAACCTTATTTTTATTGAATTTTTTATCTGTGTTTACATCTTGTAAACGTTTTTCATCTTTTTCATCCCAACCTTTGATGTAATTATCTCCAGCTTTTCCTAAAACAAATTCTCTAGGCAAAACTTTAATGGCTGCTTTTTGTGTTATACAAGCTTTTTCACAAATCCCACATCCAACACACACTTCATGATCTACCACAGGTAGTAAAAATGCATGCTTTGCTGTTCTTTCGTTGCGTTTTGTTTCAAGTTTTAATGCTTTATCCATTAAAGGACAAGCTCTATAACAAGCATCACATTGAATTCCCCAATAAGCAACACAACTTGCACTATCAATTATAGCTATACCCATTTTTGTTTTATAAATTCCATTATTTTGCTCTAGATATTTATGATCTAGCGCATTTGTAGGACAATCTCTTATACAAGGTATATCCTCACATAACCTGCAAGGATTTTCTCTTGCTACAAAAAAAGGCGTACCATTTTTAGCACTATTTTCTAAATTTGCTAACTTTAAAACATCATAAGGACAGGCTTTTACACAAAGTCCACATCGTATACATTTTGATAAAAATTCTTTTTCATCATCTGCCCCAGGAGGTCTTAAAAAATACTCCTGATTTGAGCTAAATGCTAAACTTGCCAAAAATGCACTTCCGCTTCCTATGCACAAAAGCTTAAAAGCAAAGGCTAAAAATTCTCTTCTATTTTTCATTTTTATGCTTTAGTAATTTTTACGGCACATTTTTTGAAATCTGTTTGATTAGACAACGGACAAGTTGCATCTAGTGTAACTTTGTTTATATATACATTCTCATCAAACCAAGGCACATACACAAGGCCTTTAGAAGGTTTATTTCTACCACGAAAATCTACTCTAGCTTTTACTTTACCACGACGTGATTCTACCCATACAATATCACCTTGATTAATTTTCATAGCCTTAGCATCATCTTCATTCATATAACAAAGTGCTTCAGGTACTGCACGGAAAAGCTCAGGAACCCTCATGGTCATAGTTCCACTATGCCAATGCTCTAAAACCCTACCAGTACATAACCAGAATGGATATTCTTTGTTTGGTCTTTCAGGTGCTTTCATAAATGGTCTAAAGAAAATTTTTACTTTGTTTTTTAAACTGTATTTTTCTTTAGTTTGTGGAGCTAGTAAATCTCCTTTTGGTAATTCTTTAGCAAAATCACCATAAAACGCAAAGTCTGAATTTGGAGCAGCTTTTTTAGCATAATAATCAAATTTAGTATTAAATCTCCATTGGGTTTCTTTACCATTTACCACAGGCCATCTTAAACCTCTTACTTTATGATAAGTATCAAAATCAGCTAAATCATGTCCATGACCTAAGCCAAATTTGCGGTATTCTTCCCATAGATATTTTTGTACAAAAAATCCATACCCATTAAATTCTTTACCGTCACTACCTATAATTTTTCTTTCATCGCCATTAACATCACTATTGTCAAATCCTTTTGCAATAGAATCGTTTGCTTTAAAAGATTTTGCTTCTTTATTAGCAAATAATACATCATATAAAGTATCATCTTCACTATAACCCATAGCTTTAGCTTCTTCTAAAACACTTGGCAGAGTAAGTTTATCATTTACCTTGGTTTCACCCCAAACTTCTTTTAATTTAAAGCGTTTTGAAAATTCCATGATTTGCCAAGTATCGCTCATAGCTTCACCTACAGGCAATACTTGTTGTTTCCAGTGTTGAGTTCTTCTTTCAGCATTACCATAAGCACCCCATTTTTCATAAATCATAGCACTTGGTAAAATTAAATCTGCCACCTTAGCACTAATTCCTGGGTAACAATCACTCACAACGATAAAATTATCCATTTCTCTAGCTGCTGCTATCCAGTGGTTTGCATTAGCAGTGTTTTGCCAAGGATTATTTACTTGTACCCAAGCAAATTTGATATTTCCATCTTCTAAATCTCTCATGATTTTTAAGTATGGAGCACCTGGTTTTGGATTAATCGTTTTTGCAGGAACTTTCCAAATTTTTTCACTAATTTCTCTGTGTTTAGGATTTGCAACCACCATATCAGCAGGTAAACGATGTGAAAAAGTCCCTACTTCTCTTGCAGTTCCACAAGCACTTGGTTGTCCTGTTAATGAAAACGCACCACTTCCTGGTTTTGCTTGTTTGCCAAGTAAAAAATGCACCATATAAGCTTGCTCATTTACCCAAGTACCTCTTGTGTGTTGATTAAAGCCCATAGTCCAAAAGCTTACCACTTTTCTATTTTTTTCTATATATAAATTTGCTAATTCTTGAAGTTTTTTCTTAAATTCTTCTATGCTTTCATCTTCATTACCCTTAGCAACTTTAGCAACATAATCAAGTGTATAAGGCTCTAAAGCTTTTTTGAAATCTTCAAATGAAATTTCCCAATGCGCATCAGGAGCATTTTGGTGTTTCATTTCAAATTTATCGCCTGCTTTTACACCCAAATAAGCCAAAGATACTACTTCTTCTTCATCTACAATAATAGCATTTTGTTTTGCTACGGTATCTTTTTCACTTGCTTTAAATTTAGGATGGTTTGGATTATTTCTCATTCCATAACCAATATCAGCATAACCTGTTGTAAAAATACAATGTTTTTCAATAAATTCTTTATCCATAGCTTCAGGATGATTATAAACAATCTCTCTAGCGATATAATTCCAAATAGCTAAATCAGTATTTGGTTTGAAAATGATTTCAGTATCTGCTATATGAGAAGTTCTATTAGAAAAAGTAGATAAATTTACGATTTTAACTTTATCTAAATTACTTAATTTTCTATCACTTACCCTTGACCATAAAATCGGATGCATTTCTGCCATATTTGCACCCCAAGTAATAATAGTATCAGTAAGCTCTATATCATCATAACAACCAGAAGGCTCATCAACCCCAAAAGTTTGCATAAAACCAACAACAGCACTAGCCATACAATGACGTGCATTTGGGTCTATATTATTTGATCTAAAACCAGCTTTTACTAATTTTGCAGCAGCATATCCTTCTTGTATAGTATATTGACCACTTGCAAAAATTCCAATCCCCTCCGCACCTTTTTCTTTGTAGGCTTTTTTGAATTGTTTTTCCATTTCATCAAAAGCTCTTTGCCAAGAAACTTGTTGAAATTTTCCTTTTTTATCAAACTCACCTTTTGCATTTACACGAAGTAAAGGTGTTACTAAGCGATCTTCTCCATACATAATTTTTGCATTAAAATAACCTTTAATACAATTTAATCCACGATTTACCGGAGCTGCTGGGTCTCCTTTTACAGCGACAATTTTACCATCTAAACTTGCAACTAAAATTCCACAGCCTGTACCACAAAATCTACAAACAGCCTTATCCCAACGCCATTTATTCTCAGTATTTGCAAGTACACTACTTGGAACACTAAGGCCTGCAACACCACAAGCACTAGCAATAGCGGTATTTTTAATGAAGTCCCTTCTGTTCATTATATCCCTCGTTATTGTTTATTTATGTATATAAAGAATACATAAATATAATATTACTATGATTAGTTTAAATTTAAATTATAATAGAGAATATTTTATAAGTATTTATAAATAGGAGTTTTTTAGTATTTTTTTAATATTTTTTGCATATTATAAAACGCTAGTTAATTCTAGCGTTTTAATTGATTTACAATACCAAGCATATCATCACTTGTAGTAATAGCTTTTGAGCCAGCTTCATAAGCTCTTTGCCCTGTGATAAGATCTGTCATTTCTTCTACAAGCTGAACATTACTAAGCTCTACAAAGCCATGTTTGATTACAGAAAATCCATTCTCTCCCGCTATACCTGCAATAGGCGCTCCACTTGCATCAGTTTCTACTAAAAGATTATCTCCCAAAGCATGCAAGCCCGCTGGATTAATAAAATTTACAAGCTCAATTTGACCTATTTGAGTTTCAGCTGTATTTCCTGGCTGCATAACAGAAACCGTTCCATCACTTGCTACGTTAATAGCTGTAGCATCCTCAGGTATAGTCATTTCCGGCAAAAGTCTATAACCATCTGAATTTACAATATTTCCTTCAGCATCTTTGGTAAATTGACCATTTCTAGTATAAGCTATAGTTCCATCAGGCATTTGAATTTGGAAAAAGCCATTATTACCAGCGATTGCCATATCAAGACCTGAAGTTGATGTTTGTTTTAAACTACCTTCACTAAAAATTTTACTCACAGCTGTCACTCTTGAACCAAGACCCACTTCTATACCACTTGGATGTTTTGTGGTGCTTGAGGTTGAAGTACCTGCGTATTTCATCGTTTGATACATCAAATCTGCAAATTCCGCACGTGATTTTTTATAACCTACTGTATTAACATTTGAAATATTATTTGAAGTTACATCAATTTGTGTTTGTTGTGATACCATCCCTGATGCTGCTGTGTACAATGATCTTAACATTTTATCTATCCTTAGTTTTATTTAGTACTTGCTAATTTGTTAATAGCTTCTTGATTTAAATCATCCATATGAGATGTCATAACTTTTTGATACATCTCAACCATTCTATTTGCTTCGATTAATCCTACCATTTCTGTAACTGGATTAACATTTGATCCTTGAGTAAAACCTTGCTTAATGGCATTTGAATTTGGCAAATCTCTAATTTTGTTTAAATTATCGATTTTATACATATTATCGCCATCTTTTTGCAAATTTCTTAAATCATCAACTTGCGCTACGAATAATCTTGCTATATCTTGATTAGATGCACTGATGATTCCATTTTTATCCACATTAATAAAAGAAGTGGAATTTCCTATGCGTATGCCATCATTTTCAGGATTGTTAAAATAATCACTGCTTAAAACTCTATACCCTTGACGATTTACCAAATATCCCTCATCATCAAGCTGGAAATTTCCATCTTGACTCAATCTTACCTCACCATTATTTGTTTTAATCAAATAAAAAGTATCCTCACGAGTAAGAGCTAAATCCAAAGGATTGTGCGTCATTTTCATAGAACCTACGCTAAAATTTGTATAGACGTGATTAACCTGTGGAACCCTATCTATAGTTGTATTTACAAATCTTGCAGCATCTCTTGTATGATTTTGTATAGGTAACTCATCTTGAGTTTCTTTAAAAATCCTTTTAAAATCTGCAATAACAACATTATCTCTTTTATAGCCACTTGTATTTACATTTGCTAGGTTATTAGTTACAACATCTAAGCGATTAAACTGCGTAACCATAGCACCAGTGGCTTGATAATACCCATTTTGCATTGTTTTTCCTAACTAAAATCTTAATTTTCTACACGATAAAGCAAAAGCTGTTCCAAAATGTTTTTATTTGTTTTTAATTAATTTTTAGGCATAATATTTAGTTTTACACTCATTACTTAAATACAAGGGGTATCCATGGCTAATGAAACCAATGTTTTAGAAGAACTTTTCAAAGAAAATTCTAAAGATTATATCACATATGAAAAACTTGTCAAGTATTTTGCAAAACTTCCAAATGCAACAAGTGCAAAAAAAATCCGCGATTTAATGGATAAACATAAAGTAGAATTAATTTCTTCAGCTGAAATTGCTAAAAAAAGAAATTTAGAAGAAGCAAAAAAATTACAAGAAGAAAAACAAAAATTACAAGATACGAGTTTAGAAAATGAATTTGATTTAGCCAATGAAAACGATTTGCTTGAATGGAGTAGATCAGACTCTCCTGTTAGAATGTATTTAAGAGAAATGGGACAAATTGCTCTTTTAAACAAGGACGAGGAAGTTGAAATTTCTAAAAAAATTGAGCTAGGTGAAGATATTATTATTGATGCTTTTTGTTCTGTGCCTTATTTGATAGATTTTATACTTGATTATAAAGAACCTTTAATCAATAGAGAAAGAAGAGTAAAAGAGCTTTTTAAAAGCTTTGAAGATGATGATAAAAGTGATGATGATAAAAGTGATGATGAAATAGACTCTGAAGAAGAAAATGAAAACGAGGAAAATGAAAACTCAAGTGAAAAAAAACCTAAAAAAGCAAGTAAAAAAGAAGACGAAAGAACCTTAAAAGTTATAGAAAGTTTTAAGGCCTTAGAAAAAGCAAAAAAAGAATGGTTAAAAACCATATCTACTATTAATGCAGAAAAAAACGATGATGAATTATTGGATAAACTCATAATTGCTTTTAAGAAAAATATATTAAAAGAAAAACTAATGGATCTAGGTCCAACTTCAAAACTTATCTCTGAAATAGTAAAATCCATGGAAACAGCTTTAAAAAGCGATGAGGAATTTGACAAAGAATTAAAACGCTTAGAATATCGCTTGCCAATGTTTTCAGAAGAATTAAAACAAAGACACCAAGATATCTTAAAAGATATTACAAAACTTAGCAAAGAAGAAATCGCTGAACGCGCACTAGAAACTACGATGGTAAGCACTTATATGGAGATTAAAAAACTCATTCAAACTAAAGAAGCTAGCCAAAATTCTTTTGATTTAGAAAAAGATCAACTAAAAGAAATTCTAGAGCAAATAAAGCGCGGTAAAAAAATCTCAGATGAAGCTAAAACCAGAATGGCAAAATCAAATTTACGCTTGGTTGTAAGCATTGCTAAAAGATATACTAACCGTGGATTACCGTTTTTAGATTTGATCCAAGAAGGCAATATAGGCTTAATGAAAGCGGTAGATAAATTTGAATACAAACGCGGTTATAAATTTTCAACCTATGCAACTTGGTGGATTAGACAAGCCATTTCAAGAGCTATTGCTGATCAAGCAAGAACGATTAGAATTCCTATTCATATGATAGAAACTATTAATCAAATCAATAAAATCATTCGTGAATATTTACAAAAAGAAGGTAAAGAGCCTGATGTAAGCATTATTGCTAAAGAAGTAGGACTTAGCGTAGATAAAGTAAAACAAGTGATTAAAATCACTAAAGAACCAATTTCTCTAGAAGCGCCTATTAGCAATGAAGATGATGGTAAATTTGGAGATTTTGTAGAAGATAGAACTTCAATTTCACCTATGGATCACATTTTAAAAGATGATTTAAAAGAACAAATTGATGAAGTTTTAGATCAGCTTAATGACAGAGAAAAAGCTGTTATTAGAATGCGTTTTGGTTTAATGGATGATGAAAGTGATAGAACCTTAGAAGAAATCGGCAAAGAACTAAATGTCACAAGAGAAAGAGTAAGACAAATAGAAAGCTCGGCCATAAAAAAACTCAAACACCCAAAAGTTGGTAGAAAACTTAAAAATTATATAGAAGGTTGGAAATAATCCTTGCTAAAAAGCAAGGATTAGCTATCCCTAAAAAGCTTCGTTGCTAAATGTGCTGCTCTACTATGATCAGTATCTTTTTTCAAGGTATTAAAAATTCTACTAATATATTCTTCTAAAATTTGTTGAGAATTATTAATTTTTTCTGCTTCATTTAAAGTAATCTTACGATATCTTCCTTCACTGTTTAACTCATAAGCTAAATCATTATCACTTAATTGTAGTTTTAAAATTTGGGCTAATTTTGCACGCGAATGCTCATCAAAAATAGGAGTCATTAATTCCAGTCTTCTTTCTAAATTTCTTGGCATCCAATCAGCACTTGAAATAAAATAATTTGGCTCAGTGTGTTTAAAATATAAAATTCTGGCATGTTCTAAATATTTTCCAACTATACTTCTAACTTTTATATTTTCACTATACCCTTTTACTCCAGGTCTTAAACAACAAATTCCACGCACAATAAGATCTATTTTAACACCCTTATTTGAAGCCTCATATAAAGCTTTAATCACATCACCATCTACTAAAGCATTCATTTTGGCTATGATTACCCCATCTTTTCCATGACTTGCTTCTGTAGCTATCATATCTAAAATTCGTTCTTTGATTTGCTTTGGACTCATTGATAAAGTCTTTAATCGACGGCTTTTGCTATATCCTGAAAGTATATGAAAAAAGGTTGTGGTATCTTGAGAGTATTCTTCTTTAGAAGTAAAATAACTCACATCAGTATAAATTTTAGCTGAACTTGCATTATAATTGCCTGTACTTAAATGATTATAAATTTTTAATTTATCCCCTTCTTTTCTAATCACTTGAGCTACTTTTGCATGCACTTTAAAACCAGTGATTCCATACACCACATGAGCTCCTGCATTTTCTAATGATTTTGCCCAGTGCAAATTATTTTCTTCATCAAAGCGTGCTTTTAATTCCACCATTACTGTAACTTGCTTACCATCACTTGCTGCATCAATTAAAGCTTGGACTATGTTTGAATTTTTTTCTACCCTATAAAGAGTCATTCTTATAGAAACAACCTTAGGATCTTTACTTGCTTCTTTGATAAATTGATATACAGGCTCAAAACTCTCATAAGGCTGTATAGCCAATATATCTTGTTTATCAATTGCACTAAAAATAGATACATTATCTCCAAAAGGTGGTAAAATCTTTGGTGTATACACAGGGTTTAGTAAGTGTGTAAATTCTTTATTAGAAATGATTTGCCACAGTGATGGCAGATTTAAAAGTATGCTGTATTCATAAATGTCTTTATGAAAAATATTCATATGAGAACTTAAAAATTCAATCAACTGCTCATCTGCGCCTTTTTCTATTTGCAAGCGTATAAAAGCACCTTTTCTACGAAGCTTTAAACCCTGCTCCAAAATCAACATAAAATCATCAGCTTCTTCTTCTTCTATCTCCATATCTGCGTTTCTAGTTACCCTAAAAGCAGCAGAAGATAAAAGCTTATAGCCAGGAAAAATATGCTCCGTATGATGACGCACTATACTTTCTATAGGCACATAAATATTCGAACTTACTTGATAAAATCTTGGTAAAACCCTAGGTATACGTATCATACCAAATTTTAAAAGTTCAGGATGCATAGGATCACAAAGCTTTACCGCTAAAGAAAACGAAAGATTATTTAAATGCGGAAAAGGATGAGTTGCATCAACCGCAATAGGCACTATCACAGGAAAAATATTAGAAAAAAAATGCTCATTACATTGTTGTTTTAAATCCTCGTCAAGTTCTTCATATAAACGAATAAATAAATTTTCTTTTTCTAAATCTTGAGTTATTTTAGTAAAATACTGCTCTACTACATATTTTTCTTCATGTAAATAATTTCTAATAGCTTTAAGCTGTGCAAGTGGGGTCATTTCATCATTACTTGCTGTGCTTATTCCTGCTATAAAAAGCTGTTTTAATCCAGCTACCCTTATCATATAAAACTCATCTAAATTTGTACAATATATAGCAATAAATTTAAGTTTTTCAAGCAAAGGAAGATCTTTAGAACATTGATCTAAAACACGGGAATTAAATGCAAGCCAAGAAAGTTCTCTATTAATATACATTGATGGTTGAATTTGCATAATACACCTGCCTTATTTTCTAGTATGTAATATTTTAGTATTTCTTTTATTAAATTTTATTTTATTTTTATAATAGTAAATAAATTTATATAAAAAATAATACTTTTTTTATCTTATTAAAAAAATTATAAATAAATAATAAATTTATATTTACTTTTTAAGATTTTATAGATAATATAATTATACTTAAGTTCTTGTAACTTAAACTTCATTCAAAGGAGAGACTTTGAAAAAAGCAAACTCAAAACTTTTTGCTGTTTTCCTCTTCTTGCTTGTAATTTTAGCAGGAGTTGGAATGTATACTTTCCATAATGCTAAAGGCACTTCTTATTTTAGCGATGCTAGTGAAAGCTGTAATAATTGTCATATTATGAACGAAGTTTATAATGATTATTTAAAAGCTTCACACTCTAAAGAAGTTGATGGTAAACCAAGAGCAACCTGTAATGATTGTCATTTACCACATAGCTTTTTTGAAAAATGGATTGCTAAAGCTCAAAGTGGTTTAGGACATGCTTATGCATTTACTTTTAAACTTGATTCTTTACCTACACATTTAAGTGCAAATGCAAAAAGTAAAGAAATAGTCCAAAATAACTGCATAGAATGTCATAAAGAAATTGCGAGCAACACTATCAACCCTACTCTAGATCCACATAAAGATAATTCCTTAAGTTGTGTATCTTGTCACCAAGGTGTTGGTCATAAGAGAGGATTTTAAATGAAAGGAGTAATTAATGAATAATAAAGGCATTTTATATAGTGCTATAAGTGCTACTATAGTGGCTATTGCGGGCGTATTGTGGTTAAATCAAGATATCACAGCTAAAACAAATGATTCAGTAGGTGGAATCATTTCTCAAGAAATTGTAAAACTTGGCGATGAAAACCCTACTTTTGATTATTGGGGAAAGAATTTTCCTGATTATTTAGATATGCATACAGCAGTGGAAAAACAAGCACCTAATGCAACAGAATTTGGTGGAAATTTAGCTTATTCAAAACTAATCCGCTATCCACAACTAACTGTTCTTTGGGCGGGTTATCCATTTAGCATTGATGCTAATGAAGAAAGAGGACACTTTTGGGTTCAAGTAGATCAAATGGATACAGCTAGAAATAACAAAGATTTCTTAAATGCACATGGCTTTGCAGGATTTGGTGGTCAACCAACAGCTTGCATGAATTGCCATAGCGGATGGACTCCTTGGCTTTTAAACAACACTGCAAAAGGTGATTGGGTGGCATTTAACTCTGCAAAATATTGGACTATGATTAAAACAGTTCCTGCGGTAAATGGAGCTAAAGAAAACTCGCCTGAGCACAGTGGACCTCATGGTGGAAAAAGAATGGGTGTAACATGTGCAGATTGTCACAACCCAACAGACATGAGTTTAAGACTTACAAGACCAGCTTTAATCAACGCATTAATTTCAAGAGGCTATGAAGCAGATGAAAAACAAGGCATTAAAGCTTCAAGAAGCGAGATGAGAACTTTAGTATGCTCTCAATGTCACGTTGAGTATTATTTCAAACCAACAGGTACTAAAGTAAAAACTATCGGTGAAAGTATTGCTAATGATAGTTCTAAAAAATGGTGGAATGGTACACAAAAAACTTATGATGAATTTGACTCTTGGAGAGATGGAAATAAACCAATTGAAATTGAGGTTGATGGTATAGAGTTAACCTATCCATGGAGTGAGTGGAAAAAAGGTGAGCCATTTAGAATAGAAATGTTTGATGATTATTATGAAAAAAATAGAGAAAATTTCCCAAGTGATTGGGTTCATAAAATCACTAAAGCACCTATGTTGAAAATTCAACACCCAGAAAGCGAGCTTTATAGTGGTGGAGTACATGCTGCAAATGGTGTAAGTTGCGCAGATTGTCACATGCCCTATATTAGAAAAGGTGCAAAAAAAGTTACCAACCATAACATCACCTCGCCTTTAGTTGATATTAATTCAGCTTGTAAAACTTGCCATACTCAAAGCGAAAGCTATCTAGCTAAACAAGTAAAAGATATTCAAAATTCAGTAGCTCATGATTTAAGAACAGCTGAATATTCTTTAGTAAGCTTGATTAAAGATGTAGAAACTATTCGCGCAGAGCTTGGAAAAATGCCTAAATTCCAAACTAATGGCAAAGCAGATGATGCTAAAATTTCAGCTGAATTAAAAGAAGTATTAGAACTTCATAGAAAATCTCAAGTAAGAGCAGACTTTGTAGGTGCTGAAAACTCAACAGGATTCCACAATCCTAGAGAAGCTTCAAGAATGCTTTTACAATCAGTTGATATGTCAAGACAAGGACAAACTAAATTAGTAGAAATTGCGGCCAAAAATGGTATTAAAGATTTCAAAACTTCAAATTTAGGTTTTGAAGATATTCAAAAATTAAATCCAGGTGAAATTCACTATAAAGTAGATCTAAATGGCAACAAAGCAGGAGATCGCTACTATAAACACCAAGAAGTAAATGGTAATCCACCAGCAAAACTTCTTGAAGATGATAAAAATCTAAAACCTTATAATTATAAAGTAATAGATTAATCAAAATAAACCCTCATAATCGAGGGTTTATTCTTTTATTAAACTAACATCCTCGCCTTTTAAAATTTTATTCATAGTGTTCATAGCACACATTTTTCCACACATTGAACAAGAATTAAGTTCTTCAGGCTTTCTTTCATTAAACATTTTCTTAGCCTTTTCTCCATCAATTGCCAATTTAAACATTTTTTCCCAATCAATATCTTGTCTAGCTTTACTCATTTCATCATCTATTTTTCTTTCTTTAGGAAGTTTGGCTATATCTCCTGCATGAGCTGCTATTTTAGTCGCTACTATACCATCTCTTACATCTTCTAAATTTGGAAGTCTTAAATGCTCAGCAGGGGTTACATAGCAAAGTATATCAGCACCAGCTGCTGCTGCAACTGCTCCGCCGATCGCTCCGCTTATATGATCATATCCTGCACCTATATCAGTAACCAATGGTCCTAAGACATAAAAAGGCGCGCCGTTGCAAATTCTTTTTTCAAGTTGCATATTAGCTTCTATTTCGTTAATAGCCATATGGCCAGGTCCTTCTATCATCACTTGTACATCTTGAACCCATGCTCTTTTGGTTAATAACGAAAGTTCGATAAGTTCAGCAATTTGAGCTCCATCACTTGCATCATGAGTACAACCAGGTCTTAGCGCATCACCCAAAGAAAGTGTCACATCAAATTCCTTACATATAGCGAGTAAATCATCATAATATTCATAGAATGGATTTTCAGCATCATTCATTTGCATCCAAGCATAAAGAACTGAACCTCCTCTTGAAACTATATTAGTAATCCTATCACACTCTTTAAAAACCCTAGCAGCACGAGAATTTATCCCTGCATGAATTGTCATAAAATCCACTCCACTTTTAGCGTGATGATATACTACATCTAAAAAATCTTTTGCCTTAATATCTTTTAAATCTTTTTCCAAAAAACCTACCGCATCATAAACAGGCACAGTGCCTATCATAGCTTTTGAAGTAGCAATTAACTCATCTCTAAAACGACTAGTTTTACCATAATTACTAAGATCCATAATAGCTTCTATATTAAATTTATGAGCCAATTCTACTTTTTTCATTTCTTCACTATAATCTACACAATCATTTGAAACACCTAAATTTACATTTACCTTTGTTTTAAGTCCATAGCCAATACCATTTGGGTCTAGTACTTTATGGTTGATATTTGCAGGAATGATAATTTTTCCACATGCTATATTTTCAAGCAAAAAATCTTCACTTACTTGCTCTTTTTGTGCAACAATTTGCATTTGTTTTGTGAAAATTCCTTCTTTTGCATAAGACATTTGAGTTTTCATTTAAATTTATCCTTAAAATAAAATTTGGATAAATGAAGGGTATGTGAGTAGTTGATAAATTATCCCAACGCTAGCATTACCTAGTTCTGGTGCGGTCTAAGCTTTTAGCTTACTCTCAGCCTGTATCACAAGCTCCCGTCATTTATGCAAAGCAAGTATAGCAATAAATACAAAACAAAGTTTATTTTTTTATTTGATTTTTAGCTTGCTTGCTAAAATGTAACAATTCTTCGGTAGTTTTTATATAAAAAGGAATTTTTTTAAGACAGTATTTTAAAATTTCACTTGCAGCCAAAGCATCACTTAAGGCTCTATGATGCTTACTTTCAATACACAAAAACTCTTTTAGCGCATCAAGACCGTATTTTGGACTTTCAATACACTTTTTAGCTAAATCAATAGTACATAATCTTCTATTTAAAAGCACCCCAAAATCATTTTCATACATAGCTTTAGATATAAAATGATAATCAAAACGCACATTGTGTGCTACAAAAATGCTATCTTTTAAAAACAATTTAAAATCATTTAACACAGTTTTTAAAGAAGGTGCATTTTCTACCATGTCCAAACTAATCCCGGTTAATTCTGTAATATTTTCAGGTATGCTTTCTACTTTTACAAAACTTTCAAATCTATCAATTTCTTTATAATTTTGAATTTTAACCGCACCTATTTCTAAAATTTGACCACTTTTTATCCCGCCAGTGCTTTCGATATCTACTACACAAAAAATCTCATCTTTTATTTTTGTATTTTTACTTTTTAAGCACAAGCAATTTTGCGCATTAAGCTCCACTCCTAGTCCTAAAAGCTCAAAAATATATAAATCAAACTCATAATGATTTAATTCTTCTATTTTTGCAAGTTCTTTTAAAACCCAAGGAAAAGGTTTGTTTTCTTTGCTTAGCTTGATGATTAAATCATCGATTTGTTGTTGACTCAAAATTCAAGCTTTAAAGAATTAATTGCTGTTTTTTTATCTTGTGAGGAAAAGATATAACTACCTGCGACTAAAATATCAGCTCCTGCTTCATCTAAATCAGGTGCATTTAAACCATTTACCCCACCATCTACTTCTATAAAAACTTTAAGATTTTTCCTATCTATCATTTCTCTTAACTGTCTAATTTTATCATACACTAAAGGTAAAAAACTTTGCCCACCAAAGCCTGGATTAACACTCATTAAAAGCACCATATCTACAAATTCTAAAATATGCTCTATACTTGAAATTGGGGTATGTGGATTTAAAACAATAGCAGGATGGATGCCATTTTTTCTTATATACTCACACACTCTAATAGGATGATTTTCAGCTTCTAAATGAAAACTGATAAATTTTGGCTTTATTGGGATAAATAAATCTACAAAACTACTAACATTATGCACCATTAAATGCACATCTAAAGGCACTGAAGTAATTTTTGAAATATTTTCAATCACACAAGGACCAAAAGTAAGATTTGGTACAAAATGTCCATCCATCACATCAATGTGCAACAAATCAGCCCCTGCTTCACACACATCTTTAATCTCATTTTCCAAATTTAAAAAATTTGCAGACAATAAACTTGGCGCTACATACATTTTATATCTCCAATAAAAGTAAAAAATAATTTTATCATACTTATTATCAAATTTTCTTTATGTATTTTTGATAATATTTGATTTTTTTAAGCTTGTTTTAGATATAATGCTAAAAATTATTTTTATTTCATAAGGAAAATTTATGTCAAGAATTTGCCAAATTACAGGAAAAGGACCTATGGTAGGTAACAATGTTAGCCATGCTAACAATAAAACAAAAAGACGCTTTTTGCCAAATTTAAGAACAGTTCGTATTACTTTAGAAGATGGAACTACTAGAAAAGTTAGAGTTGCTGCTTCAACTTTAAGAACACTTAAAAAGCAAAGTAGTAAATAATCCTTAATGTAAATGAGGAATTACTATGTCTTTTTTAAAAAAGCTACAAAAATTCCTCAATTGGTCTCCCTCTCCAAAACCTTCAATTAATCTCAATGATGAGCTTTATGAGCAACTTAAATTTTTAAGAATTCCTCTTATTGCCGTTGTTGTTATGACATTAATTGGGGCTTTTGGTTATATGCTCACAAGTAATTACAACCTTAACGATGCTATTTATCAAGCCGGTATGACTTTTACCACTTTGGGTTATACTGAAGTTAATCCCATACCAACAGCGGGTAGAATTTTTACTGTTGTATATGTACTATTAACTTTTACAATATTTACTTTTTGTATGGGTTTAGTAATAGAAATAGTAAAAAAAGGTGTTTTGTCTAAAATCATCAAGGAAAGAAGAATGCTGCATAAAGTTGCAAGATTAAAAAATCATTTTGTAATATGCTACCATAATGATTTTACCATAGAATTAGCACAGCAATTTAGAGAAAATCATATTCCTTTTGTTGTGGTTGATGAAGTTGAAAATTTCAGCGAGATTGCTGAAAAATATAATTATCCTTATTATATAGAAAGCGCACCTCATACTAATACAGCCTTTTTAAAAACCAATCTTTCTAGCGCAAAAGGCGTAATAACCCTTAGTAATAACATAGCAGATAATATTGCTATCATTGCCTCAGTAAGATTATTTGAAAAAGAACTACAAAGAATTAATCCTTATTTTATACTAGCTAGTTCAAGCAACGAAGATGAAACAGAAAAACTTAAAAAACTTGGAGCAAATTCTATTGTTTCTGCTACAAAATTAGTCGCGCAAAGACTTAGTGCGATGTCAGCAAGACCAGATATGGAAAATTTATTAGAAAATTATCTTTATAAAAAAAATAGCCCTATTGATTTAGAAGAGGTTAAAATTCCTGATGAATCGTGGGTGAGATTTAAAAGATTAAAAGAAATTCATTTAAGAGATATGGCAAACGTAAGTATAGTAGGAATTTTAGAAAATAAAAAATTCACACCTATGCCAAGAGGTGATACTTTAATAGGTACTGGAGCAAAATTATTAATCGTAGGTACAGCAGATAGCATAAAAATAGCCAAAAAGATTATAAAAAACAAGCAAAAACCCGATGAGTTAAAATATATTTAACTTATTTTAAGCTATAATCAAATATTAATTTTAAAAAGGAGGCTTATATGCTACATGAATTTAGAGATTTAATCACTGAGCTAAAAGGTAAAGACATGCACTTTGATAAATTGTTTGAAGAGCACAATGAACTTGATCACAAAATCAAAGACGCAGAAGAAGGTAGAATTTATCTAGATAGCTTGGAAATTGCAAATCTTAAAAAAGAAAAACTAAGATTAAAAGATGAGCTAAACACTTATTTATCAAATTATAAAAAATAATTTCTTTCTAATTTTAACTTTCAAGGAAAAACTATGTTTGGAAAAAAAAGTCAATCAAAACAAGACTTTGAAGATTTACAAAATAAAATCAAAGAACTAGAAGAAGAAAACAAAAAACTTCTTTTAGAAAAACAAGAATTAATCGAAAAATACGAAAAGCAACTTCAAGAAGATTGTGGGAAAACTGCACTTGAAACTCGTCTTTTGGAGATGTTATTAACTGGAGTGTTAAAAGGCATTTCAAATGTACAAGGCGATATGCAAGAAAATGTAAATAAAGCTGAAATGATTTCCCAGTATTCTGACTCATCATTAAAAGATATGCAAGAATTAAATGCAATTACGCATTCAATTATATCTTCACTTCAAAGCATTATTGAATCAGCTAACCGTTCAAGAGATACAGCGGGTAATTTACACCGCAGTGTTGATGAAATCACTAATGTTATTAACTTAATCAAAGATGTATCTGATCAAACTAATCTTTTAGCACTAAATGCCGCAATTGAAGCTGCTAGAGCAGGAGAACACGGCAGAGGCTTTGCTGTTGTTGCTGATGAAGTTAGAAAACTTGCCGAAAAAACACAAAAAGCAACCTCTGAAGTAGAATTAAATATTAATTTATTAAAGCAAAATGCAGATGAAATGTATGGACAAAGTGAACAAGTAGAAAAAGTATCATTAGAATCAAATGAACATATTATAAAATTCTCTAGTAATTTTGCTCAATTAATCTCTAATGCAAATTCAACTAGCTCGCACGCTAAACGTATTGCTTCTGAAATTTTTGTTTCCTTAGCAAAATTAGATCATGTTGCTTTTAAATTAAATGGTTATAATGAAATCATTCATGCTTCAGGTAAAGCACTCTCTGATCATTTAAGTTGTAGACTTGCAAAATGGATTGCAGGTGTGGGCAAAGAAAGATTTTCTAGCGGAAGAGCTTTTGGTAAGTTAAATTTACCACACCAAAAGGTGCATGAAAATATCAACCAAGCCGTTGCCTTGGCACATAATGAAAATACAGGCAATGAATTAGTTCAAAATCAAATTCTAGATAAATGTTCTAATGCTGAAAAAGCCTCTGAAGATTTATTTATACTCTTTAAAGAAATGCTTGAAGAAAAAGACCCAAACATTGAAAATAAAGAAGAAAAATAAAGGTAAGATTAATTCTTACCTTTAAACCACAAATACGCATATTCAAGTAAAGGGGTTTTGATAGGATTTTCTTTAGAAAATTTTTCAAAGTCTTTTCTTTTTATCCATACTGCTTGAATATCCTCTCCATCAATTCCACCACCATGACCAGTTTTATCATCTTCGGTAATTTCAGCATAAAATAAAAACTGTCTACTTACACCTGAACCAAAACCTGTATAAAACTCTCCTATTTTTTCTACAACCTTAGGAGTATAACCTAGCTCTTCAATACATTCTTCTTTAGCTATTTCGTCTAAACTCAAATTTTTATCAACAAGTCCTGAACAAAGCTCTATGCTAAATCCCATCTCATCTAATTTTAAGTTATTACGTTTTTGATAATCCCATAAAGGAATTCTAAATTGTTTTACAAAGACAAAAGAATCTTTTTGAGTATGATACAAAAAAACAGAAACACTATCCAATGCTTCTATAAAATCCCAAGTATATTTTTTATTATCTTTGCCTATATAAGTATATCTTTTAGGTTTAATGTATTTTGAGTTGGAAAATCGCTCTTCTTGTAAGTTTTTCATGTAAAATCCTTATAATTTTACATCTATTATAACAAAAATAAAAATCAGTGCAGAAAAATAAAAAAAAAGAGTGAGTTGCTTTATATAAAAAGCAACTCAAAAGCAACAAAAAGATGGTATTACATCATACCACCCATGCCTCCCATACCGCCCATGCCACTCATATCAGGCATAGCAGGTTTATCCTCTTTGATTTCACTAATTGTAGCTTCAGTTGTTAAAAGCATACTAGCTACTGAAACTGCATTAAGCAAAGCCACTCTTTCTACTTTAACAGGATCAATAATACCGCTTTCAAGCATATTTACATATTCACCTTTTGCAGCATCAAAACCGGTATTTTCTTCTTTACTATTTTCTACTGTATTTACAACCACACCAGCATCAAATCCAGCATTTTCAGCAATTTGTCTTAAAGGTGCTCTTAAAGCTCTTTCTACAATAGCAGCACCAATAGCCTCATCACCTTGCAAATTCAAGCTGATTTTTGATTTTGCTTTGATTAATGCAGCGCCGCCACCTATTACTATACCTTCTTCAACAGCAGCTTTTGTAGCACTTAATGCATCATCAACTCTATCTTTTTTCTCTTTCATTTCAGTTTCAGTAGCAGCACCAACTTTAATCACCGCTACACCACCGCTTAACTTAGCTAGTCTTTCTTGTAGTTTTTCTCTATCATAATCTGAGCTTGTTTCAGCAATTTGAGCTTTGATTTGATTAATTCTTGCATCAATATTTGCTTTTTCACCTGCGCCATTTACAATAGTTGTATTATCTTTGTCAATAATCACGCTTGAAGCTTGACCTAAATCTTGGATACTAGCACTTTCTAAAGTTCTTCCAAGCTCTTCAGAAATCACTTCACCGCCTGTTAAAATAGCAATATCTTCAAGCATAGCTTTTCTTCTATCGCCAAATCCAGGAGCTTTAACTGCTGAAATATTTAAAACACCTCTTAATTTATTTACAACTAAAGTTGCTAAAGCTTCACCTTCAATGTCTTCAGCTATAATTAAAAGTGGTTTTCCTGTTTTTTGAATTTGCTCTAAAATTGGTAATAAATCTTTTAAATTAGCAATTTTTTTATCAAATAACAAAATAAATGGATTTTGCAATTCAGCTGTCATTTTTTCAGTATTTGTAATGAAATATGGGCTTAAATAACCTCTATCAAATTGCATACCTTCAACCACATTTAATTCATCATTGATTGATTTTGCTTCTTCAACAGTGATAACACCATCTTTTCCAACTTTTTCCATAGCATCAGCGATTAAATTTCCGATTTTCTCATCTGAATTTGCAGAAATTGTTGCAACTTGAGCAATTTCTTTTTTGTCTTTAACTTCACGAGAAAGTTTTTTAAGTTCAGCTACTATAGCTTCACAAGCTTTATCCATACCTCTTTTAACTTCGATAGGATTGGCACCTGCTGTGATATTTCTCAAACCTTCTTTAAAAATAGCATGCGCTAAAACTGTTGCCGTTGTTGTTCCATCGCCTGCTTGATCAGCTGTTTTACTAGCTACTTCTCTAACTAAAGAAGCACCCATATTTTCTAAAGAATCTTTTAATTCTACTTCTTTAGCCACACTCACACCATCTTTTGTGATAGTTGGAGCACCAAAGCTTTTTTGGATTAATACATTGCGACCACGTGGTCCCATGGTAACTTTTACTGCATCATTAAGTTTTTTAACACCTTCATAAAGTTTATTTCTTGCTTCATCTGAAAAAAATATTTCTTTTGCCATTTTTTATCCTTTTTTATTTAATAATCCCTAAAACATCTTCAACATTAAGAACTAAATACTCTTCATTATCAAGTTTTATTTCAGTTCCGCCGTATTTTGCAAACATTACTTTATCATTTACTTTAATATCTTCTATTTCTTTACTCACTGCAACAACTTCACCATTTAATGGTTTTTCTTTAGCATTATCTGGTATAATAATCCCAGAAGCAGTAGTTTTCATTTCTTCTAAGCGTTTTACTAAAATACGCTTTCCTAGAGGTTGAAAATTCATTTTTTATCCTTTCTAAAATGTGCTATTTTTAGCACTCTTTGTTTTTGAGTGATAGAATTATACATTAAAGAAAGTTAATTGTCAATAAATTAAGTAAAATATATCATATAAGTTTAGTCTATTACACTAAATTTTTATGATATATTATTATAAAGGTTTCTCATGAAAAAAATTCTTTACATCCTTTTAGGCGTAGTATGTGTGGCATTATTAGCTATATATACATTATTATTTACAAGCACAGGCAATGCTTTTTTAAAGCCAAGAATCGAAACAATTATTGCTCAAAAAAGCGGTATGAATGTTAAATTTGAAAATTTTAAAATTAGTTTTTCACAACTTGACATTAAAGCAAATATTGATGATAAATTTTTTGCTAATATAGAAGGTGGTATATCACCTTTAAGACTAGGGTTTGATTTAAACTATCTTTTAGGACTTAAACAAAATTATATTCAAGAACTTGGCTTAAAAAGCGATAAAGATTTTACATTTAAAGGTAGTGCTGTAGGTAAAAGTAGTGATTTTTCAGTAAAAGGTAATGGATTTTTATTTGATTCTAATCTTAGCTTAGATGCAAAAATTGTTGATTTTTCTCCTATAAATCTTGAATTTATTGGAAAAAATATAGATTTGGCTCAAATTTTAGATTTTGCTAATCTACCAAGATATGCTCAAGGAAAAATTAGTATTATCAGTGATATACAAACTAAAGATTTAAAACCAAATGGCAATGCTTTGATTAATTTTTACACAAGTTCTATCAACAATACTCTCATTGAAAAAGATTTCAATCTAAGCCTACCAAAACAAAGCTATATAAAAGGTGAAATAAGATCTTTAATCCAAAACAATGAAGTTATATCTAAAAGTGAAATTTTAAGCAACTTCTTCAAACTTTATACACAAAAAAGTATTTATGATATAGCAAAACAAAGCTTAGCTAGTGATTTTGACATCAAAATAGATGATTTTAATCAATTTTCATCTTTAGCTAAAATGAAACTCCAAGGCAAAAGTCAAATTCAAGGTAATTTACTTTTTGCAAACAATCAATTACAAAAATTAGATGCTAACTTGCTGGGATTTGGTGGTAGCTTAAAAACTATTTTAGAAAATAATAATCTTAATATCAATACAACTAATATTGAAGTAGCAGAGCTTTTAAAGACTATCTCTATGCCTGCTTTTATTAATTCTAAATTAATTTTAGATTTAAAAGCGCAAGGACTTGATTTTAAAAATTTCAATCTAAATACTAGGTTAAACAATGCAAATATAAATGTTGTAGAATTTAAAAAACTAAGCAATATTGATTTTCCAAAAACAACTTTTAATCTACAAGCTAAAGCAAATGCGAAAAATTCTTTGATTGATTATGAAGCTTTGCTTGATTCAAACATAGCAAAAATACCTCAGCTAAAAGGCTCTTATAATCTTACAAACAAAGATTTAAAAGCACAAATTAGTGCTTTTGTAGATAATCTTAACAAATTAAAACCTTTAACCAAACAAGATCTCAATGGACCTTTAAATTTAGATGCCAAAGTTGATCTTAAGGCAAATCAAATTCAAAATCTTGATGCAAATATTAAAATCATGCAAGGACTTATCAATGCAAAATCTAATGGAAAAAGTTTACAAGCAAAGATTGATAATATAAAATTAGAACAACTTTTCCCTTTAATTGGACAAAAAGTTTTAGCATTTGGCGATGTAAATGCTGATATTGATTTAAAAACACTTGATTTTAACAATATTAATGGTGATTTTAAAGCCACTATCAATTCTTCTTTTAATGAAGTAGAATTATCCAAGCTTTTGGATAAAAAATTTCCAAAGAATACTTCAGCAAAAATCAATCTTGATGGAAAAATTTCTAAATCAATCATTAATTTTAACGCTAAAGCTCTAAGTTCATTTGCAAATATTAACTCATTAAAAGGAAATTTTGATCTTAATCAAATGGCTCTGGCAAGTACTTATAATATTTCATTGCAAGATTTTTCTAAACTAGGATTTTTAGTCGATAGAAACTTAAAAGGCAAGGCTGATTTTGAAGGAAAATTTGATTTTAAAAACGCTTTAATTGATGCAAGCGTTAATAGTAAAAATATATTTGACGGCTCATTAAATGCAACTTTAAAAAATAATATTTTTAACGCTAAAATGCAAAATACTGATCTTTCAAATTTAGCTCAAAGTTTAGATTTGCCTGATTATTACCAAGCAAAATCAAATTTAAGTATTGACTACAATCTTTTAAAAGAAAGCGGTGTGGTGCTAATGAACTTAGCCGATGGACAACTTAAGAAAAACCTCATCACAAGTGCTTTAATGCTACTTTTACAAAAAGATATCACTCAAGATGTATATCGCAACGGTGAAGCTAAAATAAATATCAATAAAAATCTTATAGATTTAAATTTAAACCTAGTGGCTGATAGAAGTAATATAAACATCAGCAAAGGCAAAGTTGATACAAAAAGCACTAAATTAAACATTCCTTTTAATATCGTTATTGATAGAGCAAATTTCAAAGGCATTATAAAAGGAACAACACAAGACCCTAAAGTAAGTCTTGATACAAAAAGTGTTGTAAATTCTATTGTTAATACAATAGGTGGAAATGCTAGTGATGGTGCTAAAAACACAGGTAAAAAAGTAGATCAGGCAATAGATAAAATCTTTAACAAACTCTTCTAATACATCTAGCCTTAAAAAGGCTAGATTTTTTAAAATAAACCAAATTTACCATCTTTTTTCTTATACAGTACCCTCATTTTTGCATCTATGTCATTAAAAACTAAAAATATATCTTTACTTGCTTTTAGCTTTTCTAATGCTTCTTCAATTTCTAAAGGTTTATATAATTCAAGTTCCATTGGAACTATCTCATCTTCCTCAATCACACTTGGCAATACTAAATTTTCTTTTATCTCATCTTGATGTTTATGGGTGATATTTTTATCATGCAATCTTCTTAAAACCTTAGAAATTCTATCAATAGCTAAATCTATAGCAGCATATAAGTCTTTATCCTTTTGCTTTACAACCACTGTGTTAATACCAGCTAGGTTAATGCTAAATTCAGCCCAAAATCCTTTCTTTCCATGCCTTTCATCAGCACTTATAACACAACGTGCAGAAATCACATCTAAGCCATATTTACTTAAAGCATCAAAGCTTTTTTCCACATACTCTTTTATAGATTCAGTTAGCTCAAATTGCTTTCCAACTATACTTGTATTCATTACTTCTCCTTTTTATGAAGTTAAATACATTATAGCACTTTAATCGTAAAAAAATAACTTTTTAAATAAAAAATAAATTTAAAATTTTAAAGGATCTAAAATAAGCACACCATCTGTTGAAAGTTTTTTACCTTGAAAGTGTATTTTACAAAAAGAAACAATTAAAGCATGAAAAATTTGATAAAGCTCATATAATTTACATTCTTTTTTTAATAAAACACACAATTCTTGTTGATTTTTAGCTATGTCTTTTTTTAAAAAATCTGCCAACTCATCATAACTTTGACACTCATAGCCTAAATAATTAGCTATTTTTGCACTATAAGCATCAACTACTAAAACTTCTTTTTTACATATATAATTTAAAATTCCATCTACACTTTCTTGACCCAAGCCTTTAATACCTAAAAGCCATTCTCTATCTACTTCTTCTTTAAAAAGTTCAAAAGAATTAAAATTTTGAAAATATTTTTGAGTGAAATTTTTAATATATTTTGCCTTGGTATTATAAAATCCACTTGGCTTTATTAAAAGTGCTAAATCTTGAGTGCTTAAAGTTAATAAATCTTCTATCTTGGTAATATTTGCTTGTTTTAAATTTGTCAAAGCTTTTAACACATTTTTCCAGTTTGTATTTTGAGTTAAAACCACAGAAATTAAAATTTCAAACTCGCTTAAAGTATTATTTTCTAACCATTCAAAATCTTTATAGTCAATATTTGTATTAACTAAAGCTTTAAAAATTTCATATCCGCTCATGCTTTTTCACTCTTTCTTAAATGCATCAAAATAGCCTCGATCACATCATCATCGTCTTTACTTTTTGCCTTAATGACTTCCTTACTCTCATCATCTTTTACAAAACAAATATTTTGCTCATAATTACTCACTAGTTTATAATGCTTGCTAGCCAAAATTTTTATAATGATTAAATCCAAAAACTGCTTAGTAAAAATATCAGGCTTACCAAAACGATCATTCATCTCACTTTCTATCTCATAAACTTCATTAACACTCATACATTTACTAAGTCTTCTATAAAGCTCTAATCTCAAACGATCTTCACTAATATACTCACTATTTAAAAAGGCATTGATATTAAGCTTTAGATCTATTTTTTTCTCTTTAATTTCTTCTTTTTTGCTTAGCTTATTAATTTCATCTTCTAACATTTTAAGATATAAACTATAACCAATTTGCTCTATATGTCCACTTTGATCCACGCCTAATAAATTTCCACCACCACGAATTTCTAAATCATGGTAAGCAAGCACGCTTCCTGAACCTAAATAAGAATTACTCTCCAAACTCGTAAGTCTTTTTAAAGAATCTTTTGTGATTTTTTCCTTATCTTCAATCAAAAAATAACAATACCCTTGCTTAGCACTACGCCCTACTCTTCCTCTAAGTTGGTGCAAATCAGCCATACCAAAGCGATCTGAATTTTCCACTATGATAGTGTTTGCATTTGCTAAATCAATACCACTTTCAACTATAGAAGTACAAAGCAATAAGTCATATTCTTTATTTTCAAATTTAATCATTTCTTCTTCAGTAGTTTTTGCATCAATTTTAGAATGCAAGATTAAAATTTTTAAATTTGGAAACAAATCTAAAAGATATTTTTTACACCCATCAATACTTGCTATATGATTGTGTATATAAAAAATTTGTCCTGCTCTTCTTAATTCTCTAGAAATAGCTTCTTTAATCAAAGCGTCATTACTTTCTCTAACAAAGGTACGCACATCCAAACGATCCTCAGGTGGAGTTTGTAAAACACTATATGATTTTAAAGAACTAAGAGCTTGATTTAAGCTTCTTGGTATAGGCGTTGCTGACATAGATAAAATATGGGAGTTTTTACTTAATTCTTTGAGTTTTTCTTTTTGTTTTACACCAAATTTATGCTCCTCATCTATCACAACTAAACCCAAATTTTCACACTCAACCCCTAAAAGAGAATGCGTTCCAACCACTACACAAGGTTTATTTTCTTTTAAAAACGCTAAAACTTGTTTTTTTTCTTTAGCACTAGTAAAGCGATCTAGCTTAAAAACCTCTATATTAAAAGAATCAAATCTTCGTTTTAAGGTTTTAAAATGCTGGGCTGAAAGTAAAGTAGTTGGCACAAAAAACAAAGCCGTATAGCCACTTTTTACACAAGTAAATATAGCATTCATAGCAACTTCTGTTTTACCAAAGCCCACATCACCACTTAAAAGCCTATCCATCACCTGCATACTTTTTAAATCTTGAGTGATTTCTTGACAAACTTGACTTTGATCTTTAGTATAAAAAAATCCTGCTTTATTGATAAATTCATCTTGTAATTCTTGAGAAATTTTTAATTCTTTTGCTTTTATCAAAGCTCTAGCCGCTGCTAAAGAAACTATATTTGAAGCAATGGCAAATAATTTTTCTTTTAATCTTTCTTTGATTTTTAGAAAACTTCCTTTTCCAAGCTTATCAAGTAAAGGCACGCCACCACTTGCACCGATATATTTATCAATCATATATAAATTTTCAACAGGCAATAAAAGCTTATCGTTATTTAAATACCCAAGAGCGACAAATTCTTTTTTTGCTCCTGCAATTATAATAATCTCAAGACCTAAAAATTTAGCTATACCATAATCTTCATGTACAACAAAATCCCCAACCCTAAGCTCATCTATTACCAAACTTGCTTTTCTAACTCTTTTACTTTTTTCTTTTTTATTTAAAGAGATAATAAGCTCATCTTGAGTGATTAGGTTGATTCTTTCTTGAGATATTTTTAATTTAATATTTGAAAATTCTTGTAAATTTAAAGCTTTAAACAAAGCTTCATTTTTTGCCAAAATAGTAATTTTTTTATCTTTGTGAAAAGTGAAAAAATCATGATTATAAGAGCTTATTAAATCTTTATAAAATCTTGGTTCAGGTAAAATATTTTGATTAATTTTACTAATATCTTCTTCAAAATCATTTATATCAAAATTTTTTATACTCACAAAATTTAAATCCAAATAATCACAAAAATCATCAACACACCAAAAACCCAAAGAATTAACATCATTGATAATGCTTTGACTTTGAAAATTTTGAATTTTTTCTTGTAAATTTTCATATTGCTCTTGATTAAAAGCACTTAAAAATGGACAAATCTCAATTTTTGAAAGTTCATTTGGGATTGATTTTTGTGTATGAATATCAAAATATCTTATACTTTCTATCTCATCTGAAAAAAGCAAAATTCTAAAAGGTTGTTCTTCATTAATCGCGAAAATATCTATAATATCCCCGCGTATTGAAACCTCACCCTTATCTTGAACTATATCTACAAACTCATACCCACTATGTAAAATTTCTTCTTTAAATTTCTCTAAAACAAGAAGTGAATTTCTTTTAAGAATAATGTTTTTTAGATGCTTTTTCCCGGGGAGTTTTTGCAAAATTGTTTTTATAGGAGAAATTAAAATTTTATTTTCATCTTCTTTATGATAAGTATTTAAAACTTTACAAATTTCAAAAAGCTCTTTAGAAAAAGAGCGCAAGTCACTACCAAATTCTGCTCTAAAATCAGGTAAAACGAAAGTTTTTAAATTTAAAAATAAACAAACTTGAGCTAACTCATCTGCTTCTTTATCATTCTCACAAACTATTAACTCAGTTTTGTTACTTAATAAATATTCATATAATTTAGCTTGCATTTTCTGAATTTTCTATGCTCACATCAATAGTTGTAAGTTCTTCATCTTTTTCGATTATTTTACTGCTTCCATTAAATTTTCCACCATTTTCAATGCTTAATTGTTTAACTATGATATTACCATTAAGCACACCACCGGATAAAATTTCCAAAGAATCAACTTGCATTTCTCCTTCAAAAATCCCATTAATCACTATCTTACTTGCCTTAACTTGTCCTTTTAAAACACCACTTTTACCTATCACTATCACATTAGAAGAATCAATCACACCTGTAATCTCTCCATCTAAATGAAGCATAGAGTCAAAATAAAATTTTCCTTCTATTTTTGCTCCGTTTGAAATGACTGTAGTTTCGGATACTGTAGCAATAGAGCCTTTATTAAAGATTGCCATGGAACTCTCCTTTCTTTATCAAATATTTGTTCATAATTTTTTCGGTTTAAATCTATAAAAATTTTAGGGTCTAAAAGTTTATTAATAAATCTAACCTCATAATGCAAATGTGGTCCCGTAGAAAGACCGGTATTTCCTGTATATCCAAGTAAATCACCTTTTTTTACAAATTGCCCTGCCTTAACAACATCTTTGCGCATCATATGTGCATATACCGTTTTAAAGCCAAAATTATGGATCAAAATCACTGAATAACCATAACCATTATTACTATATGCAGCATATTCAACTACTCCATTTGCCGGTGCATAAATAGGAGTATTTAAAGCTGCTCTTAAATCAATACCTGGATGAAACTCTTTTTTATTTAATATAGGATGATGGCGCCATCCGAAATTACCTGTGACTCCATTATCTTCTATCACATGGCCATTTGGAATTTGTGTTAAAAATAAATAGGCTTGATCGTTAGTAAGCTTAACTTTTTCCAATCTTTCTGGTATATCCAAACCCTCATCTTGCTTTAAACCTAAATTTTCTTCAATATCTGCAAGTTGAGTTTGGAGTTCATCATACAAGGCTGTTTTTTCCTCTAAACTTTTTTGCATACTTTCATTTTGAGAAAATAATTTAGTATTTTTTGCTGACAATGTTTCTTGCTCTTTTAAAAGCTCTGAACGCTTATCTGCCAAATAATTAATATATAAAGCACCCAAAACTATAACAACAAAAACAAAAGTAGTAAAATAAATAATTACTTTTTTTATGATCTGACTTAATAAAAAATGTCTAGAACCATTTACATCTGTGATAGTTAACGTAAATTTATCTTTCATTATAGCCTCTTAAAAAATTTTCTACCAATACAAAAGAACCAAAAACTAAATACAACTCATCTTTTTTTATTTGTTCAAATTTTTGATAAGCAATATCTAATTTTTCTAAATTTTCTAGCAAAACAGAGTCTGCTAAAGGTCTGTCTTTGCTTTCATATTCATAAATTTCAACTATTTTTATTATAGGCTTTAAAGCTCTTAAAATTTTATAAGAATCTTTATCTAAAAAGCAATTATAAACCAAATGAACTTTTTTTTCCTTGAAAATTTCAGCTAAAGCTAAAGCTGCCATTTCATTATGGCCTACATCAACAAAAATATTTTGACTTATTTGCTCACACCTTCCTTTTAAATCAAGTTTTGGCAAATTACTAATGCTGCAAATCAATTCTTTTTCATTTTTGGCACAAATTTTAGAAAAAGCTTCTAAGGCTAAAAAAAGATTATCTTTTAAAAAAGTTGCTAAATTATATTTTTGAATATATTTTTGCACATAAGGATAAATAGCCTTGTTTTCATCTAACGCACTAATATCTAAACTAGCTTGTTTTAATTTTGCTATTTTTTGAGCCAAATTTAATACTTTTGTTTCTTGCTTATGATTAATTAAAGCTTTAGCACTCATGGCTTTTAATTTTGTTCTTGCTATTTCATCTAAGTTTTTACCCAATAAATCTTGATGATCAAAACCTATTTTAGTAAAAATACTAAAATCTATCTCAAAAACACTTGTAGCATCGTACTCTCCACCTACTCCAGCTTCTAAAATCACATAATCACAATCTTTAAAAACAAAAAATGCTAAAAATGTAGCATACTCAAAATAGCTAAGTTTTTTCACATCATCTAAAAAAACACTTTCTAATTCTTCGTGTGCTTTTTCTAAAAGCTCATTGCCTGTAATTTTTCCATTTAACCAAAATCTTTCATTAAATTCAAAAATATGAGGGCTAGTATAATGCCCTACTTTATATCCTTGCTCTAAAAGCAAAAGCGCTAAAAATCTACCTGTACTTCCTTTGCCATTAGTGCCAATAATTTGAATATTTTTGGTTTTTGGGATAAATTTTTTATATTTTTCATACATACTAAACATAAAAAATCTACTGATTTTTTGCACATGCATGGTTTTTTGTGAAAGTGTTTGCTGGAATTTCATACTAAGCTTTTTGCATTAATTCTTTTAAAATATCGCCATCTGGAAATTCTTTTTTTTCTATACAAGAAGATGATAAAACAAGTCTAACTACTTCTTCTTTATAAATAAATTTATAATCATCTATAAGTTTCAAAGCTTTTTCCGTAAAGATTTGAGCATCTTCTAAGCTTTTACCCGGAAAAACAATTAAATAAGAACTTTCATCTAAAATCCAAATTTCAGCTAAATTTTTACATAAATCTTTGAGGATTTTTTTAAACTTCCCGCTAATAGTTTTAAAACTATCAATGCCATAAGCATTAATAACATGTTCTATATTATTGATTTTAAAGAAAGATAAAGCATAATTAACCGCATAAAGCTTATAATTTTCATCAAGTTTTTTAAGCTCTTGAGCAAGACTCCATTGTTCTCTTTGCTCATCATCGCTTGTAGCTTGAATTTGAGTTTTAATTTGAGCTATTTGCTCGTTTGCATACAAAAGCTTATCTTTTAATGTATCAAAATTAATCTGCACATTACCATTTTCATCTTTAGTTAAAGCATTGATAAATTTTACATCTTCTTGGCTATTATCATAAAGCTTTGAAACCATTTCATTTAGGCTTTCTAAATGCTGATTGAAAAAAGAAAGATTTTTTTGTATATAGTATTTATCTATTGCTTCTTTTTTTTGTAGCATCAAACAATATTCATGTGCAAATTCTTTTCTAGCAATCAATCTAGGATTTTCTTTTAATTTTTGCTTAAATTGCTCTACTTCTTTACTCTCACCAAATAAAGGTTCCAAAGAAGCTAGTAAAAGTTCAGCTTGTTTTTCATAAGAACGTTCTTTTAGCATAGTGATAAGTTTTTCTATTAAAGCATGAAAATCCAAAAAAGCTCGGATATTAAATTCTTCTAATTTTTTTAAGAGTTCTCCATCTTCATAAGATTTTTTAAGTTCTTTCCATTTAGCTCTTAAAAGATATATGGTTTCTAAATCCATAGCTTGGGATAATCTGTGTTGAGTAATTTGAGCAAGCTCTTTGATTTTTTTATCTTTACTAATACTAAGTTGTTGAATGATTAAGCCAAGCAAAGCATAAACATCTTCATATTTTCTACTTACCTGTCTATTAAGCCTAGAGACTAAAAACATCAAAAACTCATCAATAGTTCGAATACTTTTTCCTTTTAATTCTTGCTTGTAAGAATCATCTAAAAGATTGGTGTATTTTTCTATTCTGGCTTTATTTGAACTCATCACTCCTGCTTTTTTAGCACACTCTTCAAACACCTCGCTATAATTTTCAGGAGTTGGATATAATTTACGCTCTTTTAGTTTTATCAATGTTTCTTTTGCAATTTCATTGATATGACTTGCCATTTTATTTATAACCCCTAATAGCTATAATAGAAACAAATTCATCAAAAGCTTCACTTGATGCATTTTTAATCGCTTCAAATCTTGCTTGATCACTGATGATAGAGTTTGGATTAATATCAAAATTATAACTTCCTTTAGTATTTACAATTTCTTCCTTGCCATTTTTATAACGCAACACAAACTCCAAATAAAGCTCTGCTTTATAATTAATCACATAACCATTTTTATCATAAACCATAGGATGAAATTCTAATTTTTTCATCGTAACTATAATAGAACTATCTGCATTATACTCATCTGTGATTTTTCTACCAAGCTTATTAAGCATGGCTTCTCTTAGAATGTCTGTTATGTAAACACTGTTTTCAGGATCTTGTTTGCTAATATTGATTTTTAAAAATACATTTTCACCCAAAACCCTACTTGCCATCTGCGAAGAGGGAATATATCCACAAGCTATGATGAAAAAAGCAAAAAACAACACTAGATATTTTTTCATTTAATCACCAAATTTACTAATTTCTTGTCAATATAAATTTCTTTTACTATAGTTTTTCCTTCTAGCCATTTTGCGACATTTTCTTTAGCTAAAGCTAAAATCTCATCTTCTTTAGCTTCTGAATTTATTTCAATCTGTGCTCTTTTTTTACCATTAACACTAATAGCTATATTAAAGCTATCCTTTACAAAAACCTCATCTTTTATTTTTAATACTTTAAAATTATCACATTTAAATAAATGCTCACTAAGTTCAAAACAAACATGAGGGATAATAGGCTCTAAGATATTTAAAATAATATAAAAAGCTTCTTTTGTAACTTCTTTATGATTGATAGCATTTAAGGCATTTAAAGCCTCCATACATGCAGCTATTAAGGTATTAAAGGCAAAACTTTCTTCATAAACTTCAAAAGATTTTTTCAAAGCTTCATATACTTTTAATCTAGCATATTTTTCTTCTTTATTTAAACTTTGATGATCAATTTCTTGTAATTTTCCACATTCTAAACTCATAGCCTTTTCATAAAGCCTATTGATAAATTTAAACGCACCTTCTAGCGCACTATCGTTCCATTCAAGTTCTTTAGCAGGTGGTGCAGCAAACAATATAAACAATCTTGCACTATCTGCTCCATATTTTTCTATAATATAATCAGGATCAACTACATTGCCCTTAGACTTACTCATCTTGGCACCATCTTTAGTGACCATTCCTTGGGTTAAAAGTCTATTAAAAGGCTCATCATCTTTTAAATAACCCAAGTCCCTAAGTGCTTTTTGGAAAAATCTAGCATAGAGTAAATGTAATATCGCATGTTCAATACCACCAATATATTCATCAACATTCATCCAATAATTGACACTTTTTTCATCTATCGCTTTTTCTTGCCATGTTTTATCATCGCTTGCAAAACGCGCAAAATACCAAGAACTTTCAAAGAAAGTATCTAAAGTATCGCTTTCTTTTTGCGCTTTTTTGCCACATTTTGGGCAAATACACTCTTTCCATGCTTCATGCTTATCAAGTGGATTTCCTTCTCCATTTATCACCACATCTTCAGGCAAGGTAATAGGTAAATTTTCTATTTTTTGAGGAACTATGCCACAAGAATCACACTTAATCATTGGTATAGGAGCTCCCCAATATCTTTGTCTAGAAACACCCCAATCACGAATTTTAAAATTAGTAACTCTTTTACCAATACCTAGTGATTCAATTTTTAAACTAATTTTTTCTCTAGCATCATTGCATTCTAGTTGTTCAAATTCGCCACTATTAGTTAAAATGCCTTCTTTTAAAGTGTAGCATTGTGCGTCATTTTCATCTTTATAAATTACTTTTTTTATAGCCAAATTATAAGTTTTTGCAAACTCATAATCTCTTTCATCGTGAGCAGGCACGCTCATAACAGCCCCACTACCATAATCACTTAAAACAAAATTAGCTACCCATAAAGGAATTTTTTCTTTACTTAGTGGATGGATTGTATAAAGATTTAAAAAATATCCTTCTTTTGGTGCGGCTTGTCTTTGGCGCGGTGTTTGATTTTGTATATTTTGAATTTTAGCTATAACATCTTGATCTAGTAATTTTTTATCAATTAATTCATTTACTATTTCATGATCAGGTGCTAAAGCAATGTAAGATACTCCATAAATAGTCTCAACTCTTGTGGTAAAAACATTGATTTTTTTTGCACTGATTTTATCATTTTCTTCTATATCAAAATCAAAACTAAGCCCTGTGCTTTTGCCTATCCAATTTTCTTGCATAGTTAAAACTTGACTTGGCCATTTTCCTTCTAATTTTTTAAGATCTTGTAATAATTCATCTGCATAAGCAGTAATTTTTACATAATATCCTGGCATTTTTTTTCTAATGACTTCATGCCCACAACGCCAACATTTGCCATCTTCAACTTGCTCATTTGCTAAAACTGTTTTATCATTCTCACACCAATTAACTTCAGCTTCTTTAGTATAAACAAGCCCTTTCTCATACATTTTGATGAAAAATTCTTGCTCAAATTTAGTATATAAAGGATCAGAAGTAGCAAGCATTCTTTTTTTAGAAAAAGAAAAACCCAAAGAAGCAAGTTCATTTTGCATATAATCAATATTTTCATAAGTCCATTTTTTAGGGTGGATACCATGTTTAATCGCAGCATTTTCAGCAGGCATACCAAAACTATCAAAACCTATAGGATGTAAGACGTTAAAACCTTTTTTTCTATAATACCTAGCCATAGCATCGCCTATGCTATAGTTTCTCACATGTCCCATATGAATTCTACCACTTGGGTATGGAAACATAGATAAAATGTATTTTTTTGGTAAAGAAAAATCATCTTTTGGTTCAAAATATTCTTTTTCTTGCCAATTTTTTTGCCATTTTTTTTCTATTTTACCTGCTTCATATGCCATTTTCACTCCTAATTTTCTTCTTGATTTTTTACTGAATCAACTATAACTAAAATCATTGAAAAGATATTAGCTATCAAAGCACCAATTGCTAAAGTATAAACCATAACATTAGCTTCTGGATTAATTTGTATTAAAGCAAAAGCTGGAATTAAATGCAAATCAGCCACCAAAGAACTAGCAAATAATTCAGCTGCTAAGAAATTTCTAACTCCAATTTTCAATAAAGTAGAAATTAAATTCACACAAGCTGCAATAAATAATGCAACTTCATTTTGATCATATAAAAATCCTGCGGTTGTAGTTAAGCTCATTAGAGCAAAAAAGATATAAATAACCTTACCCCAATTCATTTTTACACCGTTCCTTTTTCATACATTGCTCTTAATTTTTCTTTTTCTTGTTTTTTCTTTACTTTTTCTAATTCTTTTTGGCGATACTGTGCAACGCTGAATTTAAACCATAAAAGTGCTGGACTTGCTACAAATATAGAACTCGCAGTACCTGCTACAATACCCACTATCATAGTTAGAGCAAAACCTTCTATCATAGATCCACCAAAGAAATAAAGCACTACAACAGTAATTAAAGTTAATCCCGTTGTTAAAGTAGTTCTTGATAAAGTAGCTGAAACTGATTCATTAATAATTAAATCAAGTTTTGAATTTTTACTTGTTTTAACACCTTCTCTAATCCTATCAAAAATAATAATCGTATCATTTAAAGAATATCCAAGCACGGTTAAAACAGCCGCCAAAATATCTAAATTTACATCTATTTCAAATAACGCAATAGCACCTAAAGTAATGACTATATCATGAATTTCGCACACAATAGAAGCCATAGCAAAACGCCATTCAAATCTTACTGCCAAATAAATCAAAATAGCAATCAAAGAAATTCCAACCGCCATAAGACCTTTATTGCGCAGTTCATCTCCTACTTTTGGACCTACTACATCCACGCGGCGCACTTCAAATTTACCTGTATCTTTTAATAAATTTGCAATACTTACTCCAATATCACTTCCTAAACTATCGCTACTTCCTGAAAAACGAATAATCACTTCATTAGCACTACCAAATTCAGTAACACTAGCACCTTTTAAATTTTCATTGATAGCTAAAGCTTTGCGAATTTCAGCCAAAGGAGCTTTTTGCTCGTATTGAAGTTGCACTAAAGTTCCACCGGTAAAATCAATACCAAAATTCAAACCCTTAGTAAAAAGGATAAAAATAGAACCAAAAAATAAAATAAAAGACAAAGAGATGGCTGCAAATCTCATTCTCATAAAATCATAAACATGTTTTTGACTAAAAAATTGCATTAAGGTCTCCTATATCCAAACCATAATCTTGTGTTATTGCTTTTTTCCATACGGTTCATAAACATTTCAAACATACCATGAGTTCCAACAATAGAAGTAATCATCGAAACTAAAATCCCAATACTCAAAGTCACCGCAAAACCTTTTACCGCACCTGTTCCATAAGCATAAAGCACTACTGAAGTAATAAGTGAAGTAATATTAGAATCTAAAATCGCACTCATTGCATGCTTATAACCATTTTCAACACTTTGCCTTATGCCAGCACCTTCTCGCAATAATTCTCTAATTCTTTCATTAATAATAACATTAGAATCTACTGCCATACCCACAGTCAGTACAAGTCCTGCCATACCAGGCAAAGTTAAGGTTGCTCCAAACATAGCCATTACAGCAATAATCACTAAAATATTTGCTACCAAAGCAATATTAGCAAAAATTCCTGCTATACCATAATACATCACCATAAATGCAATAACTAATATAGAAGCACCTGCTAGAGCTATCATACTCATTTTAATACTATCAGCACCCAAAGATGGTCCAACGCTTCTTTTTTCAAGCATTTTAACCGGTGCTAAAAGTGCCCCACTTCTTAAAGCAATGGCCACATCATGAGCTTCTTCTACAGTAAAGCTACCACTAATTTGGCCACTACCCCCGCCTATTCTTTCATTAATTCTTGGAGCTGAATATACTTTATTATCCAAAACTATAGCTAAGCGTTTGCCTACATTATTTCCTGTGTAGTCTCCAAATTTTTTCGCACCTTCTGAATTTAAAGTAAAATTAATCACAGGAAGATTATTACTTTGCGCAAAACCTACTTTTGCATCTGTTAGCATAGAACCATCAAGAATAGGTATAGATTTTACTAGATATTTAATTTGAGGGTTTTTTGCATCTTCAAAAATCAAGTCTCCATATTCAGCAGCTTGAGCTGGGGTAAGATTATTTACCTGATCCATTCTAACATCATCTACTTCCATTAATTGTAAATGCGCAGCTTTTGCGATAAGCTCTCTAGCTCTAGCCTCATCTGCAGCAGTTTTAATACCCGGAAGCTCGACTAAAATTTTATCCTCACCTGATCTTGCTACATTTGGTTCTGCAAGGCCAAATTGATCAAGTCTGTTTCTAATGGTTTCTACAGCTTGTAAAATAGCTTGTTCATGAGTTAATTTAATTTCTTCTTGGGTTAAAGAAAGTGTGTAGTGTAAATTTTCATGTGTAATAGCCAAGCCTTTAATGTCTTTTAATAACAAATCAACCTTAGCTACATCATTTTCATCTAATAAACTAAATTCAATACTAGTATCATTTACTTTGATTTTATCAACAATAATATCTTCTTTATTGATAGAATAACTAAGAGAAGAGGCTATAGATTTAACCTTTGATTTAACCGCCTCTTCTACTTCTACACCTAATAACATATGCAAACCACCTTGCAAATCAAGTCCTAGGTTGATCTTAGCACCACTTTGGGTTTGCATAAAAGAAGGTATGGAAAAAATTAATCCTATAAGAAAAACTACAAAGAAAATGATACTTCTATAAGTAATTTTTCCACTACGCATCAATTTTCTTTGCTATGAAATCTCTAGAAATTTTTACAACTACATTTTCATCATTAAGCTTAACTTTGATAAAATCCTCTTCTGGTTTTACCACCTCGCAAATTATCCCACCATTTGTGATGATTTTATCTCCTTTTTCTAAAGATAAAACCATTAATTTGTGGTCTTTTGCTTGTTTTTGCTGTGGTCTGATAACCAAAAAATAAAAAATCGCAAAAAGCACAATGAGAGGCAACAATGAAGTCCAAATATTTCCGTTTTCTGCCATTTCTTCCCCTTTTTTTAAAGTTCATAAATTCTAATTCTACCACTTTTAAAATAATAAAAGCCTTTTTTTCTGCACTTTTATTGTCAAATTTTATTTATTTTTCTTTTTTTGAAAATTTACTTTTTGAATTTATTTCACCATTTTTAAGTATATATGGTTTGATTTTATTGCTAAGAAATAAAAGTAAAATAGGATATTTTTATACCGGATTTTTTGTAGGAATTTTATGGTTTTGGTGGATAGCTTTATCATCAATTTATTTTGATTTAGCTTATTTAATTCCTTTAGAAATTATCTTAATCGGATTAATTTATGGATTATTATTTTTAGTATGTTTTTTTCTTAAATATGATTTTTTAAGGCTTTGTGGAATTTTTTTACTTAGTTTTGTTCATCCTTTTGGATTTGATTGGCTAAATTGGGGTGTTTTAAGTGTATATGGAATCTTTGATGCAAGTTATCAAGGCATTATAGCTATGTTTTTGATTGCTTATTTTTATTATGAAAAATACATTTCAAGATATTATAAAATAGCAATCATTTTAATCCTTATTCTAATCGGAGCTCAATATAATCAAAAACAACCACAAACACTAAATTTAGACTATAAATTAATTCAAACTAATATCTCCCAAGATCAAAAATTCATACAAGAAAATTTACAAACTCATTCTAAAGATATATTTTATCAAATCAATCAGGCCATAAAAGAAGGCAAAGAAGCAATTATTTTTCCTGAAACAGCTTTTGCCTTTGCTTTAAATAAAGCTCCAAGTTATTTACAAGCTTTAAAAGATTTATCAAAACAAATCATCATCATCACAGGTGCTATAAGTACCACACCTAATCATCTATACAATAGCACTTATGTATTTGACAATGGCAACATACAAGTTTTTAACAAACACTATCTTGTACCTTTTGGAGAAGAAATTCCTATATTTAAAAACTTTTTTAAAAAATATCTTTTAAATATTGATGAATTTTCAAAAGGAAAGGAATTAAATCAATACACTCTAAATAATCAACTCATCACTAATGCTATCTGCTTTGAAGCTACAAAAGAAAAACTTTATAAACACTCAAAAATCATCATCGCTATTTCAAACAATGCTTGGTTTAATTTTTCAAGTGAGTATAAATTACAAAATTTTCTAATGCGTTTTTATGCAAACAATTATAATGTAAGCATATATCATGCAGTTAATGGAAAAGAAAATGCTGTAATTAAGTCAAAAGAGATATTGATTTTAAAGATAAAAGAAAAACTTTTAAAGCAAAATGAAGCTTAAAAGCTTCATTTTGCTTTAAATTCATCAAGAGCGTCCAATTTTTCCCAAGGATAATCAGCCTGACCTACTTGACCACGAGCAGCTACATCAGCATACATGAAAGTATCTTTACTTGGTTTATCAAGATTGAATTTATTTTTAATCCAATTTGGAGTTAATGGGAAAGTTTTCATCACAAAATCACTTAAAATATCATCATTTAATCTTGTGTTTGTTCCCATACAATCCACACTAACAGAAGTTGGTTTAGCTACACCTATAGCATAAGAAAGCTGCACTATGCATTTTTTAGCAAGACCTGCGGCTACGATATTTTTAGCAAGCCATCTTGCTGCATAAAGCCCACTTCTATCAACCTTAGTATAATCTTTAGAAGATTGCGCTCCTCCGCCTATTGGAGCATAGCCACCAAAGCTATCTACTATAAGTTTTCTTCCTGTTAAACCACTATCATGCAACGAGCTGTGATTTACATATTTTCCCGTTGGGTTGATTAAAATTCTTGTTTTTTCTGGGCAAAAAAGCTCTTTTGGTAAATTTGAATCTAAAATCAAATCCATCACCAAAGCTCTTAGATCTTCTATTTTCATACTTTCAACACAAGGAGCTGAAACTACAATAGTATGGATGCTTTGAGGTTTACAATTTTCAAAATTTTCTTTATTTACATAATCAATTGTCACTTGAGTTTTAATATCCACTCCAAGTTTATCAGGATTGTTTTTTGCAAACTCATATACTTTATCACAAAGCATTCTAGCATAAGAAATAGCTGCTGGCATATATTCTTTTGCTTCATTACTTGCAAAACCAAACATTATCCCTTGATCACCCGCTCCAATTTCTCCATCTTCTTGATCAACACCTTGATTGATATCAGGACTTTGTTCATTTAAAAATACCATTACATCTAAATCATCAGGATGTAAACATTGTTTTTTGCTAAAATGTGGATGCCCATCATAACCAATATCTGCTAGAGCTTTTTTTACAATATTTTCATAATCTTGTTTTTCTAGTTTATGTTTTGATTTAATTTCACCACCAATTACTACTTTATTTCCTGCTACAAAAACCTCACTAGCAACCCTTGAATCTTTATCGTGAGTTAAAAAAGCATCCACTATAGAATCAGCTATAATATCAGCACATTTATCAGGATGTCCTGCACTAACAACTTCAGAAGTAAATAAATACATATTTTTAATATTCCTTATCATAAAAAATTCTAGCCTTATTTTAACACAAGCTAGCTTAAAAATCAAAAAGCTTATTTAAGCTTTACTTTGTTAGAATAAATTAAAAATTTATCACTACAAAAAAGGTAAAAAATGAGTTTATTCTCTTGTGCAATCAAACGCTATAAAGATGGAAATCTTATTTTACAAATTTGCATAGGTATTGTTTTAGGAATTTTAATAGGTGTACTTTCTAAAGATTTAGCCATTTTTGCAAATATTTTTGGTACTTTATTTACAGGAGCTTTAAAAGCTATAGCACCGATTTTAGTTTTTATTTTAATTTTAACAACCATTTGCACAAAAGAATTTAATCATGGAAGTGAAAAAATAAAACATATCATTTTCTTATATATATTTGGAACTTTTTTAGCTTCTTTAAGCGCGGTTAGTATAAGCTTTGTCTTTCCCGTAGAATTAGTATTAACCGATATTGAAAAAGCTTCTACTACAAGCCCTGCACATATAGGCGAAGTATTTAAAACCTTACTTTTTCAAATCGTAGATAATCCTATCCACGCTTTATCTTCAGGAAATTATTTAAGTATATTAGCTTGGGCTATAGGTGGGGGTTTTGCTCTAAGGCATTGTTCAAATGACGCAAAACAACTTTTTACTGATATCAACGAAGGTGTATTAAAAATTGTTAAATTTATAGTCAAGCTTGCTCCTTTTGGAATTTTTGGACTTGTAGCAAATTCAGTTGCTCAAACAGGAGCAGCAGGACTTTTAAGTTATGTTAAATTATTAATCATTTTAGTTTTAACCATGTTTTTTGTAGCCTTTGTGATTAATGCTTTAATTGTTTTTGCTTATACGAAGAAAAATCCTTATCCTTTGATTTTTATTTGCTTAAAACATAGTGCTGTTTTTGCATTTTTTACAAGAAGTTCTGCAGCAAACATCCCTGTAAATATGGCACTTTGCTCTAAATTAAATATCAATAATAATTTATATAGTATTTCTATTCCACTAGGCGCTACGATTAATATGGCAGGAGCAGCTGTAACCATTGCTATATTAAGTCTTGCAGCAGCTCACACAGTAGGCATTGAAATAAATTTTTTACAAGCTATGCTTTTGAGTGTTTTAGCCGCATTTGCAGCTTGTGGAGCTAGCGGGGTTGCTGGAGGTTCACTCTTACTTATACCACTTGCTTGTTCTTTATTTAATATTGATTATGACATAGCTATGCAAGTAGTTGCGGTTGGTTTTATCATAGGGGTTATTCAAGATAGCGTTGAAACAGCTTTAAATAGTTCAACAGATGTTTTATTTAGTGCCATTTGTTCAGATAATGAGCTTAATTTAAAAATTTAAGGAGGACTTATGAGGCATTTAATTACTACAAAAGATTTTAGCAATGATGAAATCTTGGCTTTATTTAAAGAAGCAAAAGAATTTTTAGATGAAAAACCGCGTACATTTTTAGAAGGAAAAAGTGTCACAACAATTTTCTTTGAAAATTCAACACGCACTCAATCAAGCTTTGAAACAGCTGCAAGAAGACTGGGTGCTAAAGTTTTAAAATTAGATGTTTCAAGAAGTAGCTCAAGTAAAGGTGAAACACTTTTTGATACTGCTGCGAATTTAGATGCAATGGCACCAAGTGCTATTGTAGTTAGACACAAAAACTCAGGTGTGCCTCATACTTTAGCAAATTATACTCATTGTCCTATAGTTAATGGAGGCGATGGCAAACATGCTCATCCTACCCAAGCCTTACTTGATCTTTTTACTATAATGGAACATTTTGATTATAATGTAAAAGGTAAAAAAATAGCCATAGTAGGAGATATTAAAAACTCACGCGTTGCTGCTTCAAATTTAGAATTATTGCCTCGTTTTGGTATTGATATCGCCCTAGTAGCCCCACCTCATTTTATGCCTAATTATCCTATTAAAAAAACAAATAAATTAAAAGAAATCATTGATGATGTAGATATTATCATGAGTCTTAGAACACAAACTGAAAGACACAATATTCCAACCTATGCATCGCTTAAAGATTATGCAAATGATTTTTGCATTAGCAAAGACTTAATAAAAGATAAAAATCTCATTATCCTACATCCTGGTCCTGTACATAGAAATATCGATATTAGCGATGAAGTAATGGCTGATAAAAGATGTAAGGTTTTAACTCAAGTTAAAAATGGTGTTGCCATTAGAATGGCTGTATTAAAAAAACTCATTTTAGAAAGCTAAAATCATGCAAAATTGGAACTTAAGTACATTATTTAAAGATGAGCAAGAATTAAATCTTTTTTTACAAAAAACCCAAGATGAAGCTTGTGAATTTAAAAAACAATATGAAAATAATCTTCATAGTTTAAGCAATGAGCAATTCTTACAGGCTTTAAAAAATTATGAAGAATTAATCTTAAAACTTTCTCACATACTAACCTATGTGTATTTAAATTTTGCTCAAAATACCACAAAAGGTGCTTTTTATGCAAAATATGAAAATTTAAGTAAAAAAATAGAAGAAAATCTTTTATTTTTTGAACTTGAATTTTGCGAATTAAAAGAAGAAAAAAGCAAAACTTTCATCACATTTTGCAAAGATTATGAGTTTTATTTAAACAATCTTATCAAACACAAAAAACACAATCTTTCTAAAAAAGAAGAAAGAATTATCCTGGCTCTATCAAGTACAGGCTCAGATGCATTTGCAAGATTATTTGATGAAACCTTTAGTGCTTTAAAATTTAATTTTGAAGGGCAAAAATTAAGCGAAGAAGAAATTCTAAGCAAGCTTTATGATAAAGATAGAAGCATTAGAAAAAAAGCTTCAAAATGCTTTAGTAAAACCTTAAAAAAACAAAACAAACTTTTAGTATATATTTTCAATATGATTAAAAGCGAACTTGCTAGTATTTGTGAGTTAAGATCTTATGAAAGTCCAGAAACCCCAAGACATATAAGAAATCAAATTTCTAAAAAAAGTGTTGATGCACTTATTAGTGCTAGTGAGAATAGTTTTGATGTTGTTTCTAAATTTTACAACGCAAAGAAAAAAATTCTAGGATATAAAAAGCTAAAAGATTATGATCGATATGCGCCTATTGGAAAGGAAATGCAAGTTGATTTTGATCAGGGAAAGGATATAGTTTTAAAAGCCTTTGAAAAATTTTCTAAAGATTTTTACACCATAGCAAAAGAAGCTTTTGAGAATAATTGGATTGATGTCTATCCTAAAGAATTTAAACAAAGCGGTGCTTTTTCTCACTCAAGTACACCACTAAGCCATCCTTTCATACTTTTAAACTATACCAACCAAAGACGTGATCTTTTCACCCTAGCACATGAGCTAGGTCACACTATACATCAAAAACTTTCTTATAAAGTAAGTTTTTTAAATCAAGATACACCACTAACTACAGCAGAAACTGCTTCAGTGTTTGCAGAAATGTTGATTTTTGATTATATTAAAGAAAATTTAGACAAAGAAGAGCTTTTATCTTTATATGCAGCAAAAATAGAAGATATTTTTGCTACTCTTTATAGACAGATTAATTTTACTACTTTTGAACGCAGATTTCATGCTAAAAAAGAAGAGTTAAGCGCTCAAGAACTAAGTGAAATTTGGCTTGAAGAATCAAGAAAAATGTTTCAAGATAGCGTAGTTTTAACCAAAAATTATGGCCTTTGGTATTCTTATATACCGCATTTTATACACTCTCCATTTTACTGCTATGCTTATGCTTATGCACAACTTTTAGTTTTAGCACTTTATGGTCTATATAAAAGTGGTAAATGTCCTGATTTTACTTCAATTTATATTGAGTTTTTAAGTAGCGGGGGAAGTAAAAGTCCAAAAGAACTTGTAGCTATGTTTGGCTTTGATATAGAAAGTGATGAGTTTTGGAATATAGGCTTAGAGCAAGTTAGAATACTAGTAGATGAATTTTTAAGGCTAAGCAATGATTGATAAAATTTTAAATAATAAAAATTTTATAAGTTTAATGCAAAAAAGCATTTATGAATGTTTGCAAATTTTAACTCAAGAGAATATTGAGTTTAATATCATTGTAAATACTAAATTTGTTACACTCGAACCTCCTTTGCCACCAGAATTAGATGTAGTGAGTAAAAATCCTTATTGTCTTTTTGCTCTTGGTGGCTATACTTTTAAATCCATAGTTTTAACAAATGAACATATAGAATTTCATGCAGGTTTTGGACCTGATGATTTTGCAACCTTTGTGAAAGTGGATTTAGGGGCAATTACTCAAATTCAAGTTGAAGATAATATCATTTTTGTTAATTTTTCAAACTATTTCAAAAAGCAAAATGATCAAAAATTAAAAGAAAAATCCATGAATGCTTTTTTAAATAATCCCAACAATAAAGATTTATTTAAAAAATGAGTTTTTTTGAAGGTTTAAATGATAGCCAAAAAGAAGCTATCATGCATATTGATGGAGCTATGCTGATACTAGCAGGTGCAGGTAGCGGAAAGACTAAAACCATTACCACTAGACTTGCTTATTTGATTGATCATGTAGGCATTCCTGCGCAAAATACCCTCACACTAACCTTTACAAATAAAGCTGCTAATGTAATGAAAACAAGAGCCTTAGCACTTTTACAAGATCAAAATTTACACAATCCCCTTTTATGTACTTTTCATAAATTTGGCTTATTATTTTTAAGACTTTATAGCGAAAGAATTAATAGAGCAAATAATTTTGTCATTATTGATACAGATGATAAAAAGAAAATACTAAAAGATTTAGCTAGCGAAAATTTGCAAAGCTCTTTAGCAAGCATAGGTGCTTATATTTCAAATTTTAAAAATCAAAGTAAAAGCGCTCAAGAAATACGCAAAGAATTAGAATTTTTAAAAGATGAAAAAAACAAAAATTACGAAGAAATCATTCATTTATATGAACAATATGAGCATTTTTTAATCCAAAATAATTTTATGGATTTTGATGATTTACTCATGCTAACTAATAAAATTTTAGAAGATGAACAATTTGCAAAAGAGCAAAGTCAAAAATATACTTATATAACAGTAGATGAGTATCAAGATACCAATGCCTTGCAATATCAAATTCTAAAAAAACTTTGCACGTCTCATGAAAATATTTGCGTGGTGGGCGATGATGATCAAAGTATTTATGGTTGGCGTGGGGCTAAAATAGAAAATATCTTAAATTTCAAAGAGCAATTTAATAATGTAAAATTAGTCAAACTAGAGCAAAACTACCGCTCAACTAGCGCTATTTTACAAGCTGCAAATGAGCTTATAGAGCATAATAGAAAAAGACTAGGAAAAACTTTAATTTGCACCAAAGATGAAGGTGAAGAAATCACAATTTTACAAAATGATGATGAGAAAATTGAAAGCTTTAAGGTTGCAAGAGAAGTTTCAAAACTTTTAAACTCAGGGATTAATCCTAGTGAAATAGCCATACTTTATAGAGTAAATGCCCTATCTCGCGCTCTTGAAGAAGCTTTTAGTAAAGAAAAAATTCCTTTTAAATTGCTAAGTGGAATTCGTTTTTATGAAAGAGCTGAAATTAAAGATATTATTTCTTATTTAAGATTGCTTTCAAATTTAAATGATGATTATTCTTTTAAACGTATTATCAACCGTCCTAAAAGAAATTTTGGTAATGCAAGTTTAGAAAAGCTAGAAAATTATGCTAAAGAAAATCATTTGTCTTTATTTGAAAGCCTATGTGCTTTGCAAGGAAGTGGATTTTTTAGCAAAAAAACAGACAAAGAATTAGAAAAATTCATACTAAGCATACACAAAATCAAAGAAAAAGATGATTTACTTGCAATGATTTTAGCCTTAGAAGAAGAATTTAAAATCAAAGAATTTTATAAAGATAACCCAGAAGGTGAAGATAAACTTTTAAACATAGATGAACTTTATGCTAACTTAAAAGATAAAATCACTCATGGAAATTATAATGGCTTAGATGATATTTTAAATGAAATTTCTTTACTTAATGAGCAAGATGGACTTGATAAAGAAAGTATTTGTATTATGAGTATTCATGCAAGCAAAGGACTTGAGTTTGATTATGTTTTTATCATAGGCTTAGAAGAAGGATTTTTTCCACTCACTAGCGAATCCAGCAATATAGAAGAAGAAAGAAGACTTGCTTATGTAGCAATCACTAGAGCCAAGAAAAAACTTTATCTAAGCTATGCTAATTCTAGATTTTATAAAGGAAGTCGCACAAGATTAGAAAAAAGTAGATTTTTTGGCGAGAGCAATGTAATCAAAAAAGAATTAACACTAGATCATCAAAAAAATTGCTATAAAAAAGGCGATTTAATCAAACATAAAATTTTTGGCATAGGTAGAGTCACTGAGGTAAATAAAATAGGAGCTGAAGAAAAACTCACGATTAATTTTGGAGGCATAGAAAGAATGATAATGTCAAGTTTTGTGGAAAAAGTGATATGAATAAACTTTTTGTAGCTTACAAACCAAGTGGAATGAGTTCTAATGCTTTTTTAGGTAAACTCAAGAAAAAATATAAAAACAAAAAAGCAGGTTTTTCAGGAACACTTGATCCTTTTGCAAAAGGTGTTTTACTCATAGCCTTTGATCAATACACAAAACTTTTTCGCTTTTTTGATAAAAATCCAAAAGTTTATAAAGCAACACTTTGGCTAGGCGTGCATTCACTAAGCCTTGATAATCAAAATATCAAAGAAATCAATCTTATAAATGCTTTTGAAGAGAAAGTTTTAGAACAAATTAAAAATGAACTTTTAGGTAAAATCACCTACACCCCACCCGCATTTTGTGCAAAAAAAATAGATGGAGTGCGCTCTTATGAGCTTGCAAAAAGAGGTTTTGAAGTCAATTTAAAACCTTGCGTTATGGAAATTTTTTATACTAAAATTTTACACTATAACCACCCCTTTTTAACCATAGAAATAGCAGTTAGTGAGGGTTCTTATATACGCTCTTATTGTGAATTATTTGCTAGAAAACTTGGTATTAAAGCCACGCTAAGCTCATTAGAGCGTTTAATTGAAGGAAGGTTTTTTTATGAAAATGAAAAAGAGTTAAATCCTTTAGCTTATTTAAATCTTAGAAAAAATACGATAAAATACCCCCAAAAATTACACAATGGACAAAAAATATTTTTGGACGATTTGGAAATTCAAGAAGAAGGTAGCTATATTTTAGAAGAAAAAGATTTTTTTTCTATCATTTCTATCCAAGATAATCAAGTGCAATATTATTTAAATAAGGTATTAAAATGTTAATTTTATCAAGAAAAGAAAATGAAAGTATAAAAATCGGAGATGATATAGAAATCAAAGTAGTTCAAACAGGCAAAGGCTATGCCAAAATAGGCATCGAAGCTCCAAAGTCTTTAATGATACTACGCAAAGAGCTTATCGAGCAAGTAAAAAGTGAAAATTTACATGCAATTAGTGATGAAACGATAAAACTTGATGATCTGAGTAAAAAGCTTAAAAAATGAAAGCTTACGCAAAAGCTAATATTTTTTTAAAAATCATAGGAATTGACTCAAGAACTTATCATTTATTACAATCACGCTTTATTTTACTAAAAGATATTTTTGATGAATTAAGCTTTAGTGATGAAAAAACAAAAGAAGGATTTGAAATCACTGGAAATTTTACCCAAGATACCATCATACACAAAGCTTATAAAGAATTAGAAAATTTAGGATTTTCTAATGAATTAAATGAATTTTTTAAAGACAAAAGCTTAAAGCTTATCAAAAACATTCCCATAAGCGGAGGCCTTGGTGGAAGTAGCACCGATGCGGTTACATTTTTGCTTATGATCAACGAAGCTTTAAATTTAAAACTTAACCAACAACAACTTAAACAAATCTGCCAGAAACTTGGCTCTGATTTAATCTTTTTTTTAAGTGGATATGATAGTGCAAATGTTAGCGGGTGTGGCGAGATTGTAGAATATTTTGAAGATGATTTTACTCAACTTGATTTTACTTTTCCTGCTATTGAATGCTCAAGTGCAAAAGTATATAAAGCATTTGATGAAAGCTCATATGATTTAACAGCAAATTTAAATTTGTCCAAAACACTTAAAACACTCAAAACAAGCGAAATTTTAGAGTATAAAAATACTGATTTAAATGACTTATTTGCTCCTTGTGTAAAAATTTATCCTAAAATGCAAACTTTTCTTAATGAAGCTTATTTTTTAAGTGGAAGTGGAAGTGGAGTTTTTAAGGCTAAATGATGAAAAAAACTATAGTAAAAAACAAAAAAGCTTTTTTTGATTATGAAATTTTGGAAAAATTTGAAGCAGGTATTGTTTTAAAAGGCTCTGAGGTAGTAGCATTAAGAGCTAGTAGAGCAAATTTAAAAGATTCTTTTGTGCGTATTATCAAAGGTGAAATTTTCTTACTTAATGCTCATATTTCTCATCTTAGTACTACACATTCTTTTTATAAGCATGATGAAAAAGGCGCGCGAAAACTTTTAATGCATAAAAAGCAAATCGATAGGCTTTTTGGTAAAATTAGCACCCAAGGCTTTACTATAGTTCCATTAGAACTTTATTTTAATGAAAAAAATAAAGCAAAAGTCTTAATAGCCTTAGCTAAAGGAAAAAACTTACACGATAAAAGAGAAAGTTTAAAGAAAAAACAAGCAGATCTTGAGGCGAGAGCTGCTATGAAAAATCATTATTAAAAAAGGATTTTGATGAAAAAAATTGCTTATTTATTTTTTACATTTGCTTTTGCATTTTTAATAAATGCTTGCTCAAGTGAAGAAAAAATTGAAAATGAATTTGCGTTTGCTGAGTATAAAATGGGCGATGAAATTCTTTTAAAAAGTGTCAATGGAGGTGAAAAAACCTTAGTAAGAACACAAAATGGTTTTGTGGTAAAGGGCGAAGAGAATAAAATTTTAATGTTCGATTTTTTTGGAACCTTTTGCACACCTTGCCAAGAAGAAGCTACCCATCTAACAAGCTTGTGGCAAAAAAATACAGATAATTTTATCATCATGGGGCTTAGTCATTTTGAAAATGTAAGCGATCAAACTGTAAAAGATTTTGCTATTAAATATGGAGCGTATTATTTTTTAAGCAATTCTAAAGAAAATGATAGAATTGTCGCACAAGCTTTAAAAGATATCAACTATCAAAGTATGGAACAACTTCCTTTTAAAGTGGTTTTAAAAGATGGTATTTATCAAGATTTAACAGACTTTTGGAATAAAGACTCAAAAAATTATGTGAAATATTATCTTGGGAAAGTTTCTACTGAGATTATGCAAGAAGATATTAATAGGATATTAAATGGGTCTAAAAAGTGAAATTTTAGAGCAACAAAAACTAGCAGAACCTAAAATGTTTAAGGTTTTGCTTTTAAATGATGATGTTACCACTATGGATTTTGTAATTGAAATTTTAATGAATATTTTTCATCATGATTTTGAAAAGGCAAGTGCAATTATGCTTGAAATTCATCATCAAGGAAGTGGAGTTTGTGGTATATACACAGAAGAAATTGCACTTAGCAAAAAACAGCAAGTTGACTTGGCAGCAAAAAACAATGATTTTCCACTCCAAACAAGGATAGAAGAACAATGAAATATAAAGAATTAATTGACTCATTTATACCAAATGCAAGACATTTAAGCTTTATCAATCATCATGAATTTATCACTTGCGAGCATTTGCTTTTTGCTTTAGTTAAGCTTAGTAATGATTTTAAAAATCTACTTGAAGAAATCGGAGATGGTGATTTACAAGGCTTTGAAAATGAGTTAAAAAACTACTTAGCTAAAAATAACGAAATTCTAAAAAAAGAAATAGAACCTATTTTTTCTGTAATCTTGGAAAATATATTACACAAGTTAAATGCAAAAAATCAAACAAGTGTGATTGATTTTATCATCGCACTTTGCAAAGAAGAAAAAGCTTATTCTTATAATATTTTAAAAAAACACCTAATAGAAGAAGAAAAAATAAAAGAATTGTTGCAAAATGCTGAATTTGAAAATTTAAAAACCCATACCATAGAGCTAGTTGAGCTTGCAAAAAAAGGTAAAATAGATCCTGTTATAGGTAGGAAATTTGAACTTGAAAGAATGATGCAAATTCTAAGCCGTCGCAAGAAAAATAATCCTATTTTAGTTGGCGAGCCAGGTGTTGGTAAAAGCGCCATTATAGATGGACTAGCGCTAGCTATAGCTGAAGAAAAAGTGCCAAAACATTTAAAAAACTCAAAAATTTATAGTCTTGATATGGCAAGCTTGCTTTCAGGGACAAAATACAGAGGTGATTTTGAAAAAAGATTAAAAGATATCATTAAAGAATTAGAAAATATCCCTAATGCTATTTTATTTATAGATGAAATTCACACCATAGTAGGAACTGGCGCAAGTAATGAAAGTCATGCAGATATGTCAAATTTATTAAAACCTGCACTAAGTAATGGTAACATTAAATGCATAGGTGCAACTACTTTTATAGAATATAAAAACACCTTTGATAAAAACAAAGCCCTAAGTAGAAGATTTGCAAAAATTGATATAGATGAACCAAGCGAAGAAGAATGTTTTTTAATCTTACAAGGCTTAAAAAGCAAATATGAAAATTTTCACAAAATCAAAATCAGTGATGAAATTTTACAAACAAGTATAAAATTAGCAAAACAATTTTTACATGATAAATTTTTACCCGATAGTGCAATTGATTTAATCGATGAGCTTGGTGCAAGCTTTGCTTTAGAAGATAAAAAAAGTAAAAAAATAGTAAAAATAAAAGATTTAGAAAATACTTTAGCAAGAATGACGCATTCTCATAAAATTTATGAAAGCGATCAAGGTAAAATTCTTAAGAACTTAGAGCATGATTTAAAACAAAACATCTTTGGGCAAGATGAAGCTATTAAAGCTTTATGCTCTACCTTAAAACAAAGCTATGCAGGATTAAAAGGTAAAAACACCCCAAAAGGTGTGTTTTTATTTACCGGTTCAAGCGGGGTTGGTAAAACCGAACTTGCGAAAAATTTAGCACAAATTTTAAACCTTAACCTTGAAAGATTTGACATGAGTGAATACTCACAAAAACATGATGTGAGCAAACTCATAGGAACTTCAGCAGGTTATGTGGGCTATGAAGATGGTGGCTTGCTTAGTAATAGTATTAGAAAAAATCCTTTTAGCGTAGTTTTATTTGATGAGATAGAAAAGGCTCATCCTGATTTAACTAATACTTTTTTGCAAATTTTTGATAATGCAAGCTTGACGGATAATAGTGGATTAAAAGCTGATTTTAAAAATACTATTATCATTATGACCTCCAATTTAGGCTTAAAAGAAAGTAATGAGCTTGGTTTTTTAAGCAGCGATAAAGAAAAAAGTAATAAAGCCATAAAAGATTTTTTTGCGCCTGAGTTTATCAACCGTATAGATAAAATCATTCATTTTAATGACTTAAATCAAGAAATTTTAGAACAAATCGTCCAAAAAGAGCTAGATTTAATGGCGAAAAATTTAAATAATATCACCATAGAAGCTGATAAAAAAGTAAAAGAATTTCTTGCTAAAAAAACCAATAATAAAGAATTTGGGGTAAGATTATTAAAACGCATTATTGCTGAAGAATTAGGAGAGAGATTAAGCGATGAGATTTTATTTGGAAAATTAAAAAATAGTGGTAAATTAAAACTCAAACTTTCCAAAAATGAAAAAATCGAATTTGTATTCTAAACTTTTAAAAAGCCCTGATGATGCGCCTGTTTTTATTAGCGAAAAGCTAGAAGTAGACTTTATACCTCATGCTTATCGTCTAGGGCTTTTTCCATGGACTAGTAATCCTGTTACTTGGTGGTGTCCTTCTCCCAGAATGGTGCTTTTACCTGATGAAGTACGCATACAAAAAAGCATAAAAAAAGCTTTAAAAACTTATGAAATAAGACTTGATTTTGATTTTAACTCTCTTATAAGCCATTGCGCAAAAAGAAAAAAAACTTGGATAAGTCAAGAATTTATACAAGTTTATACAAAGCTTTTTGAGCAAAATTTAGCTCATAGTGTTGAAGTTTATGAAAATGATGTTTTAATCGGTGGTTTATATGGACTTATCATAGGCAAAATATTTTTTGGCGAAAGCATGATAAGCCTTAAAAAAGATGCTTCAAAAGTAGCTCTAATAAGACTTTGTGAGCTTTTAAAACCATATGATTTTTTAATAGATTGTCAAGTGCCTAATGAGCATTTAAAATTTATGGGCGCTAAAGAAATGACAAAAAAAGATTTTTTAAAAACACTAGAAAAAAAAGTTTCACTTGAAAGTGGCTTTAAAAATTTCAAAAATTTACTATAAAAAGATATACTTATAGATAAACAAAATTGCATAAATATTTTGGAATGATTTTTGCTTTTAGTCTATAAAAGCTTTATTTTAAGGAAAAATTATGATAAGCCCTTTTAAATCAAAAGAACTTATTGTTGATGCTTTAGCAGGAAGAAACCTAAGAAGTCAAATGATTAATTCTAACCTTGCAAATGTTGATACTCCTTTTTATAAAGCAAGAGATATAGAATTTGAAACTGCTTTAGTTAATAGAGCAAATGAAATTTTTAAAAAGAAAGATACTAAAGAGCTTGAATTAGCAAGTACAAATGCAAATCATCAAAAACCTTGGAAATTTCCAAATCCTAATAAATCAACCATTTATTTAAGAGATGGACATTTAGCAAGAAATGACGCAAATACAGTAGATCTTGATGTAGAAACTACTGAAATGAGTAAAAATACTATGATGATTACTGCTTTAGATGGTGTTTTAAGAAGACAAAGTAATATTTTTTCAACCATCATAGAAACAAGCTCTAAATTAGGCTAGGAGAAAAACAATGGCTTATTTAAGTGATTTTGATATTAGCGGATACGGACTTAGTGCTCAACGCTTTAGAATGAATGTAATTAGCTCAAATATAGCTAATGCAAACACTACCAGAACAGCAGAAGGCGGACCGTATAGAAGAAGAGAAGTGATTTTTAAAGCGACTGATTTTAATGAATTGCTAAATAAACAAATCGCTAAAGATAATAATTTTTTAGAATATGAAAATCCTTTAAACGACCCAGCTTCGCAAAAAGATGCAAAACCTGCTATAATGAGCGTAGTAGTTGATAAGGTTGTAAGAGATGATAAAGATTTTCGTATGAAATTTGATCCATCTCATCCAGATGCAAATGAACAAGGCTATGTTGCTTTTCCAAATATAAACCCTGTCATTGAAATGGCCGATTTAATAGAAGCAACAAGAGCTTACCAAGCAAATGTAAGCGCTTTTACAAGCACTAAAACTATAGCACAAAGTGCGATAGATTTACTAAGAGGTTAATAAATGAACACTATTAATGGTATAAATCAATTTAACAATGTTAACAATAAAAATAATAACAACACAAATAACATAGGTGATGAATTTTCAAGCTTATTAAAAAATTCTATTAACAACCTTAATAAAACTCAAGAAACAGCTGAAGCTGCTATGGTAGACATCGCAACAGGTGAAGTAAAAGACTTACACCAAGCAGCAATTGCTATTAGCAAAGCTGAATCAAGTATGAAATTTATGCTTGAAGTTAGAAATAAGGCTATAAACGCATATAAAGAAATTTCAAGAACTCAAATTTAATATATGCTTTCAAACACCATTAGAAATAGAGTTTCAAAGGTAGCTTTTGCTTTTTGTATGGCTCTGTTTTTTATGGCCTTGTTTTTACTTTCTACTTTTTTTCTAACCTCAAAACGCCATATACCAAATACCCAAAAAGAACAATATTTTTCCGCTCTTAGAGGTAATATCATCACAAGTGATAATTTTACAGTAACTTCAAGTAGGCAAATTTATAGAGCAGAGATTGATCTAAGAAGTTTAAATCCTGATAAAAAAGAATTATTCTTAACGCTTTTTCAAATTTATAGCGGTGCAAGCGATGAGCAAATGCAAGATATCAAAAAAAGAATGCTTGCAAAAAAAAGAAGAAGTTATAATTTTATTTTACTCCAAGATATTAACTCAAAAGACGCAAGCTATTTAAAAGAATTAGCTAAAAAGCTTTATACTCAAGGTTTTTTTAAGTCTTTTACAAATAACAACGGCAGAGTTGAAACAAGAGGACTTGATATCATAGAACACAAAGAAGATCGCGTGTATATGCCAAAAGACTCACTTACTCCTATCATAGGCTACACAAGAACTTATATGGATGAAAAAAGCGAAATTTTTAAAAATGTCGGCATAAAAGGTTTAGAAAAATACTACAATGAATGCTTAAGCCCTTTACAAAATGCAAAAATCCAAGGTTTAAGAGATATAGGTGGCAATATTATCTTAAATTTACACTCTTATGAAAAGCGTAAAATAGATGGATGTAATTTATACTTAAATATTTCACTAAAACTTCAAAAAGGCTTAGAAAAGGCTATTGATAAAAGAAATGAAGATCTAAAAGCCAATGAAATTATAGTTGCAATTATGGAAAGTAAAAGTGGAAAAATTTTAGCCCTTGCTAGCTCAAGAAGATATGATCCGCAAAATCGTGGAAAAGATCTATCTGTGCTTAATGCAAGTGCGATAGAATATGGCTATGAAGCAGGTTCTGTTATAAAGCCTTTTATATTTACCACTGCTTTAATGCTTGATAAAATCAAAGTCAACGAAATCATCAACACCCAAGGTGGTCAATACAAGCTTGGTCGTTTTACTATACGTGATGATCATAGAAAAGATAAAATGAGCATGGAAGAAGTTATCACCTACTCTTCAAATGTCGGTATGATTAAAATCGCCCAAAGATTAAGCAATCTTGAAATCATCTCAGGGCTTAGAATTTTTCGTTTTGGAGAAAGAAGTGGTATTGATCTTCCTTATGAACAAAAAGGAGAAATACCAAATCCAAAAAGATTAAGAGAAGTAGAAAAATCTGTATTAAGCTATGGTTATGGCTTAAAAACAACTTTTATGCAACTTCTAGCTGCTTATAATGTATTTAACAATGATGGAATTTATATCACACCGCAAATTGCAAATAAATTTTATCAAGATGGGCGTTTAATAAAACTTGATGATGAAGTTAAAAAAGAAAAAATTCTCTCAAGTAAAGCTGCCAAAGAAATGCAACAAATTTTAATCAATGTTATAGAAAAAGGAACAGGTAAAAAAGCACAAACTCAAGGCATTATCATAGGTGGTAAAACAGGTACAGCTAGGATTGCTGAGAGAAAAGGCTATACTTCAAATCGCTACAATGCTTCATTTTTTGGCTTTGCAAATGATGAGAAAAACAATTACACCATAGGGGTTTTGGTGAGAAATCCTACTAAAGCTTATAGCTATTATGCTGCACAAAGTGCTTTACCTATGTTTAAAGATACAGTAAATCTTATGATAAAAGAAAGTTATTTAAAGCCTGTTACAAACAACTAATTTCCCTCCCCAGAGCTTGCTTAACACACATTAAGCTTAAAAGCATTAAAGCAATAAACTAAAGCTTTAAGCTTAATGTCTTTAGAGTTTACTTAATAAGGAGTTTTAATATTATCTTGCAACTAT
>NZ_JAKMQA010000010.1:0-70269 GCF_025771295.1 Campylobacter sp. RKI_CA19_01121
TGGGGTGTATTTTTGAAATACACCATTTTTTGTTTAAACACCAAAGAAAATTTCAGGTTTTAATCTAAGCATTAAACAATATGCAGCCAAACTAGCTTGCTCTCTTGTGTAGTTTCTATTGCCTTGTATGTGAATGCATTCTTGTAAAAAGGTTCCATCTTTATACATAGCTCCTATGTAGATGGTGCCTGCTTTGGTATTTTTATCATTTTCTTCTCCAGCTACCCCACTAAGCGCTAAAGCAAAATCACAATTTGTAGTTTTAAAAACCCCTTTTAGCATAAAATAAATACAACGATCAGAGTATTCTCCAACACTTTCTAAGGTATCATTGCTCACCCCAAGCCAAGAATTTTTCAAACGATTAGAATAAGTCACCAAAGAGCCTTCAAAAATGCTAGAAATTCCTGAATTTTCAGCTAATTTTGAAGCGCAAAGTCCAGCTGTGCAGCTTTCTGCAAAGGAAATTTTTAAGTTTTTTTCTAAAAGTTTTTTAGCTATAAATTTAATAGGATCATTCCCTAAAAATACTTTGCCCGTAAAAAGTTTAAAAACTCCCTTTAAAAAGCCTTCTAGTTTTCCATACTGACTAGTGCTTGCTCTAATACAAATGAGATTATCTAACAATGCACTTGAGCTAGTTTGAATTTCAAAAGAAGTAGTAAGTGTATTAAGTAAGATATTTGCACTCATTTCATCTATATCTAAAAGACAAAAATAGGCATAATCAAGTTCAGGATTTTGTAAAATCATAGGCAATTTTTGCTCTATATTTATGTTTAATAAATTAATATAGCATTTTTCAAAAGAGCTTAAAAAGGAATTTTTTTCACGTAAAGCTTTTGAAGGTACTAAAGTATCATTTTCTAAGATTAAAACATCATCATTTAAGGTTGCTATGATTTTAGCTATGGTTGCATAGTATTCGCTAATGCTAAAAATGGTTATATAATCATATTCTTTAGAAAGTTTTTCAAGTAAAAAAGGAAGTTCTTTATCAGGTTTGTTTATAAATTTTAACTCATGAAGTTCTAAAAACCGCTTTTTGTATTCTTCTTGTATATAATGCATATAATTTTCATTAATAATAATTTCACTACCTATAATGATGATAAGATGTTTCATGATTTTCCTTTTTTTCTTGCGATTATAACAAAAAAATAAGTGCAAATTAAAAGTATTTTAAGTAGAATTTACTATTTTTAAATTTTTCAAGGTGGATTATATGGATTATAAAGATACGCTATTGCTTCCAAATACGACTTTTGCAATGCGTGCAAATTTAGCAGAGCTTGAGCCTAAGCGTTTTAGCAAGTGGTTTGAAAATAACTATGCTTATGAGAAAATGAAACAAAAAAGACAAGGGGTAAGTGAGAGTTTTACTCTGCATGATGGACCTCCTTATGCTAATGGACATTTGCATATTGGCCATGCTTTAAATAAAATTTTAAAAGATATCATCATCAAAATGCATTATTTTCAAGGTAAAAAAGTGCGTTTTACTCCGGGTTGGGATTGTCATGGTTTGCCGATAGAACAGCAAGTTGAAGTTAAACTTAAAGATAAAAAGCAAAGTTTAAGCAAAAAAGAAATTCGTGAGTTTTGTAGAGAGCATGCGAGAGAATTTGTAAATATCCAAAGAGATGAATTTAAGTCTTTGGGTGTGATTGCTGATTGGGATGAGCCATACTTGACTATGAAAAATGCTTTTGAAGCAGATATTTACAAAGCTTTATGTAAAATCGCTAAAAAAGGACTTTTGTTAGAAAGAAGCAAGCCTGTTTTTTGGAGCTGGGCTGCTAAGAGTGCGCTAGCAGAAGCTGAAGTAGAGTATGAAGATAAAGAAGATTATTCTATTTTTGTAGCATTTGAGCTTGATAAAACTTCGGTTGAAAAATTAGGAGTTGAAAAAGCAAAAGCGGTAATTTGGACTACCACACCTTGGACTTTACCGGCAAATCAAGCTATATCTTTAAATCCAAATGAAAAATATGTTATCACTGAAGAAGGTTATATTTTTGCTAAAGCCTTGCTTGAAAATATGATCAATAAAAATTTCACTCAAGGAAAAATTCAAAAAGAACTTTTGGGTTCTGAATTTGAAAATTTAAGTGCTATTAATCCACTCAATCAAAGAAAATCCACTCTTATTTTAGGCGATCATGTTTTAATGGAAGGCGGGACAGGGCTTGTACATACTGCACCAGGACATGGTGAGGATGATTACTATGTGTGCTTAAAATATGGTATTGAGGTGATTATGCCAGTAGATGATGGTGGGTGTTATGATGAAACGCTAAGAATTAAAGGACTTTTACCAGAACATTTGCTAAATGAATTTATAGGACTTCATATTTTTAAAGCAAATGAGCGTATTTTAGAACTACTTGGCGAAGCTTTGCTTGAAAGTTCTAAATTTACACACTCTTATCCATTTTGTTGGAGAACACATAAACCAGTTATTTATAGAGCTACAAAACAATGGTTTATTTTAATGGATGAGAAAAAATTAGATGGAAAATCTTTAAGAGAGCTAGCACTAGAGCAATTAAATAATGTGAAATTTTACCCAGAAAGTGGAGTAAAAAGACTTAGCTCTATGATAGAAAATCGTCCTGATTGGTGTATATCAAGACAAAGAGATTGGGGTGTGCCTATCGCATTTTTTAGAGATAAAAGCACCAAAGAAGTGATTTTTGATGATGATGTTTTAGATCATTTGGTGGGAATTTTTGAAGCAAATGGAGCTGATGCGTGGTGGGATTTAGAAATAAAAGATTTATTACCGCTAAATAGCAAATATGATCCAAATAATTTAGAAAAAGTTTATGATATTTTAGATGTTTGGTTTGATAGTGGTAGTACTTGGGAGGCAGTGTTAAACTCAGCTAGATATGACGCAGGAGAATACCAAGCTTCGATGTATCTTGAAGGAAGCGATCAGCACCGTGGATGGTTTCAAAGCTCACTTTTAATTTCCACTGCGATTAATCACAAAACCCCATATAAAAACATACTTACTCATGGCTTTACCGTTGATGAGAAAGGTCAAAAAATGAGTAAATCAAAAGGCAATGTGGTTTTACCTCAAAATGTAGCTAAAAATTATGGGGTAGAAATTTTAAGACTTTGGATAATGCTTAGTGATTATTCAACGGACTTAAAAATTTCAGATAATATCTTAAAACAAGTAAGCGAACAATATAGAAAGATAAGAAATACTATAAGATTTTTACTTGCAAATACTAATGATATGGAATTTTTAGAAACAAAAAATTTCACACTTTTAGACAAATGGATCTTAATGCGTGCGAAAGTTGCTTTTGAAGCATGTGAAGCTGCTTTTGAAAAATATGAATTTGCAAAGGGCTTTAGTGTGCTTTTAAATTTCTTAAGTGCGGATTTAAGTGGAATTTATTTAGATGTGTGTAAAGATAGATTATATTGTAATGCAAAAGATGACACAAAGAGAGTAAGTGCGCAAAGTGCTATGGTGCTAATAGCTAGAAAGCTTTTTACGCTTTTAGCTCCAAGTTTAACTTATACTATAGATGAAGCTTTAGAGCATGCAAATGTGGCTATTAAAGAAAATGCTAAAGATGTGTTTGATTTGGTGTTAAAAAATGGCTTTGATTATGAGTATAAAATCGAAGATGATTTATTTATAAAATCAAGAGAAAAATTCTTTGAACTTGTTGATGTATTAAAAAAAGACAAAATTATCAAATCAACTTTAGAACTAAGCTTACAAACAAGCGCAAATGAGCTTTTGAGTGAAGATATTGAAGAAGTAGCTGATTGGTTTATGGTGAGCTTGGTAGAAAGCTTAGATGAAAAAGAAGCTTTGAGTGAGTTTAAAATAGATGATCATAGTTTTAAAATCGTGCGTTCTTCATTACACAAGTGTCCAAGATGTTGGAAGTTTTTAGCAAAAGAAGAAGAATGCTTATGTCCAAGATGTAATAGCGTGGAAAAAGCAAAAAATGTTTGAGCAAGCTTTACCTTTTAGCGTGGTAGTGATTACTTTATTAGGCTTTTTATTTATCACGCTTTTTTTGTTTTATTTGGTTAAAAAATTTAAGGATAAATAATGATAACTTTAAAAGAAGCTTTGAAATTTTCAAATGAAGAATTAGAAAATCTAAAAAAAGAATTAAATGAAAAAGCATATCAGCAAAAGCATTTGGGTGCTTATGTGGAGCAGTTTTTAAATAAAGATTTAAGCACTTCAGGTGCTGGTGTGCCAGTAGCTATAAAAGATAATATTAGCGTAAAAGATTGGGAATTAACTTGTGGTTCTAAAATTTTACAAGGCTATGTGGCTCCTTATGATGCAAGTGCTATTGTAAATTTACGCAAAAATAATTTTGCTCCATTTGGAAGATGCAATATGGATGAGTTTGCTATGGGGAGTACGAGTGCGACTTCTTTTTATGGTAAGACTTTAAACCCACTTGATAATACCAAAGTCCCAGGTGGAAGTAGTGGAGGGAGTGCTGCTGCAGTTGCTGCAGGGATAGCTTTAGCAAGTTTGGGTTCAGATACGGGTGGTTCGGTAAGACAGCCTGCTGCTTTTTGTGGTTGTGTTGGGTTTAAGCCAAGTTATGGAAGAGTTAGTAGGTATGGTTTAGCAGCGTATTCTTCAAGTCTTGATCAAATCGGAGTTTTAACGCAAAATGTTGAAGATGCTGCGATTTTGTATGATGCTATTGCAGGTTATGATGAAAAAGATAGTACAAGTGCAAACATAGCTTTTGAACCAACTGCGCCAAAACTAAATGCAAATAAAAAGCTAAAAATAGCTGTGATTAAAAACTATGTAGAACAAACCAATGATGATGTAAAACAAGCCTTATTAAAAACCATAGATATGTTAAAAGCAAATGGACATGAGATTGTTTATAAAGACTTAATGGATTCTACATTTGATGTTGCAGCTTATTATATCATAGCAGCAGCTGAAGCAAGTGCAAATTTGAGTCGTTATGATGGTGTAAGATATGGTAGAAGAAGCGAAAAATGTGATAATCTTAGCCAAATGTATGTAAATAGCAGAAGTGAAGGCTTTGGCGAGGAAGTAAAAAGAAGAATTTTACTAGGAACCTTTGTTTTAAGTAGTGGGTATTATGATGCATACTATATCAAAGCACAAAAAGCTAGAAGATTTATCAAGCAAAAATATGAAGAAATTTTAAATGATTGTGATTTGATTTTTATGCCAGTTGCTCCAAGTGTTGCTTTTGGCTTTAATGATATTAAAACTCCGGTGCAAATGTATTTAGAAGATGTATTTACTATTTCAGTGAATTTAGCAGGACTTGGTGGTATTAGTGTGCCTGTAGGAAAAAATGAAAATGGACTTAATATCTCTGCTCAGCTTATATGTAAAGCTTATGATGAGCAAACTTTGTTAGATGGTGCTTTAAGCTTGGAAGAAATTATCAAAAACAAATAAAGGAAAAATTATGAAAATCATAAAACGCGCTTTGACTTTTGAAGATGTTTTGCTAGTTCCTCAATATTCTGAGGTTTTACCTAAAGAAGTAGATATCAAAACAAAACTTACAAAAAATATTACCTTAAATATGCCTTTAATTTCAGCTGCTATGGATACGGTTACTGAGCATAGAGCAGCTATTATGATGGCAAGACTTGGTGGTATAGGGGTGATCCATAAAAATATGGATATAGCTTCACAAGTTAGAGAGATAAAAAGAGTTAAAAAAAGCGAAAGTGGCGTGATTATGGATCCTATTTACATAGGGGCTAAAGCAAGCGTTAAAGAAGCGCTAGAACTCATGGCTGAATATAGAATTTCAGGAGTTCCTGTGGTAGATGAAAATAAAACCCTAATAGGAATTTTAACTAATCGTGATTTGAGATTTGAAACTAATTTTGATAATTTAGTAGAAAATGTAATGACAAAAATGCCTTTAATCACTGCTAAAAAAGGCTCTACTTTAGATGATGCAGAAAGGATTTTCTCTACTAATAAAGTAGAAAAACTTCCAATCGTAGATGAAAATAATCGTTTAGAAGGTTTGATTACTATAAAAGATTTAAAAAAACGTAAAGAATATCCAAATTCAAATAAAGATGCCTATGGAAGATTAAGAGTAGCTGCAGCCGTGGGTGTAGGTCAGCTTGATCGCGTAAAGGCTTTAGTGGAAGCTGAAGTTGATGTTATAGTAATGGATAGTGCACATGGGCATTCTAAAGGTATTATTGATACATTAAAAGCAATTAAGGCTGAGTTTAATGTGGATGTGATAGTAGGAAATGTTGCAAGTGCTAAAGCGGTTAAAGATTTATGTGAAGCAGGCGCGGACGCTGTTAAGATAGGTATAGGGCCTGGTAGTATTTGTACTACACGTATTGTTTCTGGTGTGGGTGTGCCTCAAATTTCAGCTATAGATGAATGCGCAATAGAAGCAAGTAAATACGGCGTGCCAGTAATCGCTGATGGGGGTATAAAATATTCAGGCGATATTGCAAAAGCTATTGCAGCGGGTGCAAGTAGTGTGATGATAGGTTCACTTTTAGCAGGAACTGATGAGAGTCCAGGTGAGTTATTTACTTATCAAGGAAGACAATATAAGAGTTATCGTGGTATGGGAAGCTTAGGTGCTATGCAAAAAGGAAGTTCAGATAGATATTTCCAAGAAGGTACAGCTCAAGATAAACTTGTGCCTGAAGGTATTGAAGGTAGGGTGCCTTATGTAGGAAGTATAAAAAGTGTAGTGCATCAACTTTTAGGTGGGCTTAGATCTTCTATGGGTTATGTAGGTGCAGTAGATATCAAAGCTTTCCAAGAAAGAGCTGAATTTGTAGAAATCACCGCAGCAGGATTAAAAGAAAGCCATGTGCATGATGTAACTATCACTGCTGAAGCACCAAATTATAAGGTAAGTAATTAATGGAATTTGAAGATCATATCAAACAAGCCGAGCTTTCTTTGGAAAAACTTAATGATAAAGATTTGGACCTTAAAACTTGCGTAGAAATTTATAAAGAAGGTTTAAAAAGTATCAAGCAAGCAAGAACTATGCTTGAAAATGCTAAATTAGAAATCGAGCAAGTAGATGAGTAGTGTTGTAGCTTTACAATTTCCCACTTTGGCTTTGAGTGAATCAAGGCTTGATTATTATCTAAAAGCTGCTAAGGAAAGTGGTGCGAATTTGGTGGTTTTGGGTGAGTATGTTTTAAATAGCTTTTTTAGTGAGCTAAAAACTATGCCAAAAAGTATGATCAAAGAACAAAGTCAAAGCAAAAAAGCAAGCTTGATAAAACTTTCTAAAAAGTATGAATTAAACATCATTGCACCGTTCATAAGTGTAGAAAATGATGGCTTAAAAAAACTATGCTTAAAAGTAAGCCCACAAAATGTAAAAGCGTATGAGCAACAAATTTTAATGCCTTATGCACACTGGAATGAAGAAAAATTTTTTAATAATAAAAAAACTGATAAACTTAAACTTTTTACTTTCACGCATGAGGGTTTAAAATGCGCTTTGCTTTTTGGCTTTGAGGCACATTTTGATATCTTTTGGCAAATGATTATGAAAAAAAAGATAGACTTAGTCATCATTCCTACAGCTAGTACTTTTGAAAGCAATCAAAGATGGCTAGAGCTTTTAAAAACAAGAGCCTTTTTAAACTCAACAAGCATTTTAAGGGTTAATCGCATAGGTAGCCCAAAGCAAGAAAATGATTGGAAATTCTATGGAGATAGCTTTTTTATCAATGCTTTTGGAGAGGTGCAAGAGCAACTTGGCGATCAAGAAGAAATGCTTGTAGTAGAAGTTAGCAAAGCAAATGAAGCTAGAAATTTATGGGGCTTTGATAAACTTATAAAAAATTACGAAGAATAAAATTTATTTTAGTTTTTTCAAAAGTAAAAACAATGAGTAGATTTTATCTTTAAGGGCTTTTTATATTTTATTTTTAGTAAACAAATGATAGAATTTTGCCTTAAATTTTCAAAAAATTTGAGGCAAGAATGCAAAAAATTCATTTTATAGGTATAGGTGGTATTGGAATTTCAGCTTTGGCGAGATTTTTAAAAGAACAAGGCTTTAAGATTAGTGGTTCTGATATCAAAGAAAGTAAAATCACAAAAGAATTAGAAAAAGAAGGCATAGATATAAAAATTCCTCATCATAAAGACAATATTAAAGATGTGGATTTGGTGGTGTATTCAGCTGCTATTAAAGAAGATAATGAAGAATTAACTAGCGCAAAAAAGCAAAACATCACAACGCTTTCAAGAAAAGAAGCCTTGCCTATGATTTTAAAAGACAAAAGAGTTTTTGCGGTTGCGGGAGCTCATGGCAAAAGTACAACTTCAAGCATTTTAGCAAGCTTGATAGAAGCTTCTGTGATTATTGGTGCGGTGCTAAAAGAAAGTGGCACTAATATGCTTTATAAAGAAAGTGAAAATCTCATCTTTGAAGCTGATGAGAGTGATAGTTCTTTTTTAAACTCAAATCCTTATTTAGCTATAGTGACTAATGTTGAAGCAGAGCATTTAGATCATTATGGAAACAATCTTGCAAGACTACACAAAGCTTATGAAGACTTTTTGCATTTGTCTAAAATTCAAGTGATTAATGCTGAAGATGAGTTTTTATCAAGTTTAAATTTAAATAATGCAAAAAAGCTTTATCCAAGTAAAGATATCACAAATATTTACATGAAAGTAGAAAATTTTAAGCCAAAAACCTATTTTACGCTTAAAGATTTAGGTGAATTTAGTGTTTTTGGTATGGGTGAGCATGTAGCGATGGACGCTGCTTTGGCTATTTTGGCTGCGAGTGAATTTATAAATATAGAAGAGCTAAAAACTAAGCTTTTAAAATATCAAGGGATTAAAAAAAGATTTGATATTTTATTTGCAAATGAAAATATGGCTTTGATTGATGATTATGGACACCATCCAACAGAAATCAAAACAACACTTAAAGCAGCAAGTGAGTATGCAAGGCTAGCTGGATATGAAAAAATTATAGCTATTTTTGAGCCTCACCGTTATACGCGTTTAAGTGCAAATATAGAGTATTTTAGTGAGGTTTTAGCAAATGTTGATGAGCTTTATATTTTACCTGTGTATGCAGCAGGGGAAGCTAAGATAGAAATTAATATGCAAAAATACTTTCCAAAAGCTAAATTTATAAAAGAAATCAAAAGAGAAGAAAGCGCTATTTATCTTGATGATGAGTTGATCGAAAATGGTTTGGTAATTGGCTTTGGCGCAGGAGATATAAGCACAAAGCTTAGGGGAAAGTATGTTTAAGATTTTTTTATATATCTTAGCTTTTTTTGCGATTTTGCTTTTTTTTGTTTTTTTACGTAAAAAAATAGGTAAGATTAGCAATTATCTTTTGATTTTAGTATTGATTTTGATGATTGCTTTTGCGATTAAAATTGAGCTAAGTGCTACAAGAAGTGGTGTTTTAAAAAAAGAAACACTCAATGCATTTTTACAAGGACAAAGTCTAATTTGCAAAGATGTTAATGTCACTAAAGAGTATTTTAACTTTGAGCATGGAACGCAAAGTTTTATTTCAAATGGTAAAAATAAACAATTTAAAGCCTATGTTTTTGATATAAAAGATTGCAAGGTAGATAAATAATGCAAGAGCAATTTTTTAAAAAGCTAGATTTAGATGGTTATATAGAAGACTTTAGGGGACTTTTTGCAAGAGATAAAGAAATTTTTTTACAAGGTGATAGCAAGCTTCATTATAAAAGGATTAATGAGCTTTCGCTGATTGATTTTAATCCTCCACCTATGATAGAAGAGCTAAATAGTGCTTTAACTCATCTTAGTAAGCAAGGAATTTTACATTTAAGCCAAAGCTTTGAATTTATTAAAATCTGTATGTATTTTAGATACTTAAAGGGCTTAAAATTTGAAGAAAGCTTAAAAGAATGGCTTTTAAAAATAGAAATTCCACAGGCTATTTTAGAACTTTTTGAGTATTTTGATGAAAAGGGTGAGATTAAAGAAAGTGTTGATGAAAGACTTGTTAATTTAAATTTAGCTCTAAAAATGAAAAAAGAAAGCTTGGTAGCTGAGTTTAAAAAACTCACCTATACTAAAAATCTTAGTGCTTATTTAATTGATACGCAAATTCATCTTATCAATGGTATGGAGGCCTTGCTTTTACGCGGTGGGTTTAATCATGTCTTAAAAGCAAAAATCATAGGTAGAAGTAGTAGTGGCGGATTTTATGCGGTGCCTTTGAGTGTAGAAAAAATCCAAAGTCAAATAGATGAAATCAAAGATGCCAAAGAAGAAATTTTTTATGAATATGCTAAAAAAATCAGCTTGATTTTTTATAAAAATTTGATGTTTTTGAAATTTATCAATAATGCTTTTGATTTATTTGATCATTATAGCGCTAGAGTTTTGATGGCTAAAAAACATGATTATGAGTTTGTTTTAGCTGATAGTTCTAATAATTTAAGCTTATATAACTTCGCACATCCGGCTTTAAAAAATGCAAAAAGTGTTAATATAGAGTTTAACAAAAAAGTTTTAATCATCACGGGTGTAAATGCAGGTGGTAAGTCTATGCTTTTAAAAGGAATTTTAAGTGCAGCTTTACTCGCAAAGCATTTGCTTCCTATGAAAATTAACGCACAAAAAAGCCAAATAGGCAATTTCAAAGAATTTGATGCGATTTTAGAAGATCCACAAAATGTAAAAAATGATATTTCTACTTTTGCAGGAAGAATGTTGCATTTTTCTAAGCTTTTAGGTAAGAAAAATGTTTTATTAGGGGTTGATGAGATAGAGCTTGGAACAGATTTTGAAGAAGCAGCGTGTTTATATACTGAGCTTATTTCTAAGCTTTTAGAACAAGATAATAAAATCATCATTACAACCCACCACAAACGCCTTGCTATGCTTTTAGCTAAAAATTCACAAGTAGAACTTATCGCTGCTTTGTATGATGAGGAATTATCGCGCCCAAAATATGAGTTTTTAAAAGGCACTATAGGCAAATCTTATGCATTTGAAACGGCTTTAAGATATGGTATAAGAGCAAATTTAGTGCAAAATGCTAAAAAGCTTTATGGAGAAGATAAAGAAAATTTAGAAGAAATGGTAAGTAAAAATATCAATCTTGAACTTTCTTTACGCAAGAAAAATGAAGAGCTTGAGAAAAAAGAAGCTAAGGTAGATGAAATTTTACTTTCACTTAAAGATCAAAAAGAAAAAAATGAGCAAGAATTTAAAAAGCTTGTTTCTAATTTAGAATTTAAATATCACAAAGCCATAGAAGAAGCTAAAAAAACGATAAATCTAAAAGATATCAAAGAAAAACAAAGAAGTTTAAACAAAGCCAATGAGCTTAAAAAAAGCATTGTATTACCAAGTATGGAGCAAAATGAAGAGCTTAGAGTAGGGGATTTTGTTAAATATGAAAAAATCAAAGGTAAAATCACTGCAATTTCAAAAAATGATGCGATGATTCAAAGTGATGGTTTGAGTTTGCGTGTGCCTTTAAAGCTTCTTAAAAAAAGCAATCAAACCCCTACACAAAAGGTAAAATCAAGTGTCAATATAACCCGCCCAAGTGCTTTAAATATGACTTTAGATTTACACGGCTTAAGAAGTGATGAGGCACTTGAAAGATTAGATAAATTTATCTCTGATGCTTTGATAGTAGGTTTTGATGAGGTGATAGTTTATCATGGTATAGGCACGGGAAAACTAGCTTTTGCGGTAAAAGAGTTTTTAAAAGCCCACAAAAGTGTAAAAAGCTTTAATGACGCTCCGATTAATCAAGGTGGTTTTGGCGCTAAGGTGGTTAAGCTTTAAGTAAAATTATAGTAAAACCTTTAAAACAATAATGAGGTTTATTAAATGAAACAAGTGATGATTTTAAGTGGAGCGGGTTTATCCGCTCCAAGTGGTATAAAAACTTTTAGAGCTAGTGGTGGGCTTTGGGAAGAGCATGATGTAATGGAAGTTTGCTCTGCAACTGGCTTTAGAAAAAATCCTAAAAAAGTTTTGGAATTTTATAATAAAAGAAGAAAAGAACTAGCTAGTGTTAAGCCAAATCATGCACATAAAATCATCGCTTTATTAAAACAAAAATTTCCAAAACAAATTAGTATTTTAACGCAAAATGTAGATGATTTATTAGAGCGAGCAGGTTGTGAAGAAGTGGTGCATTTGCACGGTTTTTTACCTGAACTTAGGTGTTTAGAGTGTGAAAATATTTTTAACATAGGCTATGAAAGTAGTGATGGTAAAATTTGTCCTAAATGTCAAAGCAAAAGTGTAAGGCACAATATAGTGATGTTTGAAGAAATGGCGCCAAATTATAAAATTTTATATGAAAAATTACAAAATTGTGATTTATTTGTATGTATAGGCACAAGTGGGCAGGTTTTACCCGTGGGAGAGTATGCAAGAGTATGTAAGCAAAGTGTATTAAATAATCTTGATGAGGATAAATATTTAGAAAGTAATTTCACAAAAGTTTATATAGAAGATGTTTGCACGGCTATTGATAAAATCAAAATCGATATAGAAAATTTCTTGGAAGCAAAATGCTAGAAGTAATCTTACAAGGTATAGTTTTGGGTATGGGTGTGTCTGTGCCTTTTGGGCCTGTGAATATTTTGATCTTAAATACTGCTTTATCTTCTTTTAAAAATGCTTTTTGTGTTGGGCTTGGCGCTTTAAGTGCTGATATACTTTTTTTGATTTTGATTAATCTTGGGCTTTTAAGCTTTGCAAATAATGAATTTTTTTATAAAATACTAGCTGTTTTTGGCTTTTTCTTTTTGAGTTTTATGGTATTTTTAATGCTAAGAAAAACAAGAAAAGTCGATCTTAACAAGGTAAATAAAACACATCCTTTAAAAGGTTTTAGTAAAGGATTTTTCTTAAATGTTACAAATCCTTATGTTATAGGCTTTTGGGTGAGTGTAGCAGGGCTTAGCATGCAGAGTAAAAACTCTTTTGTTTTGCTTTTTGGTTTGGTGGGTTTTATTGTATTTTGGATTTTTACTCTATCGTTTTTTGTGTCTAAATTTAAAGCCCTTGTAAGAAATAAACATATATTTTATATCAATCTTTTTTCAGCATTTATTTTAGAGTATTTTGCTCTTTCTATGCTGTATAAAGCTTTTATAGGATAAAACATGCAAGTAGTTGAAATTTTTAAAGAATTAAGTAAATTTAAATCCATCACTCCAGATGATGATGGAGCATTAAATTATATCGCAGTGGAGTTAAGTGATTTTGAAGCTTTTTTTATAGAAAAAGAAGGTGTGAAAAATCTTTTGCTGACTAAAAAATTTAGCGATGATGGGGAACATTTGGCTTTTGGTGGGCATGTGGATGTAGTGCCTGCGGGAGAGGGTTGGAGTAGTGATCCTTTTGAGCCTTTAGAAAAAGATGGGTTTATTTATGTAAGAGGCGCGCAAGATATGAAAAGTGGTGTGGCTGCTTTTATGTGTGCGGTTAAGGAAGTGGAAAATTTCAAAGGAAGAATTTCGCTGATTTTAACAAGTGATGAAGAAGGCGAGGCTAAATTTGGTACGCTTGAAGTGCTTAAATTTATGCAAGAAAAAGATATGTTACCTGATTTTGCTGTGGTTGCTGAGCCAACTTGTGATAAAAAATTTGGAGATAGTATTAAAATAGGGCGTCGTGGCTCTATCAATGCAAAATTACTCATTAAAGGCAAGCAAGGTCATGTAGCATACCCACAAAAATGCATTAATCCTGTGCATAATTTTGCTTTTGCTTTGAAATTTTTAGCAGGATTTGATCTTGATCCAGGCGATGAGGTATTTGCACCATCTAAAATTGTTATTACTGATATACGCGGTGGTATGGAAGTGTGCAATGTAACTCCAAATGATTTAAAACTGATGTTTAATGTAAGAAATTCTCCACAAACTAGCTTAGAAGATGTAAAAGCTTATGTAGAAAAGACTTGTGAAGGACTTGATTATGAATTAAGCATAAATCAAAGCTCAAAGCCTTTTTTAACACAAAGTGATTCTAAAATCGTACAAAAACTAAATGAAAGTGTGCAAAAAATCACCCAAATAGTACCAGAACTTAACACCAAAGGTGGCACAAGCGATGCAAGATATTTTGCTGAGTTTGGTGTGAAGGTAGTAGAATTTGGTGTGTGTAATGATAGAATTCATGCCATTGATGAGAGAGTGAGTATAGAAGAGCTTGAAAAATTGTATTTAGTTTTTAAAGATTTATTAGAGAATTTTAACTAGGAAAAAACGTGATTATCAATGGACAAAAGCTTGAGTTAAAAGAGCTTAGATTTATGGATTATGTTAAAGAAAAGCAATTAAAAATAGAATTTATCGCCTTAGAATTAAACGGAGAAATTATCCCAAGGGATAAATTTGAAAATCTAATTTTAAAAGAAAATGATAAAGTAGAGATTGTTACTTTTGTAGGTGGTGGTTGATGAGAATTAAATTTAATGGTAGTATGATAGACACGCATTTTAAAAACACTTTGGAATTTTTTCAAAGTGTGAGTAAAAATGAAAATGATGTATGGATAATCAATGGTTTTGCGACAAAAGAAAGTTTGGAGCTAAAAGAAAATGATGAACTTTTTTGTATAGAAAAAAATACTTTACCACCATATGAAGCTCTTGATGCGATGATGAGAGCAAGACATACTCCAAAGCTTCATGATAAACTCAAAAAGGCAAGTGTAGCAGTGTGTGGGCTTGGTGGGCTTGGATCGCATATAGCTATAAATTTAGCAAGAAGTGGGGTTGGTAGGCTTCATTTGATTGATTTTGATGTGGTGGAGCCAAGCAATCTTAACCGCCAAGCTTATATAGTGGAAGATTTGGGTAAATTTAAGGCTGAAGCTTTAAAAGATCAAATTAGCAAGATTAATCCTTTTATAGAAGTATTTGCACAAGTTTTAAAAATAGAAAAAGGAAATATATCCGAACTTTTTACAAATGATGATATTGTTTGTGAAGCCTTTGATAGTGCAAAATATAAAGCTCTTTTAGCACAAAATTTTCACCAACATTATCCTCAAAAAACATTAATTTGTGCTTCTGGCTTAGCAGGATATGGAGATAGTAATAGCATACAAACAAGAAAAATCGCAAAAAACTTTTATGTTTGTGGTGATTTAAAAAATGAGGCAAAAGTAGGCAATGGACTTATGGCACCGCGTGTAAATATTTGCGCAGGACATCAAGCAAATTTAGTTTTAGAACTTTTAGCGAGTGAGTAATGGAAAAATTAAAAATAGGAAAATATGAGTTTAATTCTAGGTTTATTCTAGGTTCTGGGAAATTTTCTTTTGAGCTTATAAAATCAGCCATTGAAGAAGCAAAAGTTGAGATTATCACCTTAGCTTTGCGTAGGGTAAATGATAAAGGTATAGAAAATATACTTGATTTTATCCCAAAGCATATTAAGCTTTTACCAAATACTTCAGGTGCAAGAAATGCTAATGAGGCATTGCGTATAGCAAGACTTGCAAGAGAGCTTGGTTGTGGAGATATGATTAAGGTTGAAGTAATTAGCGATAGTAAATATTTATTACCGGATAATTATGAAAGTATAAAAGCAGTAGAACTTTTAGCAAATGAGGGTTTTACACCTTTAGTTTATATGTATCCTGATTTATATGCAGCACGTGCTATGGCTAATGCAGGAGCTGCTGCTATAATGCCTCTTGGAGCTCCCATAGGAAGCAATAAAGGCTTAAAAACTAAAGAATTTATACAAATTTTACTTAATGAAATTAGTTTGCCTATTATAGTTGATGCAGGCATAGGAAATCCCGCACAAGCTTGTGAAACCATGCAAATGGGAGTAAGTGCAGTGATGGCAAATACTGCCATAGCTCAAGCTAAAGATGTATCAAAAATGGCAAAGGCTTTTGCTTTAGCTATAGAGGCAGGATATAATGCGTATTTAGCAGGCATAGCAAATGAAAGCACGCCAAGTGCAAGCTCGCCTTTGAGTGGTTTTTTAAGAGATTAAAATGCAAAAATATCCTCATATGCAAAGTATTGAAAGTGAAATTTTAACTAAGGTTTTAAAAGAAGTTGAAAATTTTGATGAAAGTAAATTTAGCGCTTTTGATGTAAAACAAGCTTTAGCTAAAGATTATCTTAACTTAGAAGATTTAAAAGCCTTGCTTTCAAGCACAGCGGAAGATTTTATAGAAGATTTGGCACAAAAATCAAGCAAGATTACTCAAAAATATTTTGGAAATTCCATTTTGCTTTTTACACCTTTATATCTTTCTAATTTTTGCAATAGCAAATGCACTTATTGTGGGTTTCAAAAAGGAAATAACATTAAAAGAGCTAAGCTAAATGAGGCTGAAATTCACAAAGAAATGCAAGAGATTAAAAAAAGTGGTTTGGAAGAAATTTTACTCTTAACGGGTGAGGGCAGGGAGTATGCTAGCGTAGAATATCTTGCCAAAGCTTGTGAGATAGCAAAAGAGTATTTTAAGGTCGTTGGGATTGAAGTTTATCCTATGAATGTAGATGAGTATGCATTGCTTCATGAGAAGGGTTGTGAATATGTAAGTGTTTATCAAGAAACTTACAATCAAAAAACTTATTCTAAAATTCATATTGAAGGTGAAAAAAGTGTATTTGAGTATCGTTTTCATGCGCAAGAGCGAGCGTTAAAAGCGGGTATGAGAGGGGTTGCTTTTGGAGCTTTACTTGGTATAGATGATTTTAGAAAAGATGCTTTTGCTACGGCATTGCATGCGTATTTTTTACAGCAAAAATACCCTCATGCTGAAATAGCTTTGTCTATCCCTAGATTAAGACCTATTATTAATAATAAAAAAATTCATCCAAAAGATGTAAGTGAAACAAGACTTTTGCAAGTTTTATGTGCTTATAGATTGTTTTTACCTTTTGCAGGTATTACGATTTCTACGCGTGAAAGAGCAGGATTTAGAGACGGGGTTATTAAACTTGGAGCTACTAAAATGAGTGCAGGTGTGAGCGTGGGAGTAGGTGAGCATCAAGGCGATAAAAAAGGTGATGATCAGTTTCAAATTAGTGATATGCGTAGTGTTGATGAGGTTTTAGCTATGTTAAAAAATGCAAATTTGCAAGCTATAATGAGCGATAGTATTTATGTGGGATAAAAAAGTCATTGCTATTAGCGATAGTCAAAACACACAAGAAGATTTTTTAAATTTTATTGAAAAACTAAGCCAAAGTAGTATTGATGCTTTAGTGCTTAGAGAAAAACATTTAGATGAGTTAGAATACGCTAAATTAGCCAAAGAAGTATTAAAAATTTTTAATAAAACTCAAAAGATTTGCTTTTTGCATTATCATTATGAAGTTTGTTTAAAATTAAATCATCAATTTTTTCATGCTCCTTTATTTGTTTTACAAAATTGCCTACAAAGCTATAAAAAATTTGAGCTTTTGGGTACTTCCATCCATTCTAAAGAAGAATTAGATTTAGCTTATAAGCTTAAAGTAAGTCATGCTTTTTTTGGACATGTATTTGAAAGCTCTTGTAAGGCTGATTTAGCTCCAAAAGGTATTAAGAATTTAAAAGATTTGTTAGAAGTTTCAAAAATACCCATTTATGCCATAGGTGGCATAAATACTCAAACTATAAACCACTTAAAAGATTTAAATTTAGCAGGTGTGTGTATAAGAGAAGCTTTGTATAAAAGTGAAAATGTAAAAAAATATATTTTAAGATGTAAAGATCTTTTAGTCCAAAAGGACTAAAAGATTATAACCAGAAGAAATATGCAATTATTGCAAGACTAATTGAACAGAATATATTTAGTATAATTCCTACTCTTACCATTTCTTGTTGTTTGATATGGCCAGTACCAAAAACTATAGCATTTGGTGGTGTAGCAACTGGTAGCATGAAAGCACAAGAAGCGCCAATAGCAATAATTAAAGCAAGTCCTAAAGCAGGAACACCTAAAGTATCTGCTATAGAGATAAACAAAGGTACAAGCAAGGCTGCTGAAGCAGTATTTGAGGTAAATTCTGTTAAAAACACTATAAAAAATGCTATGATTAAGCCTATAACAAATAAATGTCCATTTTCTATAAATGAAATAATGGTATCAGCCATAACCTTGCTAGCACCCGAATCTTTTAACACTACACTTAGAGTAATACCTCCACCAAAGAGCATTAACACGCCCCAATCAGTATTTTTTTGTATATTTTTCCAATCAATTACTTTAAAAGCACATACTAAAACAGCCGCAAGCAAGGCAATAATCGCATCAAGATTTGCTATTTTATGTCCAAAAATACTTGTGATGATAGGACCTATATTACCACTAAAAATCCAAGATAGTGCAACTACTAAAAAGATTATTAAAGTGATGATTCTAGGTCTTGTAAGTTCTATATTTTCAGTGTGTAAATCAACTTGTAGGTTAAATCTTGGTTTAAACATAAAATATAAAATCAAAATCATTGCAGGTAAAAAGATTAAAACAATAGGAATACCATATTTTAGCCATTGTGCAAAACTAATGTGTAATTGAGTAGCAACAATGGCATTTGGTGGAGTTCCCACTATAGTGCCTATACCACCTATACTTGCACTAAAAGCTATACCTAAAAGAATGAAAACATAAGTATTTCTATCTTTTTGTGGATCAAGTGAAGCTAGCATGCCTATAGCAAGCGGAAGCATCATGGCTGCGGTTGCAGTATTGCTCATCCACATAGATAAAAATGCAGTAGTGATAAAAATATATAAACTTGATAAACCTAAATGTCCTTTTGCCAGGGTTAAAATTTTATGCGCAATTAGCTTATCTAGCTTTTGATGATGCATGGCTGCTGCTAGAGCAAAACCACCAAAAAATAAAAAGATATTAGAATCAGCAAAGCCTGTTAAAGCCTTAGCAGTAGGTAATAATCCTAAGATGGCTGCTAAAACAGGTACTAAAATAGCTGTAATAGTAACATGCAAAGCTTCGCTAAGCCACAATATAGCGATAAAGATCAACAGGGATAATCCTTGGTTTACCTTAGTTTCGCCAAAAGGGGAGAAATAAAGCAAAGCGATAAACAACACTAAATCAGCAATAACTATAAGTGTTTTTGTGTTTGAACTCATTTAACAACTCCTTTAAAATATTGTAGTTTTGTAACATATTCTAAATGAATTTTCTTTTAAATATTAATTTTTATATAATTTTTTTTTACAAAATTATTTTTGTGTGAAAAAAAGTAATTTTTAGTAAAATTCATTTGTTTTTGGTATAATTTTTGCTGATTAAAAATCATCTTAATCAAAAAGATGATTGCTTTTAAGGAAAGATAATGTTTAAAAAAATATTCGTATGTATTTTAGCTTTGTTTTTTGGCGCTTGTGCTATAAACCCTAAAAATCAAGGTGTAGCTAAGGTTAATGAAGTTATAAAAATCCAAGCACAGTGTTATAATCCTTCTGATTCTAAAGCATATGAAGCAAAAATTAAAGGTCTTGTGTATATTAGTGATGTAGGACTTAAGTATTGTACAAATAAAAGAACAATTGATAAAAGTGCTTCTTTGAAAAAAGTTTATATTCATAGAGTGTATGATTTAAATGAGAATTTGAAATATTCTTCTTCTAATGGAAATAATTATTATATTAATGAAAATTTTAACTACTATTTTTATATGTTTTTAAAAGAAGAATTAGAAAATAGAGGTATAGTAGTGGTTGAAAATACACAAGATTCTCCTTATGTTTTAAGAGTAGATTTGAGTTTTAATGATTTTTATTCTAAATTTGATTCTAATTCTTTATTTTCAATTATTGCTAGTCAGCTAACATTAAAAGATATTAACACTAATAAAACTATTAACATTAAAACTAAACAAGAAGTTAAAGGTTTTTATAATATTAAAGATCTGCCTTTCTTCACTCAGCTTCTTATAAAGCAAGTAGCTAATAAATCTGCAGATATTATCAGCTCTTTGTGAGGTGTTTTAGTTGCCATGGATTTTCCTTTGCGAGCTTTTGTCCAGCTTGCAAGGAAGAGCTTTTAGAATATTCTTTAGGTATAAGAGAACTTGATAAAGGTTTTAAGGTTTATTATTTTTATCAATATGAACAAATTAAACATCTAATTTATTTTAAACACAAATTTCAAGGATATTTTGTTTTAAATGCGCTTGCAAAACTAAGTTTTGCTAAATTTAAAGATTTTTTTCAACCCTCTTGTGAAATTAATGCCATAGCCTTGGATGATAAAACATACAAAAACTACTCTCATACTGCTATTTTAACCAAACATTTAAAAACTCAATTTATAAAACCTATGTATCATGCTTTGCAAGCTAATTCAGAATTTAAATATAGTGGAAAAAGTTTGCAATTTCGTAAAGATAATAAAAGATCTTATAAGCTTTTAAAGCGTCCAAAATATCCTGTGATTTTAGTAGATGATGTTGTAACTACGGGATTAAGTTTGCTTGAAGCAAGAGAGCTTTTAGAAAAAAATAATATCGAAGTACTTTTTGCTTTAGTTTTAGCTAATGCAAAAGAATAATCTGCTAAAATATAAAGATTAATTTTAAGGATTTTTATGGAAAATATTTTTACTAAAGATTCAGATATTGAAAATATAGATATAGAAAGTTCTATAAAGAGTAGTTATTTAGATTATTCTATGAGTGTTATTATAGGCCGTGCTTTACCTGATGCTAGAGATGGGCTTAAGCCTGTTCATAGAAGAATTTTATATGCTATGAATGATTTAGGTGTTGGAAGTCGTAGTGCATACAAAAAATCAGCGCGTATAGTGGGTGATGTTATCGGTAAATACCATCCACATGGTGATACAGCTGTATATGATGCTTTAGTAAGAATGGCACAAGATTTTTCTATGCGTTATCCAAGCGTAGATGGGCAAGGAAACTTTGGTTCTATTGACGGTGATGGCGCTGCTGCAATGCGTTATACTGAAGCTAGGATGACGATTTTAGCTGAAGAACTTTTGCGTGATATAGAAAAAGATACGGTTGATTTTATACCAAATTATGATGATTCTATGAGTGAACCTGATGTTTTACCTGCTAGGGTGCCAAATTTATTACTTAATGGTTCAAGTGGTATTGCAGTAGGTATGGCTACTAATATTCCTCCGCATAGCTTGAATGAGCTTATTGATGGTTTGCTTTATTTAATTGATAATAAAAATGCAAGTTTAGAAGAAATAATGCAATTTATTAAAGGTCCTGATTTTCCAACCGGTGGTATTATCTTTGGTAAAAAGGGTATTATAGAAGCTTACCGCACAGGTCGTGGTAGGGTAAAAGTAAGAGCAAAAACCCATATTGAAAAAAGAGTTAATAAAGATATTATTGTAATAGATGAACTTCCTTATCAAACCAATAAAGCAAGATTGATAGAGCAAATTGCTGAACTTGCTAAAGAAAAACAAATCGAAGGCATTGCTGAAGTTAGAGATGAGAGTGATAGAGAAGGAATTCGCGTAGTAATTGAGTTAAAACGCGATGCTATGAGCGAGATTGTGTTAAATAATCTTTTTAAATCTACCACTATGGAAAGCACTTTTGGTGTGATTATGCTTGCTATACATAATAAAGAACCAAAAGTTTTTTCTTTAATTGAACTTTTAAATTTATTCTTAAATCATAGAAAAACTGTAATTATTAGAAGAACTATTTATGAGCTGCAAAAAGCTAGAGCTAGAGCGCATATTTTAGAAGGTTTAAAAATTGCACTAGATAATATTGATGAAGTGATAGCTTTGATTAAAAACTCTCCTGATAATCCAACGGCTAAAAATTTATTAATGCAAAAATTTGGCTTAAGCGAGCTTCAATCTAATGCGATTTTAGATATGAAATTAGGTCGTTTAACAGGACTTGAAAGAGAAAAAATCGATAATGAATTAAGAGAATTATTAGCAGAAATTGAAAGACTTGATCAAATTTTAAAAAGCGAAATTTTGCTTGAAAATTTAATCAAAGATGAGTTGAAAGAAATCAAAACAAAATTTGATGTGCCAAGAATCACTCAAATTGAAGATGATTATGATGATATTGATATAGAAGATTTAATACCAAATGAAAACATGGTAGTTACCATTACTCATCGTGGCTATATTAAGCGTGTCCCAAGTAAGCAATATGAAAAACAAAAACGCGGCGGTAAAGGTAAGGTCGCAGTTACAACTTATGATGATGATTTTATAGAAAGCTTCTTTACGGCAAACACACACGATACTTTGATGTTTGTTACCGATCGTGGGCAACTTTATTGGCTTAAGGTATATAAAATTCCTGAAGGAAGTAGAACTGCTAAAGGCAAAGCTGTGGTTAATCTCATTAATCTACAAGCAGATGAAAAAATCATGGCAATTATTCCAACTACTGATTTTGATGAGAGCAAATCATTGTGCTTCTTTACTAAAAATGGTATCGTAAAACGCACAAATTTAAGCGAATATCAAAATATTAGAAGCGTGGGTGTAAAAGCGATTAATCTAGATGAAAATGATGAGCTTGTTACTGCAATTATTGTAGCAAGAGATGAAAGTGAAATTGTAAATATAAATACAGACGAAAACTTAGAAGCAGAAGATAATCTGGAAATTGAAACAAATGAAAATAGCGAAGAGCTTGAAATTGTTAGTGGTAAAATGCTTTTTGCGGTTACTAAAAAAGGTATGTGTATTAAATTCCCACTTGCTAAAGTTAGAGAGATTGGCCGTGTAAGTAGAGGGGTGACTGCGATTAAATTTAAAGAAAAAGATGATGAAGTTGTGGGTGCTGTTGTTATAGAAAATGACGCTCAAGAAATCTTAAGCGTAAGTGCAAAAGGTATAGGTAAGCGTACTGATGCAGGTGAATATAGACTTCAAAGTAGAGGTGGTAAGGGTGTAATATGTATGAAGCTTACTGCTAAAACAAAAGATTTAATCGGAATAGTCATAGTCGACGAAAGTATGGATTTAATGGCATTAACAAGCAGTGGTAAGATGATACGCGTTGATATGCAAAGTATTAGAAAAGCAGGTAGAAACACAAGTGGTGTGATTGTCGTTAATGTGGAAAATGATGAAGTGGTAAGCATTGCTAAATGTCCTAAAGAAGAAGATGAGGAATTAGATGCTGAAACTAATATGGATTTAAATTTAGAATAGTAAAATTCTGGAATGCTTTTTGCTATCTTAAATAATATCAAATAAATTGAAGGTGTAAAAATGAAAAAAGTTATTTTTATGTTTTGTTTGGCTTTAGGTTTTAGTGCGTGTGCACTAGATCAAAGAGGTGCGAAACCTGCTCAAGCTCAAGCTACTCAAGCTGCAAGTTCTGATGTTGTAGTTCAAAAAGTAGACAAAGATGATGTGCGTAATATCATTAGAGAAGAAAAAATGCTTGCAAATGATACAAGCACAGACAATGATTTAACTTTTACAGCAGTGGGTGAGGGTATTGCTCCTTTAAATACAGTTTCTGTTGGTCAAGCTTTGGCTTTAGCTAAAAGAGCAGCAATTACTGATGCTTATAGACAATTAGCTAGTAAGTTATATGGTGTAAGAGTTAATGGTAAAGATACAGTAAAAGATGCAATGCTTAAAAGTTCAACTATTACAGCACAAGTAAATGGTTTGATTAAAAATGCAAGTGTAGTTGATCAAGACTTTAAAGATGGTCTTTATAGAGTAAATGTAGAACTTAAAATCGATGCTGACAAGTGGAAAGAATTGTTTGCTTATTAATCCTTATAATTTTTAATGCTACTGCCCAAGATGAATTTATATTTTGGGCAGAACTCTCTAATAAAAATTTAATCCTTTTTCATCAAAATGAAACTATTTCTATGGCTATGACCAAGAGCAAAAAAAAGAATTTAGAATATGCTTGTGAGTTAGTTTATACATCAAGTGACTTGAAGTCTTTAGTGCGCAATGATTTTGGCATGGTAGATGAAGAGAAAATGACAAAATTAGATAAATTTAATTTTTTAAATGCTCACAAAAATGATTTAATTGATTGCTTTTTTAATGCAAAAATAGATGTAAAAGATTTTGTAAAAAGTGAACAAGCAAGCGCTCAAAGTGAAACTTATGTAAGAATTTTACCTTTAAGATTTATAGTTGAATTTCATGATAATAGTGCTTTTGTATATTATCTTAAATAAATACAAAGCTAGCTTTTATAAAAATCAAGTTAAAATACTTAAAAAAATATTAAGAGTATAAAATGCAAAAAAGTATCCCTCGTTATTTATTATTTAAATATTTGCGTTTTGATAAAGATCAACCCTTTATCATGCTTTCAAAAATTTTAGCCTTTTTAGGCGTGAGTATAGGGCTTTGCGTGCTTTTAGTTGCAATGGCTATTATGAATGGTTTTGATAAGGAATTTGAAAGAAAACTTTTTACCATGAATTATCCTATCACTATATTGCCACGTTTTGGAGCAAGTGTGGATGATAAATTATTACAAGAATTAAGAATCAAATTTCCAAATTTATTATTTAGTCCTTATATTGCTACTCAAGTCATAGCAAGAAATGATTTAAAATTAGAAGGCGGTATGCTTTTTGGGGTTAATTTTGAAGATGAAAAAAAGATCAATGAAGTAGTAGCTCAAGCTTTAGGAGATAAAAAATTAGATAATTTTGATATTTTAATTGGTAAGGGTTTAAAAGATGAATTTGGACTAGATGATAATGAAAAAATAACTCTAATTTTTTCAAATCTAAATGCTAGTGGTCTTTCGCTTATCCCGCAGGTTAAAAGATTTGATGTTAAGGCTGATTTTTCTTCAGGGTTATTAGCCTATGATAAAGCTTATATGTATACAGATGCTAAAGCCTTAGCTAAAATTTTATCATATCCTCAAGGAAATTATGATGGAGTGCATGTGTATTCAAATAAACCCTTTGAATATATTAAACAAATTGATGCTTTTTTGGGTGCAAGATATGCTAGCATCGGTTGGTGGGAACAAAATGGGAATTTCTTTGCAGCTCTTGCTTTAGAAAAAAGGGCTTTGTTTATAGTATTAATGTTGATTATTTTAGTTGCAAGTTTAAACATAGTAAGCTCTTTATTGATGATAGTGATGAATAGACGCAGCGAAATAGCTTTATTGCTTTCCTTAGGTACTAGTAAGCTAGAGATTAAAAAAACCTTTTTTTCTTTAGGGTTTTTAATAGGTGGAAGTGGTATTATAGCAGGTGTGATTCTTGCAGCTATAGCTTTATGGGTACTTGGAAATTTTGATATTATTTCTTTGCCAAGTGATGTTTATGGTATGAGTAAATTGCCTTTAGAACTTTCTTTAGTTGATTTTTGTATTACACTTTTTGGAGCTATTGTGATTGTAAGTTTATCTTCTTATTATCCTGCCAAAAAAGCAACTCAAGTAGATATTTTAGATACTTTAAGAAACGAATAAATTGTAAAAGTTTATTCGTTTAAGAATTTTTGAATTTCGTTAAAAAAGCTTTCATAACTAATATCTTTTATGGTTTTAATAAATTTTCCATTCTCATCGATCAGATAAAATTCACCACTATGCGCTATAGAATATCCCATAGCAGAATCTTTAAGATTGATTTTTTCATATACCACACCATAATTTTTAGTAACTTTTTCTAATTCTTTTTCATCTTTAGCAACTAAAGCGGTAGAATTTGGATAAAAATATTTTACCCATTGACTAGTTTGAGTTAGATTGCTATCTCTTGCTGGATCTAGTGAGATAAACACCACATGAGCTTTTTCTTTATTTGGCATTTTTTCTAAAACATTGGCAATTAAGGCAAGTTCACTAGGGCAAACATCAGGACAATATGTATAACCAAAATATACAATCAATTTTTTACCGATAAAATCTTTTAAACTAAGCATGCCTTTTTCAGAATTTAAGTGAAAATTGTATTTGTTATTTTCAAAATATTGCACTGATATAAAAAACACCCCAAAAATTACCACAATTAATAAAAAAATATTTATTTTTTTCATACTTTACCTTTTTACATCAAAGTCAAAATAAAAATCTAGTGGAGTTTCATCATCAAAAAGCTCTATTCTAAAACGCATCACATCTAGTGTACAAGAACTTAAAACTAATTTAGCATGATAAGTGTTGTTGATTTTTTTAAATTGTGGAACAATATCTCCCATATACATATTAAGTCCATAAACTCTAGCGTTTAGTTTTTTAAACTCACCTAAATTAGTGATATTTAAATCAAGTTCATTTAGTGTAGTTATAGGCTTTGGATTTAAATTTATCAAGATTTTTTTATCTTTAAAATTATACTCACACTCTTGGATGTTTAGATCGCATGCTAAAGGCGTTAGAGTGGTGATTAACTCTCTTTTTTTCCCAGAATTTGTTGAATTAGTATAAAAATAAGCCCCGCATATAGCAAAGATTATAGCTAGGGCAAAGATAAGTAGATTTTTCATTATTTTTTAATACTTCTTGACTTAATATCTTTTAGTTCAATTGTGCTATTATCATCAAAATAAAGTGTTAAATTAGCTTTGGTTTGAGGTGTGATATTTTCTTTAAGATTTAGTATCATAATATGCATGCCACCTGGCTTAAGTTCAGCGCTTGAATTGGCTTTTATGGTAATTTGAGGGATTTGCACCATCATTTTTTTACCATTTTCCATGATATGATCGTGAATTTCAGTTGTATCACTTAATGAGCTTTGAGCTTTTATTAGTTTTATATCTTTATCAGAGTTGTTTTTAAGTTCCAAAAAAATTGCTGTTGTTTTAGAATTTGGCGGAGTTTGTCTAACATAAGGATCATTTATAGTGATTTCATTTGCAATAGCAAAGGTGCTTAATATAGCTAAACTAAGTAATTTTTTCATTATCATTCCTTTATATTTTTTAGTCAATCATAAACATTATACACGGAAAAAATTAAAAATATATTTATTGTAAAAATATTATAATTATCTCTTTGTTGTTTTAAATTTTAATAGAAAGGTATAAATTGTTTAAAACTATATTAGTATTATTTAGTCTGGTTGTATTTGTAAATGCAAGCGATCTTGCAAAAATTTATTTAAATCAAGGTATTGATGCAGTTGAAAAGGTGTTAGAGCAAGAATTAAGCAAGAAAGATTTTTGGCTTGATGAGATAAAAGATAAAAATGTTAGTCTTGGTTACTATGAAGAAAATGTGGCTATTGTATTGACTAATAAAAGCGACAAAATCATTAGAGTTTATCATTATAATGATGGAAAAGTAGAAAAGAAATTTATTCAAAAAGATGTTTTAACTGGTTTGGCTGGAGATAAAGAAATAGAAGGGGATTTAAAAACTCCTATAGGTTTTTATGAGCTTGGAAAGAAATTTTATCCTGGTGACCCATATTATGGACCATTTGCTTTTGCGACAACTTATCCAAACGTTTTAGATAAAACTTTAGGTAAAACAGGTGGTGGAATTTGGATTCATGGATATCCTTTAGATGGAACGCGTTTGGATACTTATAAAACTAGAGGCTGCATTGCTGTACAAAATGATTTACTAGAAGATTTTAATAAATTAGTCGCTGATAGAAAATCATATGCAATGACAGAAGAAAAAAATAAAGTAAGAACAAACCATGAAGAAGTTGCTATTTTGTTAGCAAATTTATTTGTTTGGAAAGACAGTTGGCAAAAAAGTGACATTGACAAATACTTATCTTTTTATGATCAAAAAATATTCAAACATAAAAATAAATTTTCATATGAGCAGTTTGCAAAAAACAAACAAAGAATTTTTGCTAAAAAAGAAGAAAAAACTATTAAATTTTCAGATCTTAGCATAAGTCCTTATCCAAATGAAAAAAATGAGAAGATTTTTAGAATAGGATTTTATGAAGATTATCGTAGTACTAATTATAAATTCAAAGGAGAAAAAGTTCTTTATGTTAAGCTAGTTGAAGATAAAATGCAAATTTTAGCTGAACAATAATGGCTTATATAAAAATCGATCGCTTAGCTTATGAGTATAATCTTAACCTAATAGCCTCTAAGGCTGGAGGTTATGAAAAAGTAATTTGTGTTTTTAAAGATAATGCTTATGGTCATGGAGCTAAACTTTTAGCTCCTATAGCTAGAGCAAAAGGTATAAATTTTATAGCCGTAAAAAATGAAGCTGAAGCAAAAGAGCTTGAAAATATTTTTGATAATATCTTAATTTTATCTCATCAACCACATGGTAATGAAAGTGAAAAATTTATTTATGCATTAAATGCAAAAAATGACATAAAAAAGCTTAAAAAAAATACAAAAATTCATTTAGTCATAGATACAAACATGCATAGAAATGGAATTTTGCTTGAAGAAATTCAAGAAGTGATGCAAGGGTTAAAAAGTAATAATTTGATACTTCATGGAGTGATGATGCATTTTGCAGGAAGTGATGAAGTAGATGCAAGTTATTTTGTGCAAAAACAAAAATTTCAATACGCTAAAAAGTTAATTTATAATTTATTACAAGAAGAGGCTAAGAACTTAGTATTTCATTCTCATAATTCTGAAGCTTTATTTAGAGCAAATACTTTAGAAGATGATGAGTATTGTAGAGTAGGGCTTGTACAGTTTGGTTATGCGCATTTTAATAAAGACTTGCGTAGGGTTTTGAGTTTATGGGCTGAAAAATTAAGCCAAAGAGTGTTAAAAAAAGGTCAAAGTGTTGGTTATGGTGGAATGTATAGTGCAAAAGAAGATATCGAAATAGCAACTTATGATTTAGGTTATGCTGATGGGCTTTTGCGTTATGATGGTAAAAAAGATTTTTTTCTTCCTAATGGTAAAAAAATACTTGGAAAAATGTCTATGGATAGCTTTTCTTGCGAGAATGATAGTGAGGTAATTTGTGTTATGAATGATGCAAATGTTATGGCCAACTTTTTTAATACTATTAATTATGAAATTTTAGTAAAACTTTCTCCAAATTTAAAAAGAATTGTAATTTAAGATAAAAAGTACTAATATATCTAAAGAAAGGATAAATATGGCATTTTTAAATTGGGCTATTTTAATTTTATTTTTATTTATAGTGTTTTTGCTGATTAATCGTTATGAAAGAAAAATAAAGATTTTGCATAAAAATATAGAGATTTTAAAAAATGAATGCAAGAAAAATAGTGAAAACATAGAACAAAATAGAATTTTAATAGAAAAAAATAGATCAAACATTGAAGATATTAAACATCAAGATTAGTTTTCAATCTTGAAGTGTTTTAGCTATAAGTTCTAATGGGTGTAAAAATCTTGTGGAAATTTTTTCATGCTCTAATGCATTTGAAATTTGCATTCTACAAGCTGAGCACTCTGCACTAATGATTTCTACATTACTTTTTTGTATGTTTTGAGCTTTTTTTATGCCAACTTGCAAAGCTTTTTCATAATGATCAGTTTGCATGCTAACTCCACCAAAACCACAGCACTCATTTGACTTGATAAGTTCTTTAAAAGCATAATTTTGCTTTAGTAAAGCTCTTGGTTCTTTAAAAACCCCTTGCATTTTTCTTGCATGGCAAGGATCATGATATGCGATTTTTGTATTTGTTTTTTTCTTTGTTTTTAAAAGTTCTTCTAAATTAGTGTATTCATAAAAATATTTTGTTGCAAGTAGTATTTTACTGGAAATATTTTTAGCTCTTATTGCCCATTCTTCATCATTTTGCATATGGAAAAAATGTTCATAGTCTATATTAATCATCGCAGAGCAGGTCGCTTCTGGGATAATGATATAATCTAGTGTTTTTAATTTTTCCTCAAAATAAATGATATTTTTTTTAGCTAATTTTTCTACGCTGTTAAAATCTCCGGTAAAATAATGAGGAGCACCACAACAAGATTGATTTTTTAATAAATCTACATTAATTTTAAGATGTTTACAAATTTCAAGCAAGGCAAAACCTGTATTAGTGTAGGAATAATTAGATAAACAACCTATAAAAAGTCCTATAGTTTTTTCGCCTTGATTGTTTATAAAATCAGGATTAGAGGCTAAAAAACTTTTCTTAGCTAAAGAAGGCAATAAGCGGTCTTTTTTGATTAATGGTAGGCTAAATTTAGCTTTCATTCCTAAATTTTTATGTTGCAAGCTAAAAGCACAACTTTGAAAAACATAGCCTAATCTTGCTAAGATATCTAAAATCTTTCTGTGTCTTAAAAAAAAGAAAGCAAGCTTTTTATACCATGCTATGCCAAATTTTTGAGCTATATCAAAGCGCGCTTTTTCAATAGCACTATCTACTCTTAAATGACTTGGACAAACTTCAACGCAATTTGTGCATAAAAAACATGATTCGAAAGTTTTTTTAAGATTTTTATCAAGTTCTAGTTCTTGATTTTTATAAGCACTAATTAAATCCAAAAAACCACGAGGAGAAGTGCTCTCATCGCGGTTTATCTCGTGTATAGTACAAACTGGTATGCATTTGCCACATTTTACGCAAGCATTAGAAATTTCATTAACATTTAGCATATTAAACCGTTTTAGAAAATACTTTTTTGTCTTCGCTAATGCGTTTTAAATATTTATCAAAACACATAGCAATATTACGTATTAAAAGTACTCCTGTTTCATTAACCTTGATATGGTTTTTATCTATAGTGACAAATTCGCCAAGTTCTTCAAGTTCTTTTAAATCTTGTTTAAAATATTCAAAAAAATCAATCTTAAATTTATTTTCTATATTTTTTATATTAAGTGCAAAATTACTCATAAGTTCCATAATAACAGCTTTTCTTAATTCATCATCATCATCAAGCATAATACCTTTTTCACAAGGTAATCTACCTTCATCAATAGCTTTTTCATAACTTGGCATGTCTTTGAAATTTTGCATATAATGTCTTTGTCCTTCGCCTATACTTGTTAAGCCAATGCCAATTAAATCAGTTCCACCTTTTGTAGTATAGCCTTGGAAATTTCTATGCAAGCTACCATTTTCTAAAGCTTTAAAAAGTTCATCTTGTGGTTTTGCAAAATGATCCATTCCTATCATTTTATAACCATTTTGAGTTAAAAATTTTTCACAGTATTCTAAAATCTGAAGTTTTACATCAGGGCTTGGTAATGTGCTTTCATCAAATTTTCTCATATTTTTTTTAAGCCAAGGCACATGTGCATAGTTAAAAATAGCAAAACGATCAGGATTGATTAGTAATGCTTTTTCTAAAGTTTGCTTAAAACTTTCTAGGCTTTGATAAGGAAGGCCATAAATTAAGTCCATATTTACTGAGTTAATTCCCTTTTTTCTTACCATATCTACTGCATTTTTGGTTAATTCAAAAGGTTGAATTCTATGAATTTCCTTTTGAACCTTTTCATCAAAATCTTGCACGCCAAAACTGATACGGTTAAAACCATTTTGAATCAAAACATCAGCTTGTTCTTCATTTAAAAATCTAGGATCAATCTCACAGCTTACTTCACTATCTTGGGTAAAATTTGGAAAAACACTTTTAATTTTTAAAATCAAACTTTGCAATTGTTTAGCGCAAAAGAAAGTAGGGGTGCCACCACCAAAATGCATTTGAGCTACTTCTCTTTGGGTGTTGATGATATTTGCTAAAAGATCAAGCTCTTTAAAAAGATAGTTTAAATATCTTTCTTTGCTTTCTTCTTTAGCAGTATATATTACATTACAACCACAAAAATAGCAAGCGCTTCTACAAAAAGGCAAATGAAAATACAAAGACAATTGTGCTTTTTGATCTTTTAAAATTTGTATATAATCTTCATATTTAAACTGAGTGTTAAATTCCACTGCAGTAGGATAAGATGTATATCTTGGGCCTGCTTTGGAGTATTTAACAAAGCTTTTATAATCTTTCATTTGGTTTTACCTTTTGCATCATTTCTTTCATATTAATAAACAAATTAGGATGTTTAGCATGAATATTGCTAATTAGTTGATCTAAATCAATATTTACTTCTTTTACGCCTTTGGCAACTTGATGTTTAATCTCATCCATAGCAACCGTCCAAACATCGTTAAAATCAATAGGAATTTGTTGATAAATAGCCTTTTCTAATTTGAGTTCAAAATTATCTTTTTGCACCTCTTTGGCATTTTGTAAAAACTCAATTAGGGTTTTTACTGAAAACATAGTTTTAACTTCGCCATTTTCATCTACTATAAACCATGGTTCAGGTGCTAATTCATGGCCATTTTTTAAGCTTAATTTTTTTTCTTTTTCGTTTATATGAGTTAGATGAAATATGGTTTGATTGTGTTTTTCTATACCCAAATAATTTGATAATTCATTAATGATATCTTGAGAACTTTTTTTACTTAGACTATCCAATCTTACTCCTTGTTTAATAATTTTGCAATTTCTTTTGCATGATAAGTTATGATAAGCTTAGCTCCTGCTCTTTTGAAAGCAAGCATAGTTTCAAGCACTATTTTTTCATAGTCAATCACACCTGCTTTTTGACCTGCTTTTAATAAAGCATATTCACCACTTACATTATATACACAAAGTGGAAGTTTGGAATGATTTGCTATATCTTTAACTACATCTAAATACGCAAGTGCTGGTTTAACCATCAAAATATCAGCACCTTGTTTTTCATCTTCTAAGCTCTCGCATAAGGCTTCTTTACCATTAGCAAAATCCATTTGATAGGTTTTTCTATCCCCATAGCTTGGCGCAGAATCAGCCACATCTCTAAAAGGTCCATAATAAGCTGAGGCAAATTTAGTAGAATAAGCCATAATAGGTAAATTCTCAAAACCATTTTCATCTAAAGTTTTTCTTAAAGTTTCAATAATGCCATCCATCATACCGCTTGGTGCTATCATATCAGCGCCATTTTTGGCATGAATTAGAGCTTGTTTGGCTGAAATTTCTAAAGTTAAATCATTATCCACACTTTTGCTTTTTGGATCAATAATACCACAATGACCATGATCAGTATACTCACAAAAACAAAGATCGGTAATCACTACTAAATTAGGAAATTTTGCCTTAATAGCTCTTAGACTTGTAGCAATCAAACCATCATCGCTCAATGCATCACTTCCACAGCTATCTTTTTTAGAACTTTCTAGCACACCAAATAAAATAATAGCTTTAATGCCAAGACTAATTAGTTCTTCGCATTCTTTTAAAATTTCATCTAAGCTCATTTGAAACACACCTGGCATAGATGCGATTTCATTTTTAATATTAGTACCATTTACAACAAAAAGGGGGTAGATTAAATCATCTAAATTTAAAGTATTTTCTTTTACTAGACTTCTAATATTCTCATTTAGTCTTAATCTTCTAAAGCGTTTAAACATAAATTTCCTTTTTGTTTGTTAAAATTGCTTAAATTCTAGCATATTTTTTGTAAAAAGGTGAAGAAAATAATGACTATTCAAATTTCTGAAATAGCAAAACTTCCCACTCGTTTTGGAGAATTTAATATACAAAGTTTTAAAGAAAATGACAAAGAACATCTTTGTATTTTTAAAGGAAAATTAGAAAAAGAAGTTAATATTAGAATCCATTCAGAATGTTTAACAGGTGATGTTTTAGGAAGTTTAAAATGTGATTGCGGTGAGCAACTTGACTTTTCATTAAAATATATCCAAGAGCATGGTGGTATGGTGATTTATCTAAGACAGGAAGGAAGAGGTATAGGACTTTTTAATAAAATTAATGCTTATGCTTTACAAGATAAGGGTTTTAATACTATAGAGGCAAATCATCAATTAGGATTTAAAGCAGATGAGCGTAGTTATGAAATAGTAGATTTTATACTTAAACATTATCAGATTACTAAGATTAATCTTTTGACTAATAATCCTGAAAAACTTAGCTCTTTAAAAGGGAAAGTAAATTTAAGAATTCCTATTTTAATTGAAGCAAATCGTTTTAATAAAGATTATTTGGAAATTAAACATACGCAAATGGGGCATTTAAATTGAAAATTTATGAAGAGCAATTAAATTTTTTAAAAGATTTTGCAAATAAAGATGATTTTTACCAAAGAATCGCGCTTTATAAAGAGTTGTTAAAAAAATTTAATGCTGTGCATAATCTAACTCATCTTGAAAACATAGACGACAATATTATTGATAGTATAAAAATTTTAGACTATTGTGATTTGATTGATAAAAAAAGGGTTGTTGATGTTGGAAGTGGGGCTGGTTTTCCTGCAATATTTTTAGCATGTATTTTGGAAAATAGTAATTTTTTTCTATTTGAACCCAGTGTTAAAAAGGCTTCTTTTTTAAGAGTGATTAAAACTGAGCTTAATTTGATAAATATAAATATCATAAAAGAAAAATTACAAAATCATCCACCTTTCAAAGTAGATTTAATCACATCAAGGGCTTTGATGGATATAAAACCTTTGATTGAAATTTCAAATGGTTTTTATGATGAAAAAACTTCATTTTTGCTTTATAAAGGTAGCGAGGTTTATGATGAACTACAAGGAATGAAAGATTATAAAATTTTCAACCGCGGTTTTAGAAATTATTGTCTTTTAAAAGTAAAGGAAAAGCTATGTTAATTTTTGGACATCCTTTGATAAATATGCAAAAATTTAGTCATTATGAAAATATTTTTATTAAAACCAATGTGAATTGTTTTGAATATGATGAATCAGTTATTAAAAATGCAAAAGATGAAAAAGTAGATTTTGGTATTTTTGTTAAAAACGAAGAAGAAATTTTACTTTCTAATGCATTGGGTGCAAAATACATTTTAATAAAAGATGAAAATTTGGCAAAAATTGCATCAAAGATGGCCGAGTTTTATATGTTTGATTCTAAAATTTTATTTTTGCTTGATACTTTAAAAAATAACCTGAAAAAAGCTTATGAATTAAATGTAGATGGAGTTTGCTTAAAATCCTTCATCAACTAAACTAAACCCATTAAGGGTTTAGTTAATTATTTAAAACTTTTTCTTTCTAGCATCCTCTAAGATATCACTAGCTATTTTATTTACATTATCAGCTACTATAGCACTATCATTAGCTATTTTTAAATTCTCTTGAGTTACATGATCAATTTGAGCTACAGCATCATTTATTTGAGTAATACCTGTAGTTTGCTCTTTAATACTTTCACCCATTTCATTAATAGATTGAACTAAGATATTAGTATTAGCTTCTATTTCACCTAAAGACTTTTGAGTTCTTTCAGCTAGATTTCTAACTTCATCAGCAACAACAGCAAAGCCACGTCCATGTTCACCAGCACGTGCTGCTTCAATAGCTGCATTTAATGCAAGTAGGTTAATTTGATCAGCAATATCTCCAATAATAGAAGTAACATTTTTAATCTCTTCACTTTGAGCAATTACTTCACTAGTTTTATGAGATACATTTTGCATAGAAGAAGTAATCTCTTCTAATGCTGCTGCTGTTTCTTCTAAAGAAGAAGCTTGGCTTGATGAAGAATCAGTTAAGTTCTTAACAGCACTTTGTAATTTACCACTTTCACTAGCAAGTAAGTTAGCAAATTCAGATGATTGTCTTAGCATAGCTACTATTTCTTGACCTAAAGCATTTGCTGTTACTTCAACCCCACCTTTAGCATTAGCAACTTCTGTTGTAAAGTCTAAGGCTTTATAGCTATCAAATACTCTATTAATTTCATTCATATTAGAACCAACTTTTTGTTCTAATACAGCAAGCATTTCATTAAGATAATTTTTAAGTTCAAGCAATTGAGGGTGTGCTGGCATAGCAGTGATTCTTGCTGCTAAATTGCCACCTTCAACCTCTCTAACGGTTTCTACTGATTGTTCTACTGCTTTAGCATCTTGTTCTAATGCATTTTTAGTTTTAGTGATGTTTTCATTAATGGCTTTTGCTATTACTCCAAATTCATCGTTACTTTTAACATCTATCATAGCAGAATCTTTAGTTTTATGATTGATAAAGTCAAAGAAAGAACTAAGACCATTTTGTATAGCTTGTAAAGGTGATAGATAATAAGAGATGATGAAATAAAGTAAAACAATACTTATAATACTTGTAAAAATAACAATAATAGTTTGAATGTAAGCTATTTTTAGTGCAGGGGTTTCTATTACCTCTACATCTTCACCAGCACAAGTTGTATAACCATCAATTTTTACACAAATACCAAATCTATCGCCACCATTTTGAGTAGTATAATTAAAAATGTTATAATCTCCAGCATTTTCATAAGCTTTAGCTACTGTAACTATATCTGGATTTTGCTCTCCGCCAACTAATGATTTATCAGTTGATGCAAATACAGTATATGCATGATCAAATACAAAAGTTCTTCCTGGTAATTCGTTAAATTTTTCTTGTAAGTCTTTAACTAAAACATCAATTGCTAATACCCCTATAAATTTACCATCTTTAATTAAGGGCATAGCATAGGTAAAACATGGCAATCCTGTTGTTGCATCAATATAAGCTGCTGTGATATATAAACCATTTTTCTTTCTAGCTTCTATATAAAATTCTCTTGTGGTAGCATCATAATTGTCAGCTTTTCCATAAATTCCATAGTCTAATCCTTTACTATCACTATCTGGATCGCTTACTATTAATTCTCCATTTGATTGAGCTATATAGACAGCCAAATAGCTGTTTATATCTCTAACGGTTTTAAGTAAATCACCTGTGTTTTCCATAAGCTTTTCTTGGGTATTAAGTTCGTTATATGGAAGTCTTAAAATAGCTTGAGAAAGTTGCTCTAAAGAATGAGTATGGAGACTTTTAAAATCTCTCATTGATTTTTCTGCAACTTTTACATAGTTAGTTTCAGCCTTAACCACCTCATGATTTAAAGCTTTTTTTGTAAAAATAAAGCTAATAATTCCAAGTACTATCAAACAGATGATAGCTATAATATTAGCAATTAATGAAATTTTTAATTTAATACTTTTCATTAAATAACCTCCTTTTTTTATTTGCAATGTTGAAATTTGGTTTTATTATAACATTAAAATCAAAAATGTACAAATATTATCTAAATGATAAATTTTTATATTAATGTTTTTAAGAGTTTAGAGCATGCTTGCGAGAGTATAGTATAAGTCTCATTAAAATCTCCGCTATACCAAGGATCAGGAACTTCATCATATCCTAATTCTAAAGCATAAGAAGTGATTTTGTGAATTTTGTGTTTAAAATTTGGAAAATTTTTAACTACATCATTATAATTAGAATTATCCATAACGATAATAAGATCATTTTCTTCACACATTTTTAAGCTTAGCTTTTGACTGCAAAATGGCTTGGAGTTGATATTTTTACTATTTAACATGGCTTTGGTTTTATAGTGCATATCCTCTCCATCATGATAACCTGAAGTGCCTGCGCTAGAAACAATAAATTTATCGTTTAAATTTGCTTTTATTAAAAGATCTTTCATAATAAATTCAGCCATAGGGGAACGACAAATATTCCCTAAGCAAACAAAAATAATTTTAGTCATTTTTTCCTCAAAAATTGTGTAGTTTTTTCAAAATTATAGCAGTATTTCAAAATATTTTTTAAGATTAATTAAAACTAAGATATAATTTTTCATTAATGGGGAGCTTTTGCTGAGAGGAAGTTAGACTTCGACCCTTGAGAAGTTTGGTAATGCGAACTTTGAATTCTTGCAAAAACTTTCCTTTTTTATAAAAAAGGATAAAAATGATACAAGCAAAAACAAAAACTAAAATTCCTATCTTAACTATAGCAGGAAGTGATTGTAGCGGTGGGGCTGGCATACAAGCTGATTTAAAAACTTTCAGCGCTCATGATTTATTTGGTATGAGTGTAGTTTTAAGCGTTGTGGCTGAAAATACTGCAAGAGTGATTTCTTGTTTTGATATACCCACCAAGATAATAGATGAACAAATGCTAGCAGTTTATGAAGACATAGAGCCAGCTGCTGTGAAAATTGGAATGCTAGGTTCAAAAGAAATTATAACTTGTGTAAAAGAAAATTTATTACGCTTTAAAGCCAAAAATGTAGTGATTGATCCTGTGATGTTTGCAAAAAATGGCTATGCTTTAATGCCTTTGGAAAATTGTCAGTTTTTTAAAGATGAAATTTTATCTTTAGCTGATGTACTTACGCCAAATATACCTGAGGCTGAATTTTTATGTGATTTTAAAATACTTAATGAAGAGGATATGAAAAAAGCTGCTATAAAGCTTTTCAAAGAAGGTGCAAAAAGTGTTTTGATTAAAGGTGGGCATAGTAAAGATAATACTAATGATGTTTTTTATGACGGAAAGAAATTTAGTATTTTTAAAGCAGAAAAAATCAACACAAAAAACACACATGGTACAGGTTGTACATTAAGTTCAGCTATAGCTAGTAATCTTGCCTTAGGTAAAGAAAAGCATGAAGCTATAAAGCTTGCTAAAGATTATGTATATGGGGCTATATTAAATTCCTTAGCACTTGGAAAAGGTTGTGGTCCAACAAATCATTTTTATCAATTTGATAAGGAATAAAAATGATTAAAATAGTAAGAGAAAAAAATCCTTTGATTCATCATATTACTAATTATGTTACAGCTAATGATTGTGCGAATGTAACTATAGCAATGGGAGCAAGTGCTGCTATGGCTGATTTTTATGAAGAACAAACTGATTTTGCTAAAATAAGCTCAGCTTTAGTATTAAATACAGGCACTATTAACCAGCTTGTAGCAAATTCTATGTTAAAAGCAACCAAAGAATATGCTTTATTAAATAAACCTATAGTTTTTGATCCTGTTGCTTTGGGTGTGAGTAAGGCAAGAGATGGGATTAATTTTGAATTGCTTAATCTAAAAGGTATTAGTATTGTTAAAGCAAATGCATCTGAAATGGCTAGTGTTATAGGTTTAGATGGTAAAGCAAGAGGGGTTGATAGTACTTTTGTAATTAATGATGAGTTTTTAGAAAAAGCTAGAGAATACTCATATAAAACTAAGCGTGTTTTAGCTATAACTGGAAAAATTGATTATATTATAAATCAAGAGCATATTGCTAAAATTTATAATGGCTCAATCATGGCTACTAAAATAACTGGAGCAGGTTGTATGTGCGCTTCTTTGTGTGGAGTTTTTGCAGGAGCATTGGAAGATAAATTTCAAGCTAGTTTATATGCTTTATTGAGTTTTGGTATAGCTAGTGAAATCGCTCAAGAACTTTCTAGTGGGAGTGGTAGTTTTAGAGTGAATTTAATCGATGCTTTAAGTAATTTAAATGATGAAGAAATTAAAAAAAGAGCTAAATATGAAATCATTTAAAATTTATCTTGTTGCAAGCAAGGGTGAGAAAAGTGAAAGTGAGTTTTTAAATATTTTAGAAGCTTCTTTGAAAGCCAAGATTGATATTTTACAACTTAGAGAAAAAAATCTTAGTACTTTAGAATTTTATAATCTTGCTTTAAAAGTTAAAACTTTGTGTGAAACATATAATACGCCTTTTGTGATAAATGATAGAATCGATATAGCCATGGCTGTGAATGCAAATGGAGTGCATATAGGACAAAAGGATATGCCTTTAAAAAAAGCAAGAGAACTTTTAGGCGAAGATAAAATCATAGGACTTACGATTAATCATAAAAGTGAGCTTGCCAACACTCAAAGCGCTACTTATCTTGGAGTAGGGGCTGTTTTTGCTACGCCTAGTAAGCAAGATTGTGTTGTACTTGGTATAGATGGATTAAAAGAAATTGCTAGTTTAAGTTCTTTACCTATTGTAGCTATAGGTGGGATAGATGAAACTAATTTAAATTTGCTTAAAGACTGTAATATACAAGGTATAGCTGTGGTTAGAGCAATAATGCAAGCAAGTGATCCTTATATGGCAACTTTAAATTTAAGATCAAGTTTTGATAAAACTTTTATAGGAAAATAATGATTTATTTTATAGGGGATAAAGAATTTGATGGCGTTAAGACTATAAGATTAAATGAAATCAAATTTCTTGATTTTGAAGTGAATTTAAAAGAATTTGATTGCTTGATCATTAGCTCTAAGAATGCACTCAAAGCATTAATGTCAAGTAAAAGTAAAATTAATTTTGATATTCAACTTTATGCTGTGGGGCAAAAAAGTGCTGATTTTGCAAAAGAACTTGGTTTTAAAAATATCAAATATCCCAGTAAAGCTTATGGTAAAAATTTAGCTAGCGAGTTTTTATCTGAGTTTAAAAATAAAAAATGTCTTTATTTAAGAGCTAAGAAAATTAGCTCAGGCCTTGATGAAGTTTTATTAAATGAAAATATCTCTTTAAAACAATTAATTGCTTATGAAAACGTAGCCATAGAGCCTAAAAAAGATGAGTTAAAAATACAACATCCTAGTGTTTTTATCTTTAGTGCTCCTTCAAGTATAGAGCAATTTTTGAAATTTTTTGCATTAAAAAACGAAGATAAAGTTGTAGTTATAGGTCAAAGTACAGCTTTAAAGCTCCATAATTTTAAAAATTTATATATATGTGAAAAGCAAGATCTAAACTCTTGTTTAAATTTGGCTAAGAGTTTAGATTTTTAAAAGTATTATATAGTAAAATTGAAGCAATAAAAATCATACAAATATCGCCAACTAAAGTAGCTAGCCAAACTCCATTAATCCCTAAAAATTGCGTTAGTATAGATAAAGATAAAAATGGAAAAATAAGACTTTGGGAAATAGAAATTCCTAAAGAAAGCAAAGGTTTATCAAGTGCTGTGAAAAATGAGGCGCAAAGTTTTCCAAACCAGGAAAATAAAAACGAAAAAGAAAAAAATATTAAGGCATTTTGTGCTATATGGATAAAATCTTGGTTGTTATCTTTGTTGAAAACATTTACTATAAGGTTATTGAAAAAATAAACAAATAAAAACACTATTGTACTTATACCCCAAGAAGCAAAAAACATTCTTTTAAAAATAGCTTGAATTCTTGCAATATTTTTGTGTCCATAATTATAACTTAACGCAGGTTGCATAGCATCGCACATGGCCAAAACTAGCATGAAAACAAAAGTACTAAGATATAAAATCACTGAAAATGCTGCAACAGCTGTACTTCCAGAAAGTTCAAGCAAGAAAGCATTGGCTAAGATGGTATAAAAAGAGCTAGAAATATTAGAAAAAAATTCAGATGAGCCATTATAAAGTATATTTTTTAGTATTTGTAGCTTGATTATTGGCTTTTTAAATTTTAAAACTAAATCTTTAAAAACAAAAGGTAATATCCCCAAAACGCTTCCTAAAAACATACCTATGCAAGTTGCTAAAGCTGCTGAAAAAAGTCCCCAATCAAAAACCACTATAAAAAGCCAATCAAGAAAAATATTACTCAAAGCAGTAACAACATTAACTACCATGCTATAAAAAGTTTTTCCGCATATTCTAAGATAATTATCCATAGCAAAAGCTAACATTGTAAAGGGAGCAAAAACAGCAAAAATTTGCATATATTCAGTAGATAAGCTTTGAATATTCTCATCAGCTCCCATAAAAGCACTTAATGCTTTTGCTAAAAAAAATCCTAAAATTCCCATTAAACAAGAAATTGCAAAAATAAGAACTATGCAAAAAGAAAAAATAGCCCTTGCTTTTTCAATTTTTCCTTTACCTAGATTAATTGCTATTTGCACTGATGAACCTATGGCTATCATATCAGCCAAAGCAAAGCTTATCATGATAAAAGGCATCATTAAATTCATAGCAGCAAGCGCGTCTGAACCTAGATATTTTCCAACAAAAATTCCATCAATAATCACATAAAGATAAATAAAAGCCATACTAGCCATATTTGGCAGGGCGCATTTTATAAATAGTTTGGTAGGATTTAATGTAGTGTAAAAATTATGTATTGACATAGGTTTTCCTTATTAAAAATTATTTTATTTAGATTATGCAGATAAAATAAATTTAATAAAGAGATTCTATACCTTCTATGATATCTTTAAAATACGGATCAACAATGATTATAAAAAAATCTCTAAAAAGCATTTATATCACCTAAATTTTAAAAATACAATAAATAAAAGAAATTATATTATAGTAGTGGTTATAAATTTCTTAATATAAAATTTAATAATTTTTATCCGATTTTTATAAACCCACAAAAAAAGGAGCAAGGATGCAAATAAATTCGTATTCACGTGTGGCAGTGGAGTCACAGATTAGCAATAGGAAGGCTGATTCGAATACTAAGCTTGAAGATGCCAATACTAAAAGCGCTAATAGCACAAAAGATATTGATGAGGATAAGCTTAGTAAGCTTGCTAGTATAGGCGGAAAAGGCATAACAGAACTTTATGCTATGAGTTTTATGCAACAAGCATTTAGCATGAGTTCATCTAATGGTCTATCTCAAGCTGGGATTTTTCAAGGAGCTCAGTCTAAGGATTCTTTAACGGCTATTTTATCAAATGTAGATTTTAAAGCTATAGGGTATGAAGGTAAAGATATACTTAGTTTAAATGCTGATGAGGCAAAAGAGCTTATTGGGGAAGATGGGTACTTTGGTGTAGCAAAAACATCTCAAAGATTGGCTGATTTTGTTATTAATGGAGCTGGTGATGATATGGAAAAACTTCAAAAAGGTTTAGAAGGTCTAAAAGCAGGATTTGCGCAAGCGGAAAAAATGTGGGGTGGCAAACTTCCTGATATCAGCTATGAAACAATTGATAAAGCTATTGAAAAAGTAACTCAAAAAATCAATGAATTGGGTGGAAATTCTTTAGATATCAATGCATAAATTTATATCCCTAGTTTTAAACTAGGGATTTAGTCTATTTTTAAAACGCTTAAAAATGCTTCTTGAGGTAAATGTACTTTGCCAATAGCTTTCATTCTTTTTTTACCTTCTTTTTGTTTTTCAAGAAGCTTTCTTTTTCTAGTAATATCCCCGCCATAGCATTTTGCAGTTACATTTTTACCCATAGATTTTACATTTTCTCTTGCGATGATTTTATTTCCAATGCTTGCTTGGATAGCAACTTCAAAAAGCTGTCTTGGGACGATTTCTTTCATCGCTTTTACTAGCTCCCTACCTTTGCTTAGTGCCTTTTCATTTGGCACTATGATGCTTAGTGCATCGACATTTTCACCGGCTACTTTAATATCAAGCTTTACAAGATCACCCACTCTAAATTCAATAGGCTCATAATCAAAACTAGCATAACCTTTGGTAAGTGATTTGAGTTTATCGTAAAAGTCCATAACGATTTCATTTAAAGGTATATCATACTCAAGTAAAACACGCTCAGGGGTGATATAATCCATCTTAACTTGCATACCACGTTTGCGATTTAAAAGAGTGATTAAATTTCCTAAATATTCGCTTGGGGTTATGATAGTTGCTTTTACATAAGGTTCTTTTATGTGATCGATTTTATTTACTGGAGGCAGCTCGCTTGGGTTTTGAATTTTTAAAACTTCTCCATCGGTTTGATAAATTTCATAAGTAACAGTTGGAGCAGTAGCAATCAAATCAAGGTTAAACTCACGCTCAAGTCTTTCTTTAATAACCTCCATATGTAAAAGACCTAAAAAACCAACTCTAAAACCAAACCCTAAAGCTAGCGATGTCTCAGGTTCATAGGTAATAGAACTATCATTGAGTTTTAATTTATCTAAAGCATCTCTTAAATCTTCAAATTTATCCGTTTCTATAGGATATAATCCTGCAAAAACAAAAGCTTTGGCTTTTTCAAAACCACCAATGGCTTCTTTTGCCTTATTTTTGGTTAGTGTTATGGTATCGCCTACTTGAACATCAGCAACATTTTTAAGTCCAAGCACGATAACACCTACTTCACCTGATTCTAATTTTTTGGTTTTTATAGGGCTTAATGGGTGAGGGTAAAAAAGATCTTGTACAAGATGTTTTTTATCTGTACTCATAACTAAAACTTCATCATTTTTAGCTATATTTCCCTCATAAATTCTAACTAAAGCTAAAGCTCCAAGATAATTATCAAACCAAGAATCATAAATTAAAGCTTTAGTAGGTGCTTCATCATCGGTTTTTGGCGCAGGAATTTTTATGATGATGGTTTCTATGAGTTCTTTTATACCTATACCTGTTTTTGCACTAACACAAATTGCATTTGAACAATCAATGCCTATAATATGTTCTATTTCGTGCTTAACTTTTTCTATATCAGCTGAAGGAAGATCTATTTTATTTATCACTGGTATGATTTCAAGATCGTTTTCTAAGGCTATATAAACATTGGCTATAGTTTGAGCTTCTACTCCTTGTGAAGCATCAACAACAAGCAAAGCTCCCTCGCAACTTGCCAAAGAGCGACTTACTTCATAGGAAAAATCAACATGACCTGGAGTGTCTATCAAATTTAATACATATTCTTCATTATTAAATTTATAATTTAAACGCACAGATTGAGCTTTTATAGTTATACCACGCTCTTTTTCTATATCCATAGTATCCATTACTTGGGCACTCATTTGTCTGTCACTAATTGCACCACATTCGCTAATAATTCTATCAGCTAGTGTACTTTTTCCATGATCAATATGAGCTATAATAGAGAAATTTCTAATATTTTTCATCAAAAAACCTTAAGATTGTCTCATTTTTCTTTTTGCTAAACCTATTTGCTCATAAGCATCTATTTCGTTTTTTAAAGTTTTATATCTTTTTTTTAATTCATTATTTAAAAACGAAATATTCTTAGGAGTGGCATTGGCATTTGCTGAAATAGCACTAATAAAATCAAGTTTTCTTTTAGTGGCGCTATCTTTTGGATTAGATCCTAATTTTTGTGAATTTAAAAACTGCAAAATCAAAGCTTGAATTTCTTGAGAATTTTTTGCATCATTAGCTTTAGATATAAAATCTTCAATGTTAATTATTTTTGGAGTTTTAGTGATATTTGATTTATTGGTGTTTTTATCTTTGTGTGTAAAAAATAAAACTAAAAGAATTCCAAGTATAATAACAATAACTAAAGCAATAATCAAAAATACAAAAAGAGAATTATTCATTTAAAACTTTCCTATAATTTTTTTGCATAAGATTTTTTGAAATAACTTGCTATGCTTAATGCCACCATAAATAAAAAGCCCCAATACACATAATCAGGAATTTTTACTGAATCTCCTGCTGCGTAAGAGTGCATACCAGTTAAAAAGTAATTTACTCCAAAATAAGTCATAATAATCACCCAGTATGCAAACATAGAGCAAACTGCAAAAGTGTATTGATTTGCCCATTTTGGCACCATTCTAATGTGTAAAATAGCCGCATAAACTAAAATACTAATTAAAGCCCAAGTTTCCTTGGAATCCCAACTCCAATATCTTCCCCAGCTTTCATTTGCCCATATAGCACCTAAGAAATTTCCAACTGTAAGTAAGCAAAGTCCTAAGATCATAGCCATTTCGTTGATTCTTGTTGCTTCTGTAATATTTCTTAAAATATTTTCATTATGTTTACCATTGATTTTTAGCATGCATAGTAAAACAAGTACAAATATACCTAATAATGCACATAGTCCTAAAAATCCATAGCTAGCAGTAATAACTGAAACATGTATAGTTAGCCAGTATGATTGCAACACAGGAACTAAGTTGGTAATTTGTGGATCCATTTGGCTAAGATGAGCTACACCTAAAGTAACCCCTGCTAAAATAGAAGTTAAAGAAAGTGCAATAGGGCTTTTTCTGGAAAAGAAAATTCCAGATAATGATAAAGCCCAAGCTATATAAACCATACTCTCATAAGCATTGCTCCATGGTGCGCGACCTGCTATATACCAACGCAAAGCCAAACCTAAAGTATGGATGAAAAATGCCACGATATTAAATACATAAACACATTTAAAAATAAAATCAATGCGTATTTTTGGCAGTAGCATCTTAACAAAAACTATAATTAAAAGCAAAAATCCAGCACAAAGATAAAGAGGGGTAAGATTTACAAAAATTTGACTTTTATTAAAAAAGATTTCTGTGCTAATTTTTTTAGCACTAGGCATAACTTCATGGCCGTATTTTTCTTGGTAATTTTTGATAGCATTTAAGTTTTTAGTTGCTTCATCCCAGTTATTATGTACAATGGAATTACTAACTGCATTAAAATAGTTTTCTAAAATACTTTTAACTTCTGCACCTTCTTCACCTTTTAATCCTATATAAGCTTCACGTGGTGCCACCCATTGATTATTTGTGCTATTTTGTAAAGGAATAAATCTAAAAATATCACCTGAGAAAATTAAATTTACAATATTAACCCTTTCATCAAGCTTGATGATTTCTTTATCAAAAACACTTCTGCGGTTTGGATTTTTTCTATTAGCATTTTCTACATATTTTTGTAGTTTATATGAATCTGTAGTGAAAAAATCTTTAAAACTAGTATAGGCTCTAGGCTCAATTTCTAAAATTTTAGAAATTTCTTCATTAACCAAACGACTGCTTGGCATAAAAATAATATCTTTATCATACCATGCACTACCATCAAAAATCATTGATATGATTGTTGCTTCAGCACTTTGTCCTTGGAAGGTCGTTGTTTTATGTATTTTTTCTAAAACTTCCATGGCTAAAGTATTAAAAGGAACCATTCTACCATCAGGCTTTTGCACTATCAAAGAAGCAAGTTCTTTAGCATGTGTTTCATCTACCTTGATGGGTTCATTTGCATAAGTATTTTGGCTTGCAAAAAAAACTAATATAAATGCCAATATCGCGCTTGTTCTTTTCAAGGTGTCTTGATTGATTAATTTAGCTAAAGTCCTAAATCTTGAATGAGGATTTAAAACATTTAAAAACATTCCCAGTGTGAGTAAAAAATATCCTATGTATGTAGGAATTTTACCTGGATCTTTATTGACTGAAAGTATGGTACCAAGTTCATCTTGATCATATGAGCTTTGGTAAAATCTATAACCTTCATAATCTAAAACATTATTCATGAAAATTTTATACTCTAGTTTCTTGTTAGCATTGTCAATTTCTACATAACTTGCATAAGACATAGGCGACATTGATCCAGGATAGCGTTCTAATTCAAAGTCTTTTAAGTACATTTCAAACGGCATTTCTATTCCTTTAGGGCCCCATCTTAAAAAGAAAGGTTGACCTGCTACATCAATGCGAATAGGTGAGTTGTATTCTACTAGGAAAACTTCTTTGGATTCTCCTTTGTAGTTTAGTTTTAATTTTAAAGCATTAATGGCATTATCTGAAAGTTGAGTTGGCATATATTTAGTGCTTTGAGCAAAATCTTTGAAGTTATTTAATAAAGAATTATTCCAGTATTTTGCCTCGCCAAATAAAGAAATCAAAGCATTGCGTCCTAGCTCTATCCAACTATTTTTAAACCAAGTAAAAAAACTTTCATCTTGGGCTTGATTGATACCTTCTAAGGTTTTTTTACCATGCAAAGAAGCAAATTTAACCACTAAATTAATATCATTAAAAGAATACAATCTTAAATCTTTAGCTTGTGCTTTTTGGTTTGCTTTTAAAATATTTTCTTTGCCATCACTCATTGACATGTATTTTAAATCAAAATCAGCACTAAGCTTTAATTCTTTATCGATTTTTATATAAGGACTTGGAACAGAGTCATTTAAAAATGCTATATTAACGCCACTGATATTTTCAATATCTCCTGCTTGAAAAAGCAATTCTTTGGATTCATTATTTTGTGAAAGCATTAAGGATAAAAGTGGAGCAGAATTGTTATCATCAATAAAAACTTCTTTTGCATCTAAGATTAAATTTTCATATGCAATTTGAGCTTTTTCATCAGGCAAGATTAAATCAAATGAAAAATCATTTACAAAAGGCAAGGTTGCGATATATTCAGATTTTGAAGCGCTATATACTTTATCATCTTTTAAGGTTGCTATGTAAATATAGCTTTTTGAAGTTTCAATGATATTGTTTTTTTCATTTTCTCTAATGTGCAAATTTCCCTCAAATCCCATATATCTAGTCATCGCTGAGCCTAGTAATATAAATAAAAATGAGATATGAAAGATTAAAAGTGGTATTTTTTTCTTATTAAACATTTTGTATTTAAAAAGAGCAGCTAAAAGATTAATCCCTAGTATGAGTTGTATAAAGCCAAACCAAGAAGAGCCATAGATCATCGCCCATGCTGTTGGTGTATTATAAGCACTTTCTATGAAAGTAGCTAGGGCGCAAAATAGGGCAAAAATTAAAAACAAAAAAATAGAAATTTTTATATCCCCAAAAGCTAAAAGTTGTTTTTTCATGAATTAAGCTCCAAGGTATTTTTTTCTAATCTCATCATTGCCGATAAGATCTTTTGCAGGTGCATGCATAGCAATTTTGCCATTTTCCAAAACATAAGCATAATCGCTGATTTTTAAAGCTGAAAATGCATTTTGCTCTACTAATAAAATGGTGATTCCTTCTTCTTTTAATTTGACTATAATATCAAAAACTTCTCCAACTATTTTTGGAGCAAGACCTAATGAAGGCTCATCAAGCATTAAAAGTTTTGGCTCACTCATAAGCGCTCTTGAGATAGCTAACATTTGAGCTTCTCCGCCACTTAGAGTTCCTGCAAGGGCATTTTTTTTATCTTTTAATCTTGGGAAAAGTCTATACATTTGATTTTTTAAATGCTCATAATTTTCTGCATTATTAAAAGCACCAATTTTTAAATTTTCCTCTATAGTAAGATTGATAAAAACTCTTCTTCCCTCAGGTACTAAAGCAATGCCTTTTTGAACTAGAGTGTGCGGTAAATGTCTTTGAGTGTCATAACCTAGAAAAGTTACCTCGCCAGTTTTTTTAACACAATTTAGCATAGCATTAAGTGTTGAGGTTTTTCCTGCGCCATTTGAGCCTATTAAGCTAACTATACTTCCTGTTTTTATAGTAAAATCAATACCTTTAACAGCTTCAATCAAACCATAATAAACATGTAAATCTTTAACTACTAGCATTAAAATCTCCCAAATATGCACTAATTACTTCAGGGTTTTGCACCGCATCGTTTGGTTTTCCCTCAAAAATAGTCTTACCATAATCAAGCACCATAACCCTATCACAAAGCTTATTTACAAATTTCATATCATGCTCTATAAGTAAAACACTAATTTTTTTATTATCTCTTATGTCAAAAATTAACTCAGCCAAATCATCACTTTCTGTAGAATTCATACCTGCTGCAGGCTCATCTAGCAATAAAAGTTTAGGGTTTGTTGCTAAAGCTCTTGCTATTTCAACTTTTCTTTGCTGACCATAGCTTAAACTAGTAGCTTTTTCATCAGCCAAATGAGCAATATTGAGTTGTTCTAAAATTTCATAAGCTGCTTTTTTTGCATTTTTTTCTGCTTTGGAAAATCTTCCAAGATGTAAAAAGGCTTCGAAAATATTATATTTAATACTTTGATCAAAACCAATCAATACATTTTCCAAAACACTCATGCTTGAAAAAAGTCTGATGTTTTGAAAAGTTCTTGCTATGCCTAGATGAACTATTTTGTGTGGTTTTAAATGATCAATTTTTTTTCCTAGAAAAAAGACTTCTCCGCTACTTGGCTTATAATTTCCTGTAATAATATTAAATAGCGTAGTTTTTCCTGCGCCATTTGGACCTATAAGCCCAAAAATTTCACTTTCTCTAATAGCAAAAGAAGTATTTGTTATAGCGTTAACTCCGCCAAAATTTTTATGAATTTCTTTAAGTTCTAAAATCATTTCTTCTTCCTTTTAGAAAACTTAAATAAAATATCTGTTAGTTCTTTATCGCCCATTATTCCTCTTCTTGCAAAAAGCATTACCAAGATCAATACAATGGAAAATACAACCATTCTAAGACCAGGCATAGCAGGGGTTTCATAACCAAAAATATTCATACTTTCATCTAAAAATCTTAAATACTCGCTTCCGCCTATTACTAAAATAGCCCCAATGATAGCACCAGTAGTTGAACCTAAGCCACCTAAAACAATGATGATTAAAAGTTGGAAGGTAAATAAAAAGTCAAATTGCTCAGGTGAAACTGAAGCTAGCGCACAAGCAAGCAAGCCTCCCCCAACACCTTCTAAAAACGCTGAAGTACTAAAGGCTAAGGTTTTAATATTAAAGGTGTTTATACCCATTGCTAGTGCCGCATCTTCATCATCTCTTACGGCTTTCATAGCTCTACCAAATTTTGAGCTAACAATATTTAAGATGATAACAACTGAAAATATAGCAATCCCACCACTCCAGTATAAAGTAGTGTGTTTAGGAATGTCGTTTAAGCCCAAAGAGCCATTTGTAACAGAAGCAAAGTTAATCGCCATAAGTTTAATGATAATACCAAAACCTAGTGTTACAATAGCTAAATAATCCCCTCTAACTCTAAATACTGCAAAAGCCAAAACTAAAGATAAAAGCATAGCACAAAGCCCAGCAGCAAGTAAAGCCACAATAAAACTTGGTGAATGTATCATCAAAATAAAGCTACTTGGATCTTCTAAAGAAAACTGGTCGATTTTGCTTTCACTTGTAAGTAATACTAAAGCTGCAACATAAGCTCCTATAGCTACAAAGCCATTTGGTTCTAGTGAAAATTGTCCTGTAACCCCGTTGATAAGATTATAGCTTACTGCTAAGATAACAAAAATAGCAATATTGCTTAAAATTCCTATTTTATAATCATTGAAAAAATAAGGAGATACAAAAAGAAAAGCAAGTGCTATGATAAAAAAACTTAAATGTGTAATTTTTCTTGCAACCATCTTAAAACCTACTTTTTTCAAAATTTATGCCCAAAATTCCAGTTGGTTTAAAAAGCAAAATCAATACTAAAAAGATAAACGCAAAAGCATCTTTAAAACCAGAAAGATCAGGGAAAATAGCAACTACAACAACTTCTGTAAATCCTATAATCAAACCACCTAATACCGCTCCAGCAACCGAACCAATACCACCTAAAACAGCAGCGCCAAATGCCTTAAGTCCTATAAGAGTTCCCATGCTAGGTTCAACAGAAGGATAACTAACAGCCCAAAAAATACCACCAATAGCGGCTAAAGCTGAGCCTAGTGCAAATACAATAGCGATAATACGATTTGCGTCAATTCCCATTAAATTTACAGTATGAATATCAAAAGCTAAAGCTCTAATAGCAATGCCATATTTGCTTTTATAAAGTATGAATAAAACCACTAATAGTATAAAAAATGTCAAAATAGGCACTAAAATACTATTAATGCTAATGCTGATATTATTAAAATTAATCACTGTTTCAAGATAATTTGGCACAGGAAAATATTTTGGGGTTGAACCAAATAAGACATTAAATACATTTTGTATTAAAAAGCTTATGCCTATAGCTGTAATAAGTAAAGAAATTCTAGGTGCTTTTCGTAAAGGTTTATAAGCTACTCTATCAATAGCTATACCTAAAGCTGCTGCAAATAACATAGCCAAAGAAAGAGCTCCTAGAAAAGGCACATTCATACTTGTGACACAAAATAAAGCTGAGTAAGCACCTACCATCATGATATCGCCATGTGCAAAATTAATCAATCTTAAAACACCATAGACCATTGTATAGCCTATAGCAATAAGTGCATACATGCTACCTAAGCTAAAACCATTTATAATTTGCTGTAAAATTAAAGAACTATCCATTGAACCTCTTAAAATTTTATTTACGGAAGAATCGTATCTTTATAAATTTGTTTTTGATTTTCTATTGATTTTATAACAATTGAACGCGTAGCATTGCCTGTTTTGTCAATGTTAATTACTCCGCTAACACCTTCAAATTTTGAAGTAGAGTGGATATTGTTATTGATACATTCACTGTTAAAATCATTGACACATTTTTGCATAGCTTCAAAAATCACAAAATACGCATCTGCACCCATAGCTGTGAAATTTGGAACTTCTTTGCTTTGTTTTTCTTTTTCATAAGCTAGTATGAAGTCTTTTGAAAGTTGTGTTGGTGGGTTGTTATAATCAAAACTATCGGTAAATAAATATCCTTCTGCAGCATCTTGAGCTAAATTAATAAAGGTTTCATCAGCAACTCCATCTGCTGAACCCATAGGGATATTTATACCCATTGCTTTTGCTTGACGTGCAAATAAAGAAGCTTCGGTATAATATACTGGAAGATAAATAAAATCAGGTTTTAAATTTTTAATTTGTGAAAGAATAGCTTTAAAGTCTTTATCGCCTGCTGTGATTCTAAATTTATCTAAAATTTTTCCACCTTGCTTGCTAAATTCTTTTTCAAAGGCTCTAGTTAAACCCAAAGAATAATCCGCGCTTTGATCGCTAATTATCACAGCTTTAGTATAGTTAAGTTTATTTTTTACATAATTAGCTAAAGATGACCCTTGGAAGCTATCCATAAAACAAACTCTACTAGCATATAATTTTTTATTTAAAATTTTATCAGCAGTAGCTGCAGGAGCAACCACTGGGATTTTTTTTTCTTCGCCAATTCTTATCACTTGTAAAGTATTAGCTGTTAGCATTTCACCAATTAGCGCATAAGCTTTGTTTTGCGAAACCAATCTTGTGCTAGCATTGGCACTTTCTATTTTATCACCTTTTGTATCTACTACTACTAAATTTACTTTATCTCCATTACTTAGAGTGTTTTTCATGGAATTTGCAATTTTCACTCCATCTAAAGCACTTTGTCCATATGCTGCCGTAGAACCTGTTAGAGGTAAAACTACGCCAATGTTGATTTCTTTTGCTTGTATAATATTGCAAGCTATGACAGATAATATAGCTATACTAATTTTTTTCATAGTTTACCTTTCAAGGATTGATAATAGTTTTATATACTTGTTTTTGATCTTGTATTTCTTTTATAACTACAGAACGACTCGCATTACCACTAGCATCTATGCTTATAACCCCACCCACACCTTCAAAATTACTAGTTGAGTGAATTTTTTCATTAATGCATTGTGCATTAAGATTACTAGCGCATTCATTCATTGCATTTACCATTACATAATAAGCATCAGCTCCCATAGCAGAAAATGCTGGAAGTTCTTTGGTACCATGATCTTTTTCATAAGCATTGATGAAATTTTTAGATAAAGTTGTTGGAGGATTATTATAATCAAAACTATCAGTAAATACTACTCCATTGACAGCATCACCACCAAGCTCTATAAATGTTTTATTATTTACCCCATCTCCTGCGCTTAAAAGTTTGTTAAATCCAACCGCTTTTGCTTGTCTTGCTATTAAGGCAGCTTCTGGGTGATAAATTGGCATATAAACAAAGTCTGGATTGATACTTTTAAGTTGAGAAACAATAGCTTTAAAGTCCTTATCGCCCGAAGAAATGGTTAATTTTTTAAGTACTTTTCCACCATTTTGCTTAAATTCTTTTTCAAAAGCTCTTGCTAGACCCAATGAGTATACATTGCTTTGATCAACTATAACAACCACGCTTTTTAAATTTAAATCTTTATAGGCATAATTAGCAAATTTATCTCCTTGAAAGCTATCCATAAAACAAACTCTACTAGCATAGCTTTTTTTATCTAAAAGCTTATCGCCTGAGGCAACTGGAGCTATAGCAGGAACTTTTCTTTCTTCGGCTATGGATAAAACTTGCATAGTATTTGGTGTAACAGCTTCGCCTATAAGACCTAAAACTTTATCTTGAGAGATAAGTCTAGTAGTAGCATTTGCTGCTTCTATTTTATCACCTTTAGTATCAATAGCTATAATTTTAATACTATCTCCATTTTTTAAATTTGGATTTAAAGTATTGGCTAGTTTAATACCCTCATATACATCATTACCATAGGCTGCTAAAGCGCCAGTAAGCGGCAAAACAACCCCTATTTTTACCTCTGCAGCATAAATTGAACTAGCACAAAGTAAGCTAGCTAACAGTAGATTTTTTTTCATGAAAACTCCTTTTTGTTATTTTAAAAATGTATTGTGTTTAGTTTTTGGTGCTGGCTCTTCTTCTAAAAGATCTTTTTGATTAAGCTCTATAGAAAAATTTTGTCCCTTTAAATAAGCTATGATGTGATTCATATCACTATCACTTAATTTTTTAGCATACAAACTCATTTGGATATTATCGCTTGATTGATTTTTAAAATATCCATTAGCATAATCTTTCAAAGCACCTTTGATTTCTTCTGGACTTAAGTCTTTAAGAGCTCTTTTGCCATAAGAATTTTTTTCTCCATTCTCTCCATGACAAGTATTACATTTGTTTTTAAAATATATCTCTTTAGCTTTTCCTAAGTCATAACTAATGTTATCATTAAAAGTATAAGTAAATAAAGATTTTACATTAAAAGCTAATAGTGAATTAAAAAACAAAACACTTACAATAAACAAGCGCAACATAAATATAACCTTTTTTAATATATAAATAAAGCTCGATTATATCTAAAAAAAATAAATAATCTCACTTTACCCTCACTTTTTTAAAAAATTCCAAAACTTTAAGTCATTTTGCAAAGGCTTATAGGGGTAAAATATTAAGAATACTAGCAAGTAAAAACATACATAGCAAAGAAGCTTTATTAGAAAATCTACCTAATGAATTAAAAATAAAAGAAATTAAAATACAAGGATTAAAAGAAGAGATAATTTTAGATATAGCAAGCTAAGCCTTTTGGCTTAGCTTTTATAATTAGAATTTGTATAGAGCTTCAAGTCTGATGAATTGATCATCACTATCATGAACACCATTCATATTGAAGTCTTCGGTTAAGTAAGAATAGAAACCACTAAATGTGAGTTTTGGACTATAAGCATAAGATACTCTTGCAATGTATTCGTTTTTATCTGTATCAGAGATGCCTGCTGCATATTCAGTTTTACCACCGATATAGTCAAATCCTACTCTTACAGTTTCAGCAAAAGTATAACCTAAACCTGCAAAATAGAAGAAGTTTTCACCCATATCTCCAGTTAGTCTACTACCGTGAGAATAGAAAATTTGCTCACCTGGAGCGATTATTCTACCTTTATCTTCTAATACAACAATGGTGTTTTTATCTTTTTCACCATAGCCAACTACACCTGCTTGGAAATCAAAAGCAGAAATATTTGCTTGAATTTGAGCAGCGTAGAAGTTGCTATTATCTGCATCTAAGCGTTTTTCTGTATCACTATCAATGCTATTTCCTAAATATTGAGCTTGGATTTTAAAATTAGCATCATTGAATGCAAATTTATAGCTAGCATCTACTGCGTATAAGAATGCATAATTATTTGAGTAAGCTGCCCAAATTTGGAAAGCAAATGGATCAAAATCACCTAATACAGCAGCACCGTATAGTGAAGATTTAGCCATGTTGATAACAGGGAAATGTTGGTTTTTGTTATTTGTTTTAGTGCTTAAAGAAGCAGCAGTATCACCATCATCTTCAGCGTTAAAGCTATCAAACCAATAACCTGCAAAAGTTAAACCTTCGATAGAATTGTTAAGAACTTTAGCTCCTGTTCCTACTAAATCATCAGTCCAAATTGAACCAACTTCCATTTTACCGAAAGTTACATTTGTAGCATAAGCTTCATTTGTATATTCTAAGTAAGCTTGTTGCACAGCGAAAGTATCGTGAGTGTTTGTTCCATTGCCTGTTCCAAAACCAGCTTCATTTGTGCTGTATTGGAATTGAACAAAAGCTTTGAAATTATCATCTAAAGCTGCTTTGAAGTTTAATTGAGATTTAAATCTGTGTTTGTTTTCTTTAGAGTTGTTGTAACCATCTTCAATTGTGTTACCAATGTCTCTTCTATCAGATTCAAATCTGTATCTGAACATACCTGATACATCAACATCTTTTATAGCTTCTTCAAGTGAAACAGCGTTAGCTGCTGAAAAAGCACCTGCAGCCAAAGCTGCTACTAAACTAAGTTTAACTAGTTTCATGAGAATTCTCCTTATTAAAATTAAAACTATGACTTGTATTATATCATAGTTTTATATGAGAATTCTTAAAGTAAACAAAAATATATATTTATTGGGATATATTTGAAGTTGTAGTGTGTTGTTATACTATAAATTATTAGTATATAATGATTATAGTTTAGATAATCAAACTATATTAAATTAAATCTTTAAAATTATAATTTAATTTTATTCCTAATTTTATATTTTATAAATAATCTCATTCATATTTAAAACTATATATCTTTAAAGATCTAGTAAAAAACTAGATCTTTAAAAACTAAGGAGTTATCTATGAATGTTTGCTTTTACAGATGTAATTATGCTCTTTGATAGTTAATGTTTGGAAACTGAGTTAGCATTTTAATTTTTTAATAACACTGTCTAATTTTTTACTATCTCCATCTTTTAAATCTTCTAAAGCCTCTATAGCAGGAACAAAATCTTCCATTTCATCAAGATAATTTTCTAAAGCATTGCGTAAAATTTCAGCCTTTTTCTTTTTAGAAAATTTTGCAGTTTGACTTAAGCGCTCGTAAAGTTCCTCTGAAAGAGTTAGAGTGTATCTTTTATTCATTGTCTAGCCTTTATTTTGGTCTTATTGCTTCTTGACAAGCTTTGCATTTATAATTTGTGTTAGTTGTTTGTATTTTTTGGTGAATTTCATAAGGAACTTTGTGAATTTTATCTGCGCAAGAACAAATGTATTCATAAAATTCTTGCAATTCTCCTAAGTTTGTATTTTTGTCTTTTTTACTAAGTTGGGCTTGGTGCCATTTTTCTATTTTCATATCTTCTCTTAAAATATGCTCTAAAAGCCATTTGGATGCAATAATATTGAGTTTTTCTTTTAAATCATTAGTGCTTTTTAAATTTTGGATCAAATCTATCATGGATTGTATGATACTTTTATGAATTTTTTGATGATTAGCAAGTTCGGGATAGCCTATTTTTGCCATATATTTTTCTTCTTCAGCAAAATGTTCTTTCATGTAATTGAAAAAATCCGCAAGTAAAAATTTAATCTGTCCTTTATGAATAGGCTTATCTGAAATCATCTCAACATTAGCAGCAAGTTCAAAAAGTTTTTGGTGCTGCTTGTCGATTTCTTCATTGTGAATACTATATTTGTCGCACCATTTTGGTAACATACTAAAACCCCTTGTTTGGTTTGTGGGAGAGTTCTTGATGTATTATAATTTACAATATTTTAAATTATGATTAATTTTTATTAAATTTCGGTTTTTTCTTTACATAAAATTAAATTAGTAGAGCATTTTTTACATTTAAATTGTACTTTAGAATACTGCATTTTTAAATGAATTTCATAAGGAACTTTATGAATTCTACCTTCGCATTGGCATTGATATAAGAAATTTTTTATTTTTGGTTTTTCTTCTTCAAAGCTATCTGAAGAATTTTGTATTTGTGTACTTTGTTTCCAATACTCTATCATCATATCATGCTGAATGATATGTTCTATAAGCCATGAATTAACCACTATGTATAATTTTTCTTTTAAATCATTAGTGCTTTTTATGCTTTGTATGAGTTTTATCATAGATTTTGTGATTTGTTTATGCATGAGTTTATGTTGGTTTAAGTAAGGATAATTAATTTCAGTCATGTAGTTTTCTTCATCTTGAAAATGAATTTTAATATAGTGAAAAAATTCAGCAACTATCTTTTTAAGTTCTACTTGATAAATTGGTCTATCTGAAATTTCTTCAACTCTAGCAGCAAGTTCAAAAAGTTTTTTATGTTGTTCATCAATTTTTTCATTATTAATGCTATATTTTTTATCCCATTCAGGTAACATAAAAATCCTAACAGTATAAATTATAAAATAGTTAATATTTTATAAATATTTTGCTTTAATTCTACTAAATTCACACTCAATTTACACAAAAAAAATATAATGTTTTAAGAAAATATGATAAAAAGGTTAAAAATGGCTACACAAATTCTTTTGTTAGAAGATGATATTAATTTAGGAGAAATTGTTAGTGAATTTTTAGAAGAAGAAGGTTTTATAGTTACTTTAGTGGATAATGCTCAAGATGCGCAAGATAAAGCTTATGAGAAAAATTTTGATTTATGGATTTTAGATGTAAAAGTTCCACAAGGTGATGGTTTTAGTGTGCTTAAAAATTTAAGAGAAGTTGGTAAATATACTCCAGCTATTTTTATGACTTCATTGAATACTACTATGGATTTACAAAAAGGTTTTGAAAGCGGTTGTGATGATTATATTAAAAAGCCTTTTGAATTGCAGGAGTTAAAAATAAGAATTAATGCTATTTTAAAGCGTTCTTTTGCTCATAAAAATGAAGATTATGAAGACTTGGGAAATGGTTTTAAATTTGCTTTTATTTCACAAACTTTATATCAAGACGATAAACCTTTAACTCTGCCTTTAAAAGAATTAAAGCTTTTATCTTTGCTTTTAAAAAATAAAGGTAAATTTATAGATACTGCTTACATTTTTGAAGAAATTTGGGAGTATGATCAAGAGCCAAGTGAGCTTAGCTTAAGAGCTTATGTAAAAAATTTACGAAAAATTTTAGGCAAAGATAGTATTGTCAACCAAAGAGGAAGAGGGTATTGTTATGTATGAAGCCAAGCGCGTTGCGTGGCAAATTCTTTCTTTGTATTTAGTGAGTATAGGAAGTGTTCTTATAGTACTTTTTGGCGTATGGTATGCAAAGTTAATAGAAGAATTAATAGCTGAACATAGCATAAAATTAAGACAAGAACATCGTTTTGTAATTTTACAAATGGAAAAGTTACGTTTTGAGCCTATAGAAAAAGGTGCTAGAAAAATTGCTCAAATTTCTAATATAAAATTTGCAATATTTGATAGAACAAAAGTTTATTTTTCTAATCTTGACTTGCCTGCTCAAACAACATTTTTTAAACTTAATAACGCAAATATTTATAATAATAACACTCTAATTTATGTGGCTGATGTGAATTTAAATAATTTATTGCTTGCAAATACTCAAGGACAAGATGCTTTGGAGGTCTTAGGTGATGTTAATCGTTTGAGGGTTTTAGTACAAGGTGATGATATCTCCAAAGAACTTGGATTTATAAGATTTAAAGTAGCTTTGGCTATGGTTTTTTCTTTGATTTTTGTAAGTATAATGGCTTATTTTATACTAAAATTTGCACTCAAGCCTTTAGAAATGAGAATAAGATTTTTAAATAATTTTATAAAAGATACCACTCATGAGATTAATACTCCAATTAGTGCGATATTAATGAGTGTAGAAGGTTTAGAAAGAAAAAAGAATTTTGAAGAAGTTAAAGCTTTAAAGCGTGTAAAAATAGCTGCTTTGACTTTGAGTCATTTGTATTCAGATTTAACTTTTTTAAATTTTTCTCAAGTTTATGAGGCTAAAAAGGATTGGATATTTTTAAAAGATTTGATTAAAGAAAGAATGGAGTATTTTAAGATATTTTTGGAGCAAAAAAATATTAACTTAGAGCTTAGCTTGGAAGATGATGGAAAAATTTATGCCAATAAAGAGCAGTTTTTTAAAATGTTTGATAACCTTGTTAATAATGCTATAAAATATAATGTAAAAAATGGATATATCAAAATAATGCTTTTGGAGCAAAGACTTATAATAGAAGATAGTGGCTGTGGTATAGCAAAGGAAAATTTGGCCAACATTTTTGAGCGTTATTCGAGATTTAATGAAAATCAAGGCGGTTTTGGTATAGGGCTTTCTTTAGTGGATAAAATTTGTAAAGATCATAACATTAACATAAAAGTAGAAAGTGAGCTAAATAAAGGAACAAAATTTATTTTAACTTGGAAAAATTAAAATTATTTATTACTCATTTTAGCCTTTTCTTTGGCATTTATAAGCGTTGTGATAAATTCATTTAAATTTTTAGTATCGTTTTGATTTAGAGTTTGTGAGGTATGATTTAGCATTTGAGTGATTAAAACTTCGTTGCTTAAGTCATTATCACCAAATTCTCTAGCCTTTTGTAAAATTTTTAAAGCAAGCAAATTTTTTACTTCATACATTTTAATCCTTTAAATAAATCACGCTAACAATGCGCTTTGGAGTTTGGTTTTTTCTATAAGAAAAAAATCTCTTATCATCAAAGGTGCAAAGATTGATATCAAAAATATCACTAACACCTAATTCTTTTGCTTGAAATTTAACTAATGCTTTTAAATCAAGCTTATTTTCATGTAAAAAAGGTGCAAATTTTTCTTTGCTGTAGTTTAAAACCTCGCCATTAATTTCATAATTTTTAGCACAAATTCCTGCTGAAATAATGAGTTTTAAATTTTTTGTTTGAGTGTTAAAACTTTTTTGCATTTTTAAAACAGCTTCTTTTAAGATGTTTTCAAAACAACCTTTTCTACCCGAATGTAAAGCTGCTACGGCTTTATTTTCATCATCATATAAAAGTAAAGGTAAGCAATCAGCACTTAAAATACACAAAGCTATATTTTTTTCATTGCTAATTATTCCATCAGCGTTAAAATGAAAATCTTTATTATAATGAGTGATGATATTAGAATGAATTTGATTTAAAAATATACACTTTTTTATTGAATTTTCCCAAGGAAAAATATTATCATGAATTTTTGCTCTAAAAATATTATAATCTTGATCAAAGGCTACAAAAGCTTTTGCGAAGTCATTTTCTAATAAAGTGATGTAATCTTTTCTATTTGTTGCCATGAAATTTCTTTTTTATAATTTAATTGTCTGTGTATGTATCTTGCTAAAAGATCACTTTCTATATTAACGCGCCTTCCTATGGTATAGTTTTTAAACAAGGTTTCATTAAAGGTTATAGGAATGATAGTTAAACGAATACCATCTTTTAAAACTTCATTGATAGTCAAGCTCACTCCATCTATGGCTACACTTGCTTTATTTGCCATATAAATTTGTATATCATCAGGACATTTAATATAAAAATCAACTCCGTTTTCTTTTTTAGAAATATTAGTAATTTCACCTATACCATCAATATGCCCTTGCATTAAATGCCCATCTATTCTATCACCATAAGCTAATGCAGGTTCAATATGCACATAGTCTTTTAAATTTTCAATAGCTATGTGAGTTCTTGTTTCATAAGAAAGCTCAAGATTAAAACCATCATCAAAAAGTTTTGTTACGCTCAAACACGCACCATTAACTGCTATGCTATCGCCTAGTTTTGGTTTGTAGTTTGCTTTTAATCTTAAAGTGTTGTTTTGATATGATTTGACAAAGGCTAATTCGCGGATTAATCCATTAAACATTCAATACCTTTAATTTTTACGAGATTTTATCTAAAACTTTTAAATTTCAAAAAGTATTTTTAGTGTTTTATTTTAAAAAATATTATATAATTTTTGCCTTTTTTATAAAAATGAGGTCAAAATATGTATGATATAATCGTAATAGGTGGTGGGCATGCTGGAGTTGAAGCTAGTGCTGCTGCTGCTAGAATGGGTAAAAAAACTTTACTTTTAACTACTTTAATCGAGCAAATTGGTGCTGCAAGTTGTAATCCTGCTATAGGTGGTTTAGCAAAAGGACATTTGGTAAAAGAGCTTGATGCTATGGGTGGACTTATGGGGCAAATTACCGATGAGGCTGGAATTCAATTTAGAATTTTAAATGAAAGCAAAGGTGTTGCAGTGCGCGGAAGTAGAGCACAAATTGATATGGATGCTTATAGAATTTGTGCTAGAAATATGCTTTTAAAACTTGAAAATTTAGAAATCTCTCAAGAGCAAGCTTTGTCTTTGATTGTTGAAAATGATGAGCTTAAAGGGGTTAAAACTAATTTAGAAAATACATATTTTGCTAAAAAAATCATACTTACAACAGGAACTTTTTTAAATGGACTTATCCATATAGGTGAAACCAAACTTCAAGCAGGTAGGGTAGGCGAGCTTGCATCTGTAAATTTGGGAGATTACTTAAAACAAAGTGGTTTAAAAGTAGGAAGATTAAAAACAGGAACTTGCCCAAGGGTTGATGCTAAAAGTATCGATTTTAGTGTTTTAGAAATTCAACCTGGAGATGAAAATCCTAAAGCTTTTAGCTTTAAAACAAAAAATTTCAAGCCTAATCAACTTCCATGTTATATAGCAAGAACAAATTTAAAAACACATGAGATTATAAAAAGTAATTTCTACCGTGCTCCGCTTTTTACAGGGCAAATTGAAGGTATAGGACCAAGATATTGTCCTTCTATAGAAGATAAGATTAATCGTTTTGGTGATAAAGAAAGTCATCATTTATTTATAGAACCACAAACTAAAGATGCGACTGAATATTATATCAACGGCTTTTCTACCTCGCTTCCTTATGAAGTGCAAATTGCAATGCTAAGAAGTATAAAAGGTTTTGAAAATGCTAAAATCACGCGTTTTGGCTATGCTATAGAGTATGATTATATAGACCCAACAGAACTAAAACATACTTTAGAAACCAAAAAGATTAAAAATTTATATTGTGCTGGGCAAATTAATGGAACCACTGGTTATGAGGAAGCTGCTGCGCAAGGTTTTATGGCAGGAGTGAATGCGGTTTTAGCAATTGATGAAAAAGATCCTTTTGTGTTAAGGCGTGATGAGGCTTATATAGGGGTGTTGATTGATGATTTAGTGATGAAAGGTACTAAAGAGCCTTATAGAATGTTTACTTCAAGAGCTGAGTATAGATTGCTTTTAAGAGAAGAAAATGCCATTTTAAGACTTGGAGAATATGGATATAATTTTAAACTTTTAAGTCAAGAAGATTATGCATATATTGAAAATATAAAACAAAATGTTGATAAAGGACTTGAGTTTTTACTTCAAACTACATGGACACCAAGTAAGCAAAATAATGAATTTTTACAAAGCATTGAAGAGGAAAAGATTACTTCAATAGTGAGTTTGCAAAAAATTGTTGCAAGAGCTAGTTTTAATATAGAAAAATTAAAAGCTTTAGATGAAATGTTTAAAAATATGGATGAGTATTCTTTAAATGAAATTTTAAATGAAGCAAAGTATTATCATTATATTGCAATGCAAAAAGCACAAATTGAAAAAATGAAAAATTTAAATGATTTGAAAATCCCTGAAAATTTTGACTTTAAAAGTGTGAGTGGATTGAGTAATGAAGTAGTGGAAAAACTGCAAAAATTTAATCCACCAACTATTTTTGCTGCTTCGCAAATTAGCGGTATTACTCCTGCTGCTTTGGATATTTTACATATTTATATCAAAATGAAAAAACAATAGATAATAAATTTATCTATTGTTATGATTTAAAACAAACATTTATTTTTGTTTTTAAATAAATATCCATATATCTTAAATCAAGCTTTTTATACCAAAGAAAAAATTTATCATTTTTTAGATAAACTGCTAAGTTTTACAAAAAAATCAAAACAAAGGAAGTAAAATGGCTACATCTGAAAGTAGACGAAGCTTTATGGGCTTTGCCTTTGGAACGGTAGCTGCTGTGGGTGGTGCTTTTTCATTAGTTGCAATGAAAAAAACATGGGATCCACTCCCAAGTGTAAAAGCAGCAGGTATTACTACTGTAGATCTTTCTGGCATGAAAGAGGGCGAGCTTAGAACAATTGAATGGCGTAAGAAGCCTATATTTATCTTAAAAAAAGATGCAGATATGGCAAAAGATAGCAATAGAGATGTTGTTGTGGGTGATGTTGCTTATACTGTAGTTATTGGTCTTTGTACACATTTAGGCTGTATTCCAGCTTACGCTCCAAGCGAAAAATTATTTAAGTGTGCTTGCCATGGTGGTGAATTTGACACCAGTGGTAAAAATGTATTTGGTCCTCCTCCAAGACCTTTGGACATTCCTCCTTTTAGAATTGATGGAACAAAATTAGTATTAGGCGAAGAAGGTCCAGAATATAAAAAAATGATCGCGGAGGCTTAATATGGCACAGATAAAAAAAGCAAATGGTATTGTAGATTGGCTTGATCAAAGATTAGCTGTAAATAAGCTTTTTAATGTTTTAATGGCTCAATATTGGATACCAAAACAAATTAACTTCTTATGGGCAATGGGTGTTATTTTAACTACTCTTTTTGCTATTTTATTTATTTCAGGTTTATTTTTAGTAATGTATTACAAGCCAGATGTAGCTTTGGCTTTTGATAGTGTAAATAAAACTATCATGCAAGAAGTGGAGTATGGGTGGCTTTGGCGTCATATGCACGGTGTGGCTGCTTCGGTTGTATTTTTAATCATATATATCCATATGTTAACAGGAATTTATTATGGCTCTTATAAAAGAGGCCGCGAAATGATTTGGATTAGTGGTATGCTTTTATTTGTTGTATTTTCAGCAGAAGCATTTAGTGGATATATGTTACCTTGGGGGCAAATGAGTTTTTGGGCTGCTCAAGTTATTACTCAGCTTTTTGGCGGAATTCCTTTTATAGGTGATGCGTTGGTTATTTGGATAAGAGGAGATTTTGCAGTTTCAGATCCAACTTTAACTAGATTTTTTATGTTACATGTATGTTTATTGCCTATTGTGATTTTAGCAATTATTGCATTCCACTTTTATTCTTTAAGAATTCCTCATGTTAATAATGAAATTTCAGAAGAGATTGATTTTGATTTAGAAGCTGAAAAATATTTAGCAGGTGATACAAAAGGTTCTAAAGTTATTCCTTTTTGGCCAGGATTTTTAGCTAAAGATTTTATGTATATTGCGCTATTTATGATTTTCTTCTTTTACTTGGTATGTTTTAAATTCAATTTTGCAATGGATCCAATCAACTTTGACCCAGCAAATTCTTTAAAAACACCTCCTCATATTTATCCTGAATGGTATTTCTTATGGAGTTATGAAGTTTTAAGAGGATTTTTCTTTGATGTTGGAAGCATTAAAGCTTTTGATATAGGACTTGCAGCATTTGGTATAGCACAAATTATTTTCTTCTTATTACCTTGGCTTGATAGAAGTGATGTTGTAAAACCAGCACATGAAAGACCAATGTTTTTTGTATGGTTTTGGGTATTATTGATAGATTTAATTGTACTAACAGTTTATGGAAAACTTCCTCCAACAGGAATTAATGCTTGGATAGGATTTTATGCTTCTATGGTATTTTTACTATTATTGCTAGTAGTCTTGCCAATTATTACTATCATGGAAAGAAAAAGGGGCTAATAATGAGAGAATTAAAAATATTTTTTGTAGTTGTCTTTTTCACAGGTTTAGTTTATTGGGGGGTTGAGCCTTACGCGCATTCAGTGATGAATCCTCCTTCAACTCCGGTTAATTTTGACTTTGCAAAAGCTGATGCAGAATTTACCAAAGGTGAAGTTGCTTTAAAAGAAAAAGCAGCAGTGGATGCTAATGCTTCAGGAAGTGAAAAAGCTATAGCTAATGCTCAAAAAGCATTAGAACTTGCAAAAAGCCAAGAAGAAGCTACTAAGCAATTGTGGGAAAAAATCGCAAAAATCGATTTTAGCAAAGGTAATGCACAAAAAGGAAAAGAACTTTTTGAAGGAAATTGTATTGCATGCCATGGTGTAAAAGCTGTCGGAATTCCTGCTACTATTACAGATTCTTCTTTAGGTGTAACGCCTCCTGATTTAAGTGATGCGGGTGCTATTTATGATGAGAAATTTTTAGCAGCATTGATTGTTGATCCGGTTAAAGCTTTGCAAATTTCACATAAATTTAATGATGAAAATCCATTCCTAATGCCTGCTTATCCTTTAAGTGGCGATGAAGCACAAGATAATCAAGATTTAGCAGACTTAATTGCATTCTTTAAAAATACAGCTAGTGAATATGAAAAAGAATTTGATACAAAATTAAAAGCTGATTTAGAAGAAAAATATGCTAAAAATCAAGAGCTTTCAGAGCAAGCAAAAACAGCTTTAATTGCAAAAGAGTTTGATTTTGCTAAAAACAAACATACATTTGAAAATGCTTGTGGAAGATGCCATGATGTAAAATATGATGGCTTTGTTTCAAGCTCAAATATGAGTGATTTAAAAAATTATCTTGGTATGACACCTCCAGATTTATCTATGATGATTCGTTCTAAAGGTGCACATTATCTTGAAATCTTCATCAATGAACCTCAAAAGAAAATTCATGGAACTGCTATGCCAAGAGTTGGTTTGAATGAAAAAGCACAAACTCAAGTTATTAATTATCTTGAAAAAGTTGGTGATAGTAAAAAAGAAGAAAGAGAGCAAACAGGAATTTATATCATGATATTCTTTGCTATCTTAAGTATTTTTGCTATAGGCTGGAAAAGATCAGTTTGGTCTAAACTACACTAATTTACCCAAAGAACGCCTTGTGGCGTTCTTTTTCTTCAATAATAAGCTAAATATAAAATAAAATTTGATATAATATTCTTTCATTTCACACGCATTAATTTCCTTATTAGGTTGCTTATGGGTTAAAGAATGCGGAGGAATAAACCTAATTATTTTATTTCAAGGAGAATTTCATGGTAAGCATGAGAGATTTATTAGAGTGTGGTGTACACTTTGGACACCAAACAAGAAGATGGAATCCAAAAATGAAAAAATTTATTTTTGGAGAAAGAAAAGGTATCTATGTAATTGATTTACAAAAAACACTTAGATACTTTAGATATACATATAACATCGTTCGCGATGCTGCTGCAGAAGGTAAAACAATTTTATTTGTTGGCACTAAAAAACAAGCTGGTGGAGCGATTAAAGAATATGCTGAAAAATGCGGTATGCCTTATGTAAATCATAGATGGCTTGGTGGTATGATGACTAACTTTGGAACTATCCGCCAATCGATTAGAAAATTAGAAGTTATAGAAAAAATGGAAGAAGATGGAAGCATTAAGCTTTTAACTAAAAAAGAAGCTTTAATGCTTACTAGAAAAAAAGAAAAATTACTAGCATATCTTGGTGGTATTAGATATATGAAAACCCAACCTGATATGATTTTTGTTATCGATACTGTTAAAGAAAAAATTGCAGTACAAGAAGCTAATAGATTAAAAATCCCTGTGGTTGCTCCACTAGATACAAACTGCGATCCTGACTTAGTAGATTTCCCAATTCCAGGAAATGATGATGCGATTCGTTCAGTTCAACTTTTCTGCCAAGAAATGGCTGAAGCAATCAACGAAGGTAAAGCTTTAAGAGAGCAAGATGGTGAAGCAAATGAAGAACAACCAATCTCTGAAGAAGAAAAAAAAGAAGTTTTAGAAGAAGCTATGAGTGAAGAAGATTTTGAAGGAGATAAAGAATAATGGCTGAAATCACTGCACAAATGGTAAAAGAACTGCGCGAAAGTACTGGCGCAGGTATGATGGATTGTAAAAATGCTTTAAAAGATACAGATGGTGATTTTGAAAAAGCAGTACAACTTTTAAGAGAAAAAGGACTTGGAAAAGCTGATAAAAAAGCCGATCGTTTAGCTGCTGAAGGTTTGGTAAGTGTAAAAGTAAGCGATGATTTAAAATGCGCAACTGTAAGTGAAATCAATTCAGAAACTGATTTTGTTGCTAAAAATGAACAATTTATTGCTTTAACAAAAGATACAACAGCACATATTCAAGCTAAAAGCCTTCAAAATGTTGAGCAGTTGCATTCAAGTGAGATTAATGGTGTTAAATTTGAAGAATATTTAAAAAATCAAATTGCAACTATAGGTGAAAATTTAGTTGTAAGAAGATTTGCTACTGTAAAAGCTGGAGCTAGTGGAGCGGTAAATGGTTATGTTCATTCTAATGGACGCGTGGGTGTTATTATTGCTGCAGCTTGTGATAGTGAAGCTACGGCTAATAAATGTGGAGAATTTTTAAAACACCTTTGTATGCATATTGCTGCAATGAAACCAAGTTATCTATCTTATGAAGAGCTTGATATGGATTTTGTAGAAAATGAATATAAAGCTTTAGTTGCAGAGTTGGAAAAAGAAAACGAAGAAAGAAGAAGATTAAAAGACCCTAATAAGCCAGAGCTTAAAATTCCAAAATTTGCAAGTAGAAAGCAATTAACTCAAGAGATAATCCAAGAAGCTGAAGAAGCTATTAAAGCTGAACTTCAAGCACAAGGAAAACCAGAAAAAATTTGGCCTAACATTATCCCAGGTAAACTAAATAGCTTTATAGCAGATAATTCTCAGCTTGATGGTAGACTTACCCTAATGGGACAGTTTTATGCGATGGATGATAAAAAAACTGTCGAGCAAGTAATTGCAGAAAAAGAAAAAGAATTTGGTGGAACTATTAAAATAGTAGAATTTATTCGTTTTGAAGTGGGCGAAGGTCTAGAAAAGAAAACTGAAGATTTTGCTGCTGAAGTTGCTGCGCAAATTGGTTAAAAATGGAACTTTTAAAAGCGGAAAATTTAAGCCATAGTTTTGATATTCCGCTTTTTGAAAATCTAAATTTTACTTTAAATGCAAAAGATTGTATTGCAATATGTGGAAGTAGTGGGTGTGGCAAATCTACTCTTTTACATATTTTATCTACCTTGTTAAAACCTCAATCAGGAAAAGTTTTTTATAATAATCAGGATTTGTATTCCTTAAACGATGAAGCTTTATTAGAAATTCGTAGAAAAGATTTTGGGATTATTTTTCAAATGCATTATTTATTTAAAGGTTTTTTAGCTTTTGAAAATATAGAGCTTGCAAGTATTTTGAGTAGGCAAAATATCGATTATGAGTTATTAAAAAAACTTGATATTGTTGATTTAATGAATCAAAAGATCACAAAATTAAGTGGTGGACAGCAGCAACGAGTAAGTATAGCTAGAGTTTTAAGTAAAAGACCAAAAATCATTTTTGCTGATGAGGCTACTGGTAATTTAGATTTTAAAAATGCTTTAAATGTGTTAGATATTTTGATTGGTTATGTCAAAGAAAATAATGCAGCTTTAGTTTTTGTGACTCACGATCAAGAACTTGCTAAAAAATGTGATAGGATTTATCATTTAAGTAATTATGGAATTTGTTAAATATTTAGGCGATGAAAATGTTGTAATTTTCATGCTTTTATTTGCTAGAATGAGTGGATTAATAGTGTTTTTCCCTTTTTTTTCTCACAATAGTATACCTTTGGTAGTAAAAACAACTTTAGCTTTGTTTTTAACAATGTTTTTATATCCTTTGGCAAAACTTGAAAATAATACACCTGATTCTTTTTTTATTTTGTATCTTTTAAGTGAAGTGCTTTTTGGGATGGTTGCAGGTTTAATTTTGCAAATGATTTTTGCCATTTTACAAATGGCAGGTGAGCAAATTTCTTTTACCATGGGTTTTTCTATGGCTAGTATTTTAGATCCAGCTACAGGTGCTAATACTCCAGTAATTTCTCAAGTTTTAAATTTGCTTGCATTGTTGGTTTTTTTAGCATTTGATGGTCATCATTTGGTATTGCTTTTTATATCTAGTTCGTTAGATTATATTAGTTTGGGTGGATTTTATCCGCATGAGAATTTAATGCTTTATTTGAATAAAGCTATGGTAAATATTTTTGTGCTCGGTTTTTCTATGGCTTTTCCCATTTTAGCAATATCTTTATTATCAGATGTTATTTTTGGTATGCTTATGAAAACTATGCCACAATTTAATCTTTTAGTGGTGGGTTATCCTATCAAGATATTTTTATCTTTTGCAGTGCTTATTGCTATTTTACTCATCATGATGCAGTATTTTAAAAATTTAATGTTAAAAAGTTTTGAGCATATGGAGTTATTGTTTTTCAATATATAAGCAATAAATAATTAAAAATGTTTTAAAATAATACATTTCTTTAACTTGGGAGATGACAGATGAAGGTTGTGCTGATAAATTCTAATGTAGCTGTTTCAAAATTAATTAGCTTGGGGGTTCAAAAACTAGGTTATGAATTTGAAGAGCTTGCAAGTACCGAAGAGCTTGAAGAATTTTATGATATTATCATCATAGATCATGATATTGAAGCTAATTTAGATGAATTGAAAAGTAAATGCAATAGATTGATTTATTTATTGCCTAGAAACCAAGAGCAAGTAGAAGGCGTAGAGTGTTTATATAAGCCTTTTTTACCGACTGATTTTATAGAACTTTTGGGTAATGAAAAAACTTTAAGTGAAAGTAAGGATAGCACTTTAGAAGAAGATGAATTGAGTTTTGATGAGGATGTTTTAATTGATAAAGATATGCCTTTAGATGGAAATGAACTTTTGGCTGGTATTGATTTGTCTGAGCATGAAGAAAGTTTAAGTGAAGATGATTTAAATCTGCAAGAAGATTTTTTTGAAGAAAATTTAGATAATTCATTAGAAGTTGAAGATAAATCTAAATTATCAAATGAAGCTGATATTGACAAGGAATTAGATGATAAGTTAACATTAGTAGATGAACAACATGAAGAAAATATAGAAGAAAATATAGAAGAAAATATAGAAGAAAATATAGAAGAAAATATAGAA
>NZ_JAKMQA010000011.1:0-60091 GCF_025771295.1 Campylobacter sp. RKI_CA19_01121
TACAAAGCTTATTAGAAACTATTACTAAAAACAATCAAAGCTTACATAAAAACATCAAAGCAAAGGTTCAAAAAGCTAAATACACTCTAAGTGTAAGTAAAGATGCAAAAAGCATAGTAGTGAATTTAAACTAAAGCAATATACCAAAAGGATTAATTATGAAAAAGCTAGCAAATCATATCATACTCTCAGGTGTAACTGTATCAATGTTATTATCGCCTATAGTGGCAGCAGATAAACCACTTAATCCAAATCAATTACCTAGTGGAGGTAAATTTACTCATGGGACTAGTGGTAGTATAAATATTAATGGTAATAATATGTATATTAATGGAAACCAACAAAACTCAGTCATACAATGGGGTGGTGGTTTTAGTATAGGTAAAGATGCGCAGGTTCATTTTGGAAAAGGACAAAGTGGGCAAAACTACCTAAACATTGCTCATGGTACTAGTAAATCTACCATAGAAGGTATATTAAATGCAGGTGGTAACAATGTCTTTTTAATTAATCCTAATGGAGTAATCATTACTAAAACAGGAAATATCAATGCTAATCGCTTTGTGGCTTCGACTTCGTCTTTACAAGCAAAACATTTTGAGGAATTTAAAGCACAAGGCGCTTCTTTTTCTCCGGTATTTAAGCCACAAAAAGCAGGCAATGTGGTAAATATGGGTAATATTAATGCTAATAATGTATTACTTATAGGGAATAAGGTAAGTATAGATGGTGGCCATATCAATGGCAAACATAATGATAATGTTAGTGGTGATGCTTTAAAAAATCCAAGTGGTAATTCAGCTGATAAAATTCATTTGGTGGGGAATGAAGTCAATATATTAGTAGATGGAATTAAATCAGATTCTATTATAGCTAGTGCGTATGTAAAAGGATCTTTACAACAATCTACTACATCTTATTATAACTATGGCAATAATATAGGCAAACTTAACTTTATTACTCAAGAATATGACAACATAGATAAAACAAATTTAGGCAATAAAAAATTAGTAACTAAAGATAAATTTGAAAAACACGCAACTATAGGTTCTGATATAGATTGGTTTTATTTTGCTAAAGGGTGGAATGAAAATAAAAATAATATGAGAGATTTCTTTGACACCTATAAATTAGTAGATGATATTGATTTTGGGGCTAATTGTAAAAATGGAGTATGCACTGGTCAAAACTATGCTAATTATTGGGTGGATTTAAATGGTGATGGTGTAAAACAAGATAATGAATTTACTAATATGATAATTGGGTCGTATTTTTCGCAAGAAACAAATAATGCTTTTAATAAAATATTTGATGGACAGGGTTATACTTTAAAAAACATTAATATAGATATAAGCACAACAACTCATACAACAATAGGTGCTGGAATATTTGGAATATCTCATAATGCTACTTTTGAAAATATTAATGTAGATTATATGGGTGGTGGAATAAAATATGTGAGTTATGATGGAACCAGTAGTAGTGCTGTGGGTGGTTTTATAGGTAGATCATTTAATAGCAAAATTGACAATATAAGCTTGGCTAATGTAAATAAAATTTTGCATATATCATATAACCAAAATTTTGGTTCAATTGAAACAGGCGGATTTGCAGGAGATATTAGCGGAGGAGAAATTTCTAATATATATTTAAATAACATCAACTATATTGGTGGTTTTATATCTGGAGAAGCAGTTGCGGGAAGTATGAGTGGAGGTTTTGTAGGAAGGGCTACTAGTGCTTTTTCTAATATTTCACTAAATAATATTGGAAAAATATCTTCTGAGGTTAAAGGTGAGTATTATGTTAGTAACTCCACCGGAGGGTTTATTGGACGATCTGATGGAATGAATTTGTTTAGAGATATCTCAATATATAATATTGATGAGATTGATAGTATCGATCATGGTGAATTATATAATAGTGCGGGAGGATTTATTGGAGATATCAGCAATTGTGATGGTTGTAATTTTACTAATATCTCACTAGAAAATATTAAAAACATTGGAAATAGTAAAAACACAAGATGGGCTGGAGGATTTATTGGTACTGGTGGATTTATATCTTCTAGTTATAACTTTGAAAATATTTATTTATATTTTGATAAAGGTGTAAATATCAATGCTGTAGAAAGTACTGGAAAATTTTTAGGAATAAATATGTCTCCAGCGTCTTTAAATTTCAAAAACATCCATATCTATCACCATGAAAACGATTTAAGCAATGCAACTACCGATCAAAGCTATTGGGGTAATACCAATGATAAAATAAACATCCACACTTATAACGATTCTACTCAAAGCGATGCATATAAAGACTTTTTATCTAAAGCTAACACCATAGAAAAACCATCTAAGCCATCTAAACCAACCGATCCAATAGACCCAGCCGATCCTGATGTCATCTTAGATGATGATGATTTATATGCCAATGTTATTATGGAATGGATTATCAATGAAATAAGAGGAGTGGAGCATACTGTAAGTGTTGAAGATCTTAAAAAGCTAGCTGATTTTATTAATGCTTTTAAAGGATTAGATAAAGATTCAAGTGAAGCAGAAATTAAAGCTGTTGTAAAAACACATTTAGGCATAGATGGTGATAAAGCTTTAAGCATAGCTCAAAGTATCAGCTTTTTATTAAACTATCAAGAGCATAATTTTGATGGTAGATTAAGCGAAAAAGCTAAAACTATTTATGATGATATTATCAAGCCAAATGTTAGCAACACTTTAGGGTTAATTTCATATTTAGATAAAAATCAAGCTTATCTTTTAGAACAATATAACAAATACAAAGAGCTAGAGCAAATCTTTAAAGACAAAGAACAAGCTTATTTTACAGCAGAAGCTGAATTTAATAGATTATTAGATTTAGTCAATAAAGGTAAACTAAGCTACAATGATCCTAAATTCACTCAAGCGTTTGATAACTGGCTTAATGCTTATAATTCCTACAATGCCTTATCAAATGATATTAGTGATTTAAATGCCAATGTTGCTAGTATTAATAAAGGTATTGAAAATCTAGGTTATACAAAATTTAGTTTTGCTAAATTTGATGATATTACTAAAATACATTTAGTTGAACCTAAACTTCCTGATATAGATAATTCTCAAGGTGGAGATTTACCTGATTTTGAACAAACTGCTTCACTTAATTTAATAGGTGATGAAGCTGTAAGTGATGATGAAGAAACCGAAGAAGTTGAAGAAGCTTCATTAAAAGCTGATTCTAAAACTTGCATAGTTAGTGATAATTATAAAACTATGAATCCATGCGTGGTTGGAGGATTATAAAATATGCTTTGCTAGGATAGCTATATCCTAGCAATAATAACGAGTATATTAATGAATACTCGTATTAAATAATATTTTGATTAATCAATAATAAATATTAAAAAATAAAAACTCTTAATTTTAAAAATATATAAATAAAAGGAAAAAATAAGTATGAAAAAACTCTTATTTAGCACTATAGCACTTAGCTCTTTAGTCTATGCTAATAATGGAAGTATTAGCATAGCTAAAAATGATATAGAAAAGGTTATAGAATTATCCCCTGATAGAAACCTCCCTCAAAACAAAGCCATCAAAGAAAATCTAAAAACTAAAGATGATTATATAAAAAGCCAAGAAGCTAAAAAAGACTTTGAAGAAAAAAAGAAAGAATTAAAAGAAAAACTAAATCAAGAAGAGGAAGTTAATTGGGAAACTAACAATCAAACTAATAATACTAACACCCCTACCACTAAAAAAATAATAACCAAATATAAATTTGTTATCACTAATAAAAATACTAGCTTTGAAAAACTAGGTATTAAAGAAGAAGATTTACAATTACTTATTAGTGAGTTTAGTGCTAGAAAATTTAGCTTGCAAGATTTACAAGATATATCTAATATCATTGCTTATTATTTCCAAGTTAATGGCTATCCTGCAGCAACAGCTTATGTACCCCAACAAGAATTTGAAGATAGTGTACAAATAAACATAGCCTTAGGAACATTAGGTAAGTATATAGTAAAGAATAAAACTACTATAAAAGATTATTTTATAGAAAGTAAGCTTAATGAAAGAATCAAAGGTAAAATCATCTCTACTAAGTTAATAGAAGATAGTGTATATAAAGTCAATGAAATGTATGGAGTACAAACCCTAGCAGGTTTACAAGCAGGAGAGAATGTAGGAGAAACTGATGTAGTTATAGAAGTAGTTCCTGATACTAAGGCTAATGTATTATTATATGCTGATAATTATGGTATTGAAAGTGCAGGGGATATTAGAGCTGGTATTAGTATGGGATTTAATTCCATACTTAATATGGGAGATTATTATAATTTTTACTTACAATCAAGTAATGAAAAACAAATTAACTATGGAGCTAGTTATACTTTCTTTTTAGGAAATTTAAAAATTACTCCAAGCGTATCTCAAGGATCTTATTCTTTAGGTGGAGATTATGAAGATGCAGGATTTTATGGTACTTCTAGAAATTTTGGTGTAGATTTTTCTTATCCTGTATGGATTAATACTAATTCATCTTTATATTTTACTTCTAGTATTTATCATAAGATACTTAGTGATACTAGTTTGTTTGGTGTTTTTACTACCGATAAACATTCTAATGTAGGTAGTATGGGTTTAGAAGGTTTATTTAGAGGATTTGAGAATAATACCTTAAGTTATAGTGCTAAGGTAAGTGTGGGTAAGGTATATGATGATAGTGATTTTAAATTTGGTAGCAAAACTTTTGGTTGGTTTAGAAAGCTCAATGCTAGTGTGAATAATTATTATAGTATTAATGAATACATTACTCATACTTTAAATATAAACTATCAAAAGGTATTAGGGAATTTTGAATTAGATTCTTCTGAGAGTTCCTCTTTAGGTGGAGCTTATGGAGTAAGAGCTTATGATAATGGAGAAGGTGATGGAGATAATACCATAATAGCTAACTTTGGTATAAGAATAAATATACCAAATACTAATTTTTATTTTACTCCTTTTTATGATATAGGTTATGCTTGGTATGAAAAAGATGGGGGTAGATTAGCAGATGAGCATTTTTTAGATGCAGTAGGTTTGCAAGTACTTTATAATAAAACTAATGAGTATTATATAAAGCTTGATGCAGCAAGAGCAGTTCATCAGTATAAATACGATGATGATCATAGAATGAAATTGTATTTAAGTGGTGGGGTGTATTTTTGAAAAATAATTGCTTTGTTATTAAAAATATTGTTAATTAGTCATATTGTAAAAATATAATGTTATTATAAATATAGAGTTAGCGATATTTCATAATAAATGTGAAATTTTGCATCTTTAGAATAATACATTAGAGGTTGAGTGAAAAAATACATTTTTTTAAGCTGTATATGCATAAATGCATTTGCTTTAAATTTAGAAGAAAGCTTAGGTGAGGGTGAGGCTAATATTAGCAAATATCAAAAGTCAAACACTGTTTCTAAGCAAGTATTTTTTCAAAAACCACAAGAGTACCAAGCTCAAAGTACAGATCTTAGTTCTTTTGCTAGTAATTCTTTAGGTCAAGTTTTAAATTTAAGCTCTAAAGATAAGACAGAGGCTAATTTAGACTATGATGCTTTAAATGTAAATATAAAAAATATTAATTCAATACTAGATTATGAAAACGCTACTTTGCTTTTAGAAAAACAAGCAAGAATAGGGCAATTAGAACAAGCTTATTCTTTAGGACTTATTAATCGTTATGAATTTGATGAGTTTAATTTAGGTTTTAATTATTTTAATGATCAGTATAAAGAATCTTATGAAAAAAATAGTTTTGGTGCTGAATTTCAATTTGGTCATTATTTTAAAGCATATGCTAATCACTATAATATAAAGGAAAATGATAGCGAAGATAGCACAGAGCTTGGTTTGATGTTTGATTTGCCTTATTTGAATGTTTTAAATGTAAATTCTAATATAAAAGAATTACAAAATCAATATAACATTACTTATTCTCCAATTTCTATTTTAGATTTATCACTTAATTATCAAGATGAAAAAACTAGCGCCAAAGATCAAACAGCAATGTGGGTAAGATTTAGACTAAATTATGAGCAAAGTTTAAGTAAGCAATTTTATAATAGTTTTTACCGTAAAAACAATATAGGTGAATTCAATCGCTATGATTTTGCCACTAGGACTTATTAATTATTCATAAAACGAGTGATGTCGTTATAAGTTACAAACACCATTAAACTTAAAAGCAAAGCCATGCCAAAATAACTAAGATATTCAAAACATACTTTTGGTACTTCTTTTTTAAAGATTAACTCATAAAGGTTAAAAAGTATATGTCCTCCATCTAGCGCTGGAATAGGAAGTAAATTTAACACTCCAAGGTTGATAGAAATTAAAGCTGTGATTAAAAATAAAACTACTATACTAGTATTTGCTGCTTTGGAGGTTATATCTACCATAGTGATGATTCCACCCATGTTTTTAGTATCTAACTCCCCGCTGATGATTTTAGCAAGGCCTTTAAAAATAAGCAAAGAAGCTTCTATGCTTTCTTCATAAGCATATTTTAAACTACTAAATCCTGGATGATAAATAGTAACAAACTCACCCTTAGGTGCTATGCCAATTAGTGGTTTTTGAACTTTTTGATAAAACTCATTATAACCTTGGTCAATTTGTGGAGTTAGGGTGATGTTGATGAGTTTACCATCGCGTTCTATACTAAGCAAGGTTGGTTTTATATGCACAAGTTTACCGATTTCTTCAAAGCTTTGAATTTTAACTCCATCTATAGCTAGGATTTTATCTCCAATTTGTAAATTTGCTTTTTGCGCAGCTGAGTTTGGCGCTATATTGCCAATAACAGGTGCAAGTTTTTGAACTCCTAAAAAACCTATGGCTATATAAAGTAAAAATGCTAAAAAGAAATTAAAAAATGGTCCTGCGAAAAGTATGTAAATTCTAGCTAGAGGACTTAGAGTATTATAGCTATTTGGTTCGTAATTTTTTTCGCTAGGATTTAAATCATCTTGTCCTTTGAGTTTAACATAACCACCAAAAGGTAGAGCAGATAAGCGATATTCTGTGTTTTTGTAAGTTTTTTTAAAAACAGCTCTTCCAAAGCCTATACTAAAAATTTCTACATCTACTTTCATATGTTTTGCGGCTAAAAAATGTCCTAACTCGTGAAAAAAAATTAAAAAAGATATAACCAAAAGCGTTATTAAAAAGCTAAAAGAATAAAATTTAAAGCCAATGGCTAAGATAATAAATAAAAATAAATATGATTTCAAATTATACCTTTTTTAAATGTTTTGTATAAGCTAGTATGTATTCAAAAGCTGAATAAAGTGTAAGTACTAAGGCAATAAACAACAATGTATTAGCAAAAGGCCATTGCATGATTAAAAATATAATAGCTATCATTTGAAAGGTTGTTTTTATTTTTCCTGCAAAAGAAGCACTTACATCAAATTTTTCACTCACCATAACTACTCGAAAACCGGTTATAAAAAACTCTCTTACTAAAATAATATAAATCATCCAAGGATCAGCTTTTTGGGTGAGTAATAATCCTAAAAAAGCAGCCAAAACAAGCATTTTATCTGCTAGTGGATCTATAATAGCTCCAAGTTTTGTAGTTTGATTCCAAGTTCTTGCAATATAACCATCAAAAAAATCAGTCAAGGCAGCTATACCAAAAACAACACAAGCAAAATAATTTACCCAACTAGGATGAATATTTTCAAAATCATTAATAAGCAAAAAAAACAAAAGTGGAGCTAATAATATCCTTATAAATGCTAAGATATTAGGTAAATTCATTGTTTATTAATCCTTGTGTTTAAAGAAAATACCCCAAAATGGGGTAATGAATCATTTAAAAGTTGTACCACCATCTACGATTAAGGTGTGTCCTGTGATCCAATTTGCTTTATCAGAGCATAAAAATAAACATGCTCCTGCTAAATCTTGAGGTTGTCCAATACGGTTTAATGGACTAAGATTGATAGTTGCATTTTTAACTTCTTCATAATTTGTGAATGCTTTAAGCGCGTCAGTGTCAATTGGTCCACCACTTACTACATTTACACGGATGTTTTTAGAACCAAGTTCAGTTGCAGCATATCTTGCCATAGCTTCTACCGCTGCTTTAGCTGTACCGTGTCCTGCATAGTTTTCAATATGTACTAAATTTCCTGTTGAAGAAATAGATAATATACTACCCCCGCCAACTTTTTCCATTCTTTTTGCTGCTTCTTGTGCTCCAACAACAAAAGCATTTACAGTTGCTGTGAAGATATTATTAATACCTTTTGGCTTTAATTTCATAAATTTAGTATATCCACCTACAACAGCACGACCTGAGATAATAGCATTAGAGATGAAAAAATCTATTCTGTCAAAATCTTGATCGATTTTTTCAAATAATTCTTTATAAGTTTCTGGTTCAAGTATGTTAAACTCGTAAGCCTTTGCTTTGATTTTATAGTTATTTTCTAAATCTTTTACAATTTCTTGAGCCAAATCTGCATTAGAATTATAAGTAAAAGCTACATTAGCTCCTGCTTTTGCAAACTCATATACAATAGCTTTACCAATCCCTCTTGTTCCACCGCTAATTACTAAAGTTTTATTTTGAAAAAAAGTATCCATTAAAATCCTTTGATATTATAGTTTTTCATAATCGCTTCTATTTTTGCTAAATTGCAATCACTAGGTTTACAAAGTGGCAAACGATATTCTAAAGTAGGAGTTAAACCTGCTATATACATTGCTGCTTTAATGGGTATAGGATTGCTTTCGCAAAATAAAATTTTATTGATATTATACAACTCATCATTAATTTTTTTAGCTTCAATATATTTTTCTTCTAAAGCTAGATGAGTTAATTTTGAAATCATATCAGGAAGTAAATTTGAAGTAACTGAAATCACACCTTTACCGCCATTTGAAAGTATAGGATAATTAATCGCATCTTCTCCGCTTAAAAGCATCATTCTAGGCTCATGTGCTAGCAAATCAACGCATTTATCAATGCTCCCACTAGCTTCTTTTACTCCATAAATATTTTCACAATCTCTAAATAATCTTATAATGGTTTCTGTTTGAAGCTCACAACCTGTTCTTCCTGGCACGTTGTATAAAAGTACAGGTATATCTATGCTTTTTGCTATTTCTTTATAATGTAAATACAAACCTTCTTGTGTGGGTTTGTTATAATATGGAGTAACGCTTAAAATACCATCAGCTCCATGCTCTTGTGCAAATTTAGCCAAACTTACAGCTTCATGGGTAGCATTGCTTCCTGCTCCTGCTAAAACCTTACAAGAACTTCCCTTGCAAGCATCTAATGCTATTTCTATACAAATTCTATGTTCTTCATGGGTTAAGGTGGCACTTTCTCCGGTTGTTCCAACAGGCACTACTGCATCAATCCCATTTGCTATTTGTCTTTTGATGAGTTTGTGGTAAGTTTGTTCATCTAATTTTCCATTTTTAAATGGAGTTATTAAAGCTGTCATTGCTCCTATAATGATTTTATTGTCCATTTTCACCCCTTTTAAAGATTATTGTAGTAGATTTGTTTTCATTGAAATATTTTCTAGCACAATGAATTAAATCATCTTTGCTTAGATTTTCTATATTTTTTTCATAATCAAGTAAAGGTTTTAAATCGCCTTTGGCAAGATAAGAGCCATAAATATTTGCAACGCTACTTGCATTGCTTAGTGAAAAAATAAAATCACTTTTTACAGTATTTTTGATTTTTTCCATGATAGTATCATCAAATTTAGCATTTTTTACATCTTCAAGAATTTTTAAAAGCTCTTTTTCAACATCTTCTGCTTTTATACCTTCATTGCAAACACAAATAAATATAAATAAATTCTCATCTATATTTTCGCTTGCATAAGCATAAAATTCATTGATAAGTTCTAATTTATCAATTAAAATTTCGCTTATTAAAGAACTTTTTCCATTTCCCAAAAGTTCGCTTAATGCACAAAGTTTTGGCATATCCTCATGATTAAATGCAGGAATTTTATATGCAAGTGCTAGTAATTGTGTATCGCTTTCTTTATGCAAGATCACACGTTTAGCACCATCTTGCTCAGGTTCTTTTTCATGAACTATAGGGATTTCTTTGGTATTTTTTATATCTTGAAAATGCTTTTTAGCTAAAGTAAATACTTCATCTTCATCAATATCACCACTCACAAGCAAAATAGCATTTTTAGGTTGATAAAAAGTTTGATGAAAATCTTGTATATCTTCTATTTTCCAATTTTGTATATCTTTAAAAAAGCCTATCGGGGTCCAGTGATATGGATGGTGTAAAAAGGCATGATTGTATAATCTAAAATACAAATATCCCAAAGGATTATTATCAGTTCTCCAACGCCTTTCTTCTAAAACTACATTTCTTTCAGGTTGAAACTCATCATCTTTTAAATTTAAATTACGCATTAATTCAGCAAAAAGCCATAAAGATTTATCTAAATTTTCACTAGAGCATTTTATAAAATAATGCGTATAGTCAAAGCCCGTACTTGCATTATCTACTCCGCCAAAACCCTTGACTATCTCATCAAATTCACCTGCTTTTAAATTTTTTGTACTTTTAAAATTTAAATGTTCAAGCATATGAGCTATGCCACTTTTTCCCATTTTTTCATTTCTTGAGCCAACTTTATAAAAAATATCTACACTTATAACTCCGCTTTTTTTATTTACAGGTAAAGTATAGACTTCAAGTTCATTTTCAAGGGTGATTTTTTTATAATTAATCATTTAAAATTAACTCCTATAGCTTGACTAATATGATTAAAACCATCTTGTTTTAAAAGCTCAATTAAACCTTGATTGATATTTTTAACAATGCTTGGTCCTTTAAAAATCATAGCTGTATAAATTTGAACCAAGCTAGCCCCATTTTTAATGCGCTCATAAGCAAGTTCAGCACTATCTATGCCTCCACTTGCTATTAAAATAGTATCTTGATAAATTTCTTTAGCTACTTCTTTAAAAAATGTCGCACTTTTTTGGGTGATTAATCTACCACTAATTCCGCCAAAAGTTCTTGCATTGTCAATCAAAGAATAATCTATACTAGTATTTGCCATGATAATGCCATCAGCTTTTGCACTAATAGCGCTTTTACAAAGTGAAATTGCGCTGTCTATATTCATATCTGGAGCAATTTTTAAAATCACAGGTTTATTTGTGATTTCTTTTGCTTGGTTAAATAAAGTACTTACAAATTCCTCGCTTTGTAAATCTCTTAAATTCTTGGTATTTGGAGAGGATATATTAATTACAAATAAATCACATAAATCTTTAAATTCTTTTAATAAAATAATATAATCATTAATAGCTTCTTCATTTGGAGTGATTTTGTTTTTACCTATATTTGCCACTAAAGGTATGCTAAAAGGATAGACTTTTTTTACTTCTTTTGCAATAGCGTCTTTACCTTTATTATTAAAACCCATAGCATTTTGAATACTTTCTTGTTCAACAAGTCTAAAAAGTCTAGGTTTTTCATTACCATTTTGAGGTTTTGGAGTAAAAGTTCCATACTCTAAAAAACCAAAACCTAAAGCACTTAGCGGTCTTATCATGGTTGCATTTTTATCAAAACCACCTGCTAAACCCACAGGATTATAAAAATTCAGATTAAAAATTTCTTGATTTAAAATTTCATCATTTATTACACAGTCTTTTGCAAAAAAACTAAGCCCCCCAGGAAATATACAATCTAGCGTCCGCATACTAAATTCAGCCAGAGCATGAGCATTTTCTGGATCTAATTTATATATTAAAGGTTTTAAGCTTTCATAAGTCATATTTTTCCTTTATTTGCAAAATAGCATATTGTACTAAAAAAATGATAATTTTTAGTTTTCATTTTCTTTGACTTTATCAGTTTTTTGTGCTTTTTGTTTTAATTTTTGATAAATTTCACAATGTTGCATTAAATAAGCATCATTTCCTATAGAAGCTATTTTTCCTTTATCAAGCACAGCGATTTTATCGGCATTTTCTATGGTGCTAAGTCTATGAGCGATGATGAGTATCAAACGATCTTTTTTTAAGCTTTCTATAGTTCTTACTATGGCTTTTTCGCTTTCATTATCAAGTGCTGAAGTTGCTTCATCAAAAATTAAAATTTGAGGATTTTTATATAAAGCCCTTGCTATAGCAATGCGTTGTTTTTGTCCGCCGGAGAGATTTTTTCCATGTTCTTTTAATTCAGTATGTATGCCACCAAGTTCTTGAACAAAATCATAAGCATTAGCTTGTTTTAAAACCTCTACTACACGTGCTTCATCATATTCTTTAGCATAAGCTATATTTTGAGCTATAGTGTCATTAAATATATAAATATTTTGAGTTACCAAAGAGATATTTTCTCTTAAACTAACAATATCAAAAGAGCTAATATCTTTTTGATTGATTAAAATTTCACCACTATCTTTTTCAAAAAAATACATCAAAAGATTGATAATAGAAGATTTTCCTCCACCGCTTGATCCAACTAAGGCTAGAATTTCTCCTTTGTTAAAAGAAAAATTTACATCTTTTAATACCATTTTATCTTTTTGATAGCTTAAAGAGACATTTTTAAAATGGATATTTTGGATATTTTCTGTAAGTTTTTCTTCACCACCTTTAATTTGTGGTTCTAAATCAGTTAGATAAAAAGTTCTCTCACTAGCTGCCACAGCATTTTGTAATCTTGTATAAAGTGAAGAAAGTCTTTTAATAGGAGTATAAGCCATAAATAAAGCTGTAGTAAAGCTAAAAAAAGAACCTATACTTAAACTTCCATCAATTACTTCTTTGCCACCTATTATAATTACTATTGCAAAGCCAATTGAACCCATAGATTCCATTAAAGGGCTACTTAAAGCTTCGATTCTAATGCCTTTTAAAGAAAGTTTGCAAACTTCGCTATTTGTTTGGCTGAATTTTTGCATTTCATTTTTACCTGCATTAGAAGCTTTAATAAGTTCTATATTAGAAAAGATTTCACTTAATCTTGAAGTAAGATCAGAATTTTTTTCTTGGGTATTGCGTCCTATTTTTTTGATTTTTTTAGCAAAAATAGCAAGAGGGTAAATTGCTAAAGGCAAAATTACTAAAGCAAAAAAAGCAAGCTTTGGGCTTTGATAAATCACTACGCTTAAAAGTCCAATTGCGGTTAAACTTTCTCTTAAAATTTCAGGTATGATAGTAGAAACTATATTTTGCAAAGCTCCAATATCAGAAGTACACCTGCTGATTAATTCCCCGCTTCTGTATTTATAAAAAAAGCTCATATCTAAGCGCAAAAGATTGCCAAGGACTAATTCTCTTAATCTTCTTAAAATATCTGTTCCAACATAAGATATATAATAAACTTGCATATAAGCACCAATATTTTTTAAAGCATAAATTAAAATCACCAATAAAGGCATATAATAAAGCAATTGAGCATTTTTTTCTATAAAAATTTTATTTAAAATAGGCTCTATGATGTATGCACTAGCAGCTGTTCCACCACTAGTTAAAAGCATGCCAATGATAGCTAAAACAAAATAAAACCAATAATCTTTATAATAAGACTTAAAGCGAGTAAATACCTCTTTAAGCTTCATTTCTTTGTAATTTTTATCCATTTTTCTCCCATACCACACCATTTGGTGTATCCATTAAAAGAATATTCTCTTTAGCTAAATCATCACGAATTTGATCTGCTAAGGCATAGTTTTTTTCTTGCTTTGCCTTGTTGCGTAGAGCAATTTTTTCTTCTATTTCTTGACATTTTTCTTCACTAATGCCAAATTGAAAATATTTTATAGTATCTATAAAACCTATACCAAAAATAAAAGAAAGTTCTTTTAAGGTTTTTTCTACTTGTATTTTATAAGTTTTATCTTTTGGGTTTTGATCTAAGTAAATATTACTTTCATTGATAAACTCATCAAGTAAAGCTAAGGCTTTAGAGGCATTTAAATCATCATTTAAAACTTCTAAGATATTTTTAGCTACTTCACTTTCTATGGTAGTTTTTTCATCTATAAAAGCATTTAAATTTAAGCGTTTTTTTAAACGGTAAAATTTATCAAGTCTTTTTTTAGCAGCTTGTAAGTCTTCTAAAGCATAGTTAAAATGCGCTCTATAATGCACACTTAAAAGATAAAATCTCAAAACCTCTCCACTAAAAAGTTTTAAAGAATCTTTTAGAAAAAAGCTATTTCCCAAGCTTTTGCTCATTTTTTCACCATTAATTTGCACAAAGCCATTGTGTAGCCAAAAATTAGCTAATTCATGATTGTTTTTACAACGACACTGGCAAGCTTCATTTTCATGATGAGGAAAAAGTAAGTCTATGCCCCCTGCGTGAATGTCAAGTTTATCTTTAAAAATACTTTCTATCATCACAACACATTCTGTGTGCCAACCTGGTCTTCCTTTGCCAAAACTTGCAGGATAAAATTTTTCATCAAATTTCCATAAAACAAAATCGCTATCGTTTTTTTTAGCCACGCTTTCTTCAAGGCGTGATTGATTATCTTCTAAATTTCTTTTAGAGATATAAAAGTATTTATCATCTTTGCTGGTATCAAAATAAATCCCATCTTCAAGTTTATAAGCTAGGTTTAATTCTAAAAGTTTTTCTATATAAGTAATCATTTGCTCAATATAAGCTGTAGCCTTTGGTTTAAAATCAGGTTCTAAGATATTAAGCGCTTGCATATCTTCTTCATATCTTTTAATATAAAAATTTGTAATTTCTTCTAAGCTTTTACCACTTTCTTGCAATTTTTTTAAGATTTTATCATCAATATCAGTGTAATTTCTAGTAAAAACTACTTCATAATCACTTGCTAGTAAAACTCTTCTTAAAAAATCAAAACATACACTACTTCTTGCATGTCCTAAATGCGCATCATCATATACAGTAGGCCCGCATAAATAAATATTTGCTTTTTTTGCCTCATGTGGGATAAATTCGCATTTTTTCTTTAAAACACTATCAAAAAAAACCATCAAAACAAACCTTTAAAAAAATGATAAATTTCAATTAAAAATTGTATTAAAATATCTTTAATTTCAAATAAGCCTAAAGCAAATAAACTTAAAAATACTATGCTAATAAGCCAAAATTTAACCCTAAAAATACCCCAAAGATTTTTAAAGCCAAATTCTTTTATATTAGCATATAATAAATAAAAAGCACTAATAGATGAAGCTAGTGCAATACCTAAGCTCTTATAAGCTTCTTCTTTAATAAGTAAAATAATCACTATGCTAAAAAATGCTGATATAAAAAGTGTTTTAAAGGCTATTATAGCGGCTATTTTTTGTTTAAATTTAGCATAAAGCCATAAAGAAAAAAGTTTTTGCAAGCCAAAAGGCAAAAGCCCCAAAAGATAAGCTTGTAATAAAAATGCAGTGATTTTTGTATCTTCTTGATTAAAATTTCCTCTTTGAAACAAAAACTCCACAATTTCTTTAGCTAAAATAATCCCAACTATACTAGCTAAAATCAAAAGCACGCTTAAATACTCAAAAGCTTTTTGCATAAAAGCCAAGGCTTTTTGTTCTTCATTTGCTTTTAAATGTCTTAGTATTTTGGGAAAACTTACTTGACTTAGAGCGATTGCAAAAAGAGCTAAAGGAAGCTGAAAAACTCTGTTAGAATAATACAAATACGAAATACTTCCAGCCATTAAAAAACTAGCTATAGTGGTATCTAATAAAGAACTAATTTGATTTGCCGAAGAGCCTAAAAGTCCATGGGTAAAAGTAGAGTGGAATTTATCTAAACTAGTCTTTGTTTTTTTAAGTTTTATGCTTAAATACATACTTTTTAAAATTCTAGTGTTTTTTAAAGCAAAAATATGCCATATAAGTTGAGCTAGACCACTTAAAACAGTCGAATACGAAAAATAATACAAAGCTTCTAAAGGTTTATCTTGAGTGACAAAAAATCCTGCAATCACAACAAAAAGATTAAAAAATGAAGCAGAAAAAGAAGTGATGAAAAAATTTTGTTTATAATTTAACAAAGAGCCTAAAAAAGTTACTAAAAAAATAAAAAACAAATACCAAAAATTAATAGAAACTAAAGGTGCGGCTAGAATGATCGTTTCTTTGTTAAAACCAAAGGCAAAAATCTTTGTAAAAAATTCAGCAAAAAAACTCACTAAAACACAGGTTAAAAAAACAATAATACTAAATTGTAATAAGACATTTATACAAAAAGCACCTTTTTTACTTGCTTTTAAAAAACTTGGTAAAAAGGCTTGTCCAAAGGCTCCTTCAGCGAAAATTCTTCTAAAAAAAGCAGGCATTTTTAAAGCTACAAAGAAAATATCACTATAAATTCCAGCCCCTAAGTACAAGGCTAAAACAATATCTCTTAAAACACCCATAATCCTAGAAAATAAAATTCCTAAGGCATTGATGATAAAATTTTTAAAAATAATATTTTTTCTCATTAATTTTCATTCTTTAAATATTAGTTTGAGTATTATAAAATTTTTTAGTAGCAATAATTTTAACTAAATTTTGATTTTATTTTTGCTAAAATCAAAATTTTATACACAATAAGGAAGCTTAAGCTATGGAAGAGAAGAAAATTTTATATACTAAAGACCCTTATAAAGAGCTTTTGATATTTGCTTCTGAAAATAAATGCGAAGTTGATGAACTTGATTTTAGATTATTAAGTTTTAGTACTTCTTATGCTTATGATAATCAAGAATGGATAAAAGTTAATGAAAAAGAATTAAAAATTTTTGAAGAAGATGAAAAATTTTTAATTCATGATTTAAGTATAGAGCAAGAGTATAAAATAGAAATTTATTTTAAAAAATTTGCACACTCACCAGCTTTTGAGATCAGTTTATGCACTAATGAAATTTGTACTTTATTAAAAGCTAGTGTTAAAGCCAGTGAAATTATTGCTTTTCATGATAAATTGGCGCTAGAACTTTTAGAAGCTATTTACAAAGCGATGATAAAAGAGAAATATTTGCTTGGATTTAGAATTTTTGATTTTAAAAAGCAAATTATTGATTTTAATACCAAAGTTAAAGAAAAGCAAAAATTTGATTTTGAAGTTGAATTTGAAGTATGTAAGGGAGTTAATCCTCAAGAGCCTACAAATGAAGAAATTCAATATCACTACCTAGAAAATCTAAAAAAGCACAATGATGTGATGAATAGAAACTATGTAGCACCTATAGGAAAAGATGAGGTGGCTATTGAGAGGATTAAACCAAAAGAGGGTAGTGATGGCAAGGATTTAAGATTTAAAATTTTAAAAGCTCTCCCACCAAAAACAAACAAAGAAAAAGTTATTTGTTCGGATAATTTTGAAGTTAAAGAAGATGATGAAAGTATAAAATATATTGCCAAAAAAGATGGCTTTATTATCCAAAAAAAATCTATTTATGAGATAGAAAATTATTTAGAATTTAATAAGGTTGATTTTAAAAGTACGGGTTCTATTTGGGCGGGTTTTGATAAACAAGTTATCATTGTGATTAAAAATACAAATAGTTTAGAAGATGCAATAGGTCCTAGGATTACTGTTGAAGCTCAAGAATTAGAAGTTACTGGTAATATGGCTCAAGATTCTGTTTTAAGAGGTAAAAAAGTAATTCTTAAAGGTAATATGCATCATAAAAGCACTATTATAGGGCAAAAGGTTGAGGTTAATATCTTAAGAGGATATTGTGAGGCCGAGGAAGTTTTTGCTGAAACTTTAGAAAATGGTTCTATCAAGGCTAAAAAAGTAAATATTAAAAAGGCTGTGGGTGGGGAGATTATTGCGGATGAAATTTACATACAAGAGCTTGGTGGTAATTGTTTGTGTATTGCTAAAAGCTTGATTCATGTTGAAAAAGTTCAAGGAAGTGGCAATAAACTTGTAATTCAAGATCTCAAAGCTTTTGATAAAGAAAAAAGTGGAGAAGAGATACTTTTGCATATTGAAGAGTTAAAAAAAGAACAAGAAAATTTAGTCAAAGAAATTGAAGAAACCAAGCATACTATCCATGTGAGTAAAGATTCTGTGAGAATTTTACAGCAAAAGGCAAAAGAATTAATGAGTGCAAAAAGAGCTGTACCGCAAGCTTATAAGATTACTATTAAAGATTTTAATCAAAAGATTGAAAATTTAAATATTTTAGCTAATAAAATAGAAACCTTAAAAGAAGAAGAAAAAGCAAATATAGAAAAGCTTAAAAAAATTCAAGATGAACTTTTAAAATCAAAAATTATTAATAAAAGTGGAAAATGGATGGATTTAAACGAGGTTAAATTTGTTTTATTAAATCCTAGAAAAGAATTAAGCTATCATCCTCATAGTGAAGAAAAAATTCAATGTTTTGAGCTTGAAAAAATAGATACTGAAAATGGGATGAGTGTTTATGAAATTCGCTCTATTAGTAATTACAAGGAATAAGCTAAATGATAGTGGCAATTGAAGGAATAGTGAGTAAAAAAGAACCTACTTTTGTTGTTTTAAAAACTTCAAGTGGGGTAAGTTATGGTGTTTATGTGTCGCTTTTTTGCTCAAGTAATTTTGAAAAAGATCAAAAGGTTGAGTTTTTAATCACACAAATTATCAAAGAAGACTCTCATAAATTATATGGATTTTTAGATATTAATGAGCAAAGAATGTTTGAATTATTAATTAAAATTAGTGGTATAGGAGCAACTACTGCTATGGCGCTTTGCTCAAGCTTAGATACTAATACTTTTTATGCGGCTTTGCAAAGTGGTGATGAGAGTGTATTTAAAAAGGTTCCTGGTATTGGTCCAAAGAGTGCAAAAAGAATTATAGCTGAGTTAAGTGATGCAAAAATCAATATAGAAAATTCCAATCAAGACCAAGCACAAGCTTTGGCAGCTTTACTTTCACTTGGTTTTAAACAAGAAAATATTTTAAAGGTTTTAAGAACTTGTGAGAGTAAAAATACTAGTGAGCTTATTAAAGAGGCTTTGAAAAAATTAGCATAATAAAAGGAAAAATATAATGATATATGGTGTAATTTTTGGTGCAAATTCTTATGAACATGAAATTAGCATTGTGAGTGCTGTGGTATTAAAAAAAGTACTCAAAGCGCAAAAAAAATTTATATTTTGTGATAAAAATAAAGAATTTTTTCTTATAGATGAAGAAAAAATGAATGCAAAAACTTTTAGCAGTGGTGCTTATAAAAAAGAAAAAGCCTTGGTGCTAAAGCAGGGTGGGTTTTTTATAAAAACTATGTTAGGCGAGAAAAAAATTGACATTGATGTAGCGGTAAATATCGTACATGGAAAAGATGGCGAAGATGGCAAAATAGCTGCTTTGCTTGATTTTTATGGTATAAAATACATAGGACCGCGTATAGAAGCTAGTGTTTTATCTTTTAATAAGGTTTTAACTAAACTGTATGCACAAAGTGTAGGGGTAAAAACACTTGATTATAAGGTTTTAAATTCGCATAAAGAGCAAAATGTTTCTTTAGACTTTCCTTGTATTTTAAAGCCTGCAAGATTAGGTAGTAGCATAGGTATAAGTATAGTTAAAGATGAAAGCGAGCTTAAATATGCTAAAGATGTTGCCTTTGAATTTGATGAGGATGTTGTGGTTGAAAAATTTGTAAGCAATATTAAAGAATATAACTTAGCAGGTTGTATGATAGGTGAAAAAATGGAATTTTCTATCATTGAAGAGCCTAGAAAAAATGAAATTTTAGATTTTGAACAAAAATATTTAGGTTTTTCAGAAAGTTCTAAAGTCAGTGAAGCGGATATTAGTGAAGAATTAAAGCAAAAACTAAGGGATAATTTTACAAGAATTTACAATCCTTTATTTAAAGGAGCTTTGATTCGCTGTGATTTTTTTGTGATAGGTGATGAGGTTTATTTAAATGAGATCAATCCAAACCCAGGATCATTGGCAAATTATTTATTTGAAGATTTTACTAACACAGTTGATAATTTAGCAAAAAATATAGAGCTAGAAAAGCAAATTAAGATTGATTATGCTTTTATTCACAGTATTAATGGGCAAAAAGGTAAGTTATAATCATGGCTACTTTTAGCAAAGATGAAATTTATACTGCAACTGAAGTAGTAAGAAATTTCAGTACTATGCTTGAAAAAACAAAAAAGAGCGAAAATGGTAGAGTGGTGATAGTAAAAAATAATAAATTTGAAGCCGTGCTTTTAAGTTTTGAAGAATATGAGCGTTTAAATGAAGCTGTAATGCTTTTAGAAAAGATTTATAAAGATAAAAAAGGCTAGAAATGGCAAAAACTAGAGTATATTCTAATGGATATTTTTATAATTTAAGTTATGAAATCATCAATCCAAAATGTGAAAAAACAATTCTTATTTTACACGGTTGGGGTGCTAATAAAGAGCTTATGAAACAAGCTTTTGAAAAGCCTTTGAGTGATTTTAAACAAATTTATTTAGATTTACCTGGTTTTGGAAATTCAAGCATAGATGCACCTATGGATTCTTATGCTTATGCCAAGGTTGTAGAAGACTTTTTAACTACAATTGAGCAAAAGGCAGATTATTTAATGGGGCATTCTTTTGGCGGAAAAGTTGCGACTATTATGTGTCAAAATGCTAATTTTCAGGGTTTGATCTTACTCTCTAGTGCAGGTGTGGTTTTACCAAAAAGCTTTAAAGTGAGGTTTAAAATAGCCTTGTTTAAAATTTTAAAAAATCTTCCTTATGGGGATTTTTGGAGGAAATTTTTTATTAGTAAAGACGCTCAAGGTATGAGTGAAGTGATGTATGAAACCTTTAAGAAGGTTGTTAATGAAAATTTAGAAAATGAATTTCAAAAGCTTAAAAACCCTATTTTGATTTTTTGGGGTAATGAAGATAAAGCTACGCCTTTAAAAAGTGGAGCGATTATCCATTCTTTAGCACAAAAAGGAAATTTTTTTGCATTAGATGGGGATCATTTTTTCTTTTTAAAACATGCTGATTTTATAAATGAAAAAATACATGAGGAATTTTTAAAAAATGATTAGTATGATAGCTTTTTTAAGTTTGAATTTTTTACTTGGATTTTACCTGATTTTAGCTTTGCAATGGTACTCTTATAAATTCTCACGCATAATTTTACATTTTGCTAAGCCTTTGTGGCATTTATATTTTTTAATAATTCCTTATTTTGCTTTTGTGTTTTCTTTGTATAGCGGAAATTTTTATTTATATTTTATAGTTTTTGCTTTATCTTTGTTATATGGTGGGTACTTATATAAAAATTTAGATAAAAAGCTGGTTTTTACTGCTAGGATTAAGCGTTATTTTTTATTTTTGTCGCTTTTTACTTTAGTATTTATGCTATTTTTTTGGATAGGTTTAGAAGCTTTAGTAGCTGCATTTTTATTAAGCTTTTTAGTAGAAAAAATAAACCAAAATACATTTATAAAAAAAGCAAATAAAAAAATTTGTGATAATCCAAATTTAAAAATTATTCTAATTACTGCTAGTTTTGGAAAAACAAGTATAAAAAATTTTTTATACGAACTTTTAAAAGATGAGTTTAAGTGCTATAAAACTCCAAGAAGTGTTAATACTTTCATGGGTATAGTAAAAGATATCAATGAAAATTTAGAAAATAATACTGAAATTTATATCGTAGAAGCTGGCGCAAGAGAGCAAAATGATATTTTAGAAATTACAGAGTTTTTAAATCCTCAAATTTGCATAGTTGGTGAGATTGGCTTGGCGCATTTGGAGTATTTTAAAACTCAAGATAACATCCGCAGTGCTAAGTTGCAAGCTTTAAAATCCAAGCGTTTAGAAAAATACTTTTTACACTCAAGCACCTTATATAAAAATGAATTTTATGATGATTGTTTAAGTAATGTTAGGGCAAGTTTAGAAGGTTTAGATTTTAAAATAAGATTAGATAATAATATTTATGATTTTCATGCAAATTTACTAGGCGCTTTTAATGCTTATAATATTAGTGTGTGTATTTTACTTGCTCATTATTTAGGAATTAAAATAGAAAATATTATAAAAAGTGTATTAAATTTAAAAGCAGTAGAACATCGTTTGCAAGTGATTTCTAAAGAGCCTAAATTTATCATAGATGATGGTTTTAATGGAAATTTTAAAGGTATGAGTCAAAGCTATGAGCTTTGTAAAAGCTATCAAGGAAGAAAAGTTTTGGTAACTCCTGGTATAGTTGAAGTTAATGAAGAAGAAAATATAAAATTATGCAAGATAATCAATGAATGTTTCGATTTTGTAATTATTACTTCAGAGGCTAATAGCACGATTTTGCAAAAACATATTATATTAGATTTTTATGTATTAAAAGAAAAATCTCAACTTGTGCAAACTTTATCAAAATTAACCCAAAATGGAGATTTGATTTTATTTTCTAATGATGCGCCAAGTTTTATGTAAAACCATTTAGCTTAAAAAGGCCAAATGGTTTCCATGAATTTTGTCCCCCAAGGCTTACGCGTTGATTTATCTATATCACCTTCTGTTTTATAAAGAATTTTTGCATCAGCTATGTATTTACTATCTATCATATTATCTTGAGAAATATCATAAGGTCTTATAACCCCACTTAGCTGAATGATTTGTTTTTCACCATTAATTAAAAGCTCACGACTTCCTTCTATAAAATAATTTCCATTAGATAAAACTTTAATCACTCTAGCAGAAATGGTGGTTTGGAAATTTTCACTTCTAGTTTGGCTTCCTGTGCCTTGATATTGTGAAGTGCTTGCTGTGGTATAGCCTATATTTGTATAATCATTGATAAAATCTCTAGCTTTACTAAGTCCAGCACCAGTGGTTACTTGTCCTCCGCCCAAATTAACATTATTGTTTTTACTTGTAGCTTTAGAGCCTTGTGAGTTTTGTGTAGCATTTTCTCTAATGACTACAGTAACTAAATCATTTACATTCATTGCTTTTTTATCAGAAAATAAAGGATTATCTCCTTTACCAAACAACGATCCAGGGTTGCTTTGGGTGTTATGATTTTGCTTTGGAGCTAATTCTTCTACATAAGTTGGAGGTTTCATGTTGATATGTGGATCGACTGTGGCGCTACAACCAAACATTACAAAAGGTAACAAGTAAAAATTAACATTTTTAAATTTCATAGCTTTATAACCTTATATTATTGTGATGAATTTTAAAATTATTATATTACAAAAAAACAATTATTTTGTTAAAAAAGAGGAAAAAATGAAATCCATGTTTTTATTAAATTGTGTTGATGAGAAATTTTTAACACAGTCTTTAGAAAAAGTTCAAGGTAAAATAGCCTTTTACTTTCCTGTTTTTTGTGAAAAAAATAAAGAAAAAATTGCTTTAATATGTTCAAAAACCAATTTTAAGTTAGATTTTTTTAGTAGTTTTGAAAAAAATAATTATCAAAGCAAAATTACTCAAAATTCAAATGATTTTTTTAAAAAAATAATTCAAGATTTTGAAAAAATAAAAAATAAAAATGATTTTGTTATAGTGGTTGGAGTAGATGATTTTGGTTTGATGGGAGATTTGAGTTTAAATATAGCCTTAGCTAAAGAGCTAAATACTCCACTATATGTAAAAAGTCAAGATGAAAATCATACTATGTTAAATTTTTTACTAAGTCAAAAGCTTAGCGACTTTGTTTTGTTAAAAGAAAATGAAGATTTTACTCAAGATTTATTACAAGAATATACCTATAAAACTCAGGCAAGATTTTCTTATGAGCTTTTTGAAAAAGCAAAAGCAGATAAAAAAATAGTGGTTTTACCTGAAAGTTTTGATGAAAGAGTATTAAAAGCTAGTGAGTTTTTAATTCAAAATGATATTGTTGATTTGATTTTGCTAGGCGATAGCAATGAAATTTGTGCTAAAGCTAATAGTTTAAATATTAACATCGATGGTGTACGTATTATAAATCCTAAAAATTCTCAATATAATGAAGAATTTGAAGAGCTTTTGTATGAAGCTAGAAAAAGTAAAGGTATGAGTAAAGAAGAAGCTAAAAAATTAGTGCAAGATAAAACATATTTTGCGACCTTGCTTGTACATACTCAAAAAGCGCATGCTATGGTAAGTGGTGCGAGTACAACTACTGCTGAAACTATTCGTCCTGCCTTGCAAATTATCAAAACAAAATCTGATGTAAGTTTGGTTTCTGGTATGTTTTTTATGTCTTTAGAAGATAAGGTTTTGGTTTTTGCTGATTGTGCTGTTATGCCAAATCCAACTCCTGAGCAACTTGCTGAAATTGCTTATGTGAGCGCAAATAGCGCTAAAGCTTTTGGGCTTGAACCTAAAGTGGCTTTGCTTTCGTATTCTAGTGGAGATAGTGGAAGCGGGGCTAGCGTGGATGCAATTAAAGAAGCTACTAAAATAGCTAAAGAAAAATATCCTCAACTTGAGCTAGAAGGTCCTATACAATTTGATGCAGCGTATGATATGCTAACAGCAAAAAGTAAAATGCCAAATTCTAAAGTAGCAGGAAAGGCAAATGTATATGTGTTTCCTGATTTAAATGCGGCAAATATTTGCTATAAAGCAGTGCAAAGAACAGCAAATTCTTTAGCTATTGGCCCGATTTTACAAGGTCTTAAAAAACCGATTAATGATTTAAGTAGAGGTTGTTTGGTAGAAGATATTGTTAATACTGTGATTTTAAGTGCTATTCAAGCACAAGAATAAGGAGAAAAATGAAAATATTGGTTTTAAATTCAGGTTCATCTTCAATTAAATTTAAGCTTTTTGAAAAAGATGAAGCCCTAGCATCTGGTTTAGTGGAAAAAATAGGCGAGCAAAGCTCTAAAATAGAATTAAAAGATCTAAAAAGTGGTCAAAAATACCAAAAAGAATTAGCGATTAAAGATCATGAACAGGGTATTGAATTAGTAAATGAACTATTTGCTCAAAGTGGAATTTTACATGATTTAAATGAGCTTGATGGGTGTGGACATAGGATAGTTCATGGAGGTCCAAATTTAACCAAGCATTGTTTAGTAGATGATGAAATTTTAAAAGAAATTGATAGAGTTGCTCACATAGCACCTTTACATAACCCTGCGCATTTAATAGGTATTAAAACTATGATAAAAGCTGCTCCAAAAGTTCCTAATGTGACAGTTTTTGACACAGCTTTTCATCAAAGTATGCCTGATTATGCTTATATGTATGCTTTACCTTATGAGTTTTATGAAAAACACCAAGTTAGAAAATACGGCTTTCACGGTACATCACATTCTTATGTAAGCAAGCAAGCTGCACATATACTTGGTAAAAATATTAATGAATTTAATGCAATTAGCGCTCATCTTGGAAATGGTGCGAGTGTTTGTGCTATAGAAAATGGAAAATGTATAGATACTTCTATGGGCTTTACACCGCTAGAAGGTTTGATTATGGGAACTAGATGTGGAGATATTGATCCTGCTGTATTACCATTTTTAGCAAAAGAATTAAATTTAAACCCATCTGATTTAGACACTATAATGAATAAAAAAAGTGGGGTTTATGGAATTTGTGGGTTTAATGACTTTAGAGATATTGAAGCTCAAATTGAACAAAATAACGAAAAAGCAAGACTTGCTCTTGATATGTTTTGTTATCGTTTAAGTAAATATATTGGCTCATATTTTGCGATTTTGCCTAGAGTTGATGCATTGATTTTTACAGCTGGTATAGGTGAAAATGATGATATTGTTAGAGCAAAAGTATGCCAAAGGCTAGCGCATTTAGGATTTGATATAGATTTAGATAAAAATGCACAGCTTAGAAATGGTGAGATTAGTAAAAAAGACTCTAGAATTAAAATTTTAATTATTCCAACAGAAGAAGAATTAGAAATAGCTAAAATTACCACAGAGCTTATTAAAAATAAATAACCTTGAGTTTTAAAACTCAAGGTTTGTTTTAAAATGCAGGGACTACTGCACCTTGGTATTTTTCATTGATAAAATCTTTTACTTTTTGACTTTGTAAAGCCTTTACTAAAGCCTTGATTTTAGGATTGTCTTTATTATCTTGAGTGGTTACTAAGATATTTGCATAAGGACTTTCTTTGCTTTCTATTAAAATAGAATCTTTTACAGGATTTAAATTTGCTGATAAGGCATAGTTTGAATTAATCACTGCAAAATCAACATCATCTAAAGCTCTTGGAAGTTGTGCTGCTTTTAACTCTTTAAATTTGATATTTTTTGGATTATCTTTAATATCAAGTGGAGTTTTTAATGCAGCATTTTCAAAACTAACGAGCTTTGTGCTAGCGATAATATCCAAAGCTCTGCTTTCATTTGTTGGATCATTTGGTACAGCTATGGTAGCATTTTGTGGAAGATCTTGGATGTTTTTATATTTTTTAGAATAAACTGCCATTGGTTCGATGTGAATTTTTGCAACGCTAATTAATTTTGTGCCTTTATTAGCATTAAACTCATCTAAATAAGGCTGATGTTGGAAAAAATTTGCATCAAGTTCTTTACTATCCGTACTAAGATTTGGCAAAACATAGTCATTAAATTCTTTAATTTCCAATGTGTAACCTTCTTTTTTTAGCAAATCTTTAGTTTGTTCTAAAATTTCAGCATGAGGAACAGGTGTTGCACCTACAGTGATAACTTCATTAGCAAATAAACTTGCACCTAAAATTGTGCTTGCAGCGAGCAATTTTAACAATTTCATTTTAACTCCTTTTTATAGTTTAAAATGCTTGATTATATTATAAAAATATTAATAAGATAAGAAAAGTTTTATTTTTGCTTGTTTTTATATTCTTTGGCAAAATGTTTAAGTTCTTTTATAAATTTTATATAACCACCTTTGTGCCAATTTTTTTGAGCCTTAATGAGAGCTTGTCCGATTTTATAAGAATAAGTATTTTGATTTTTAATACCCTCGCTTTTATAATCATCATAGCTTGATAAAGGTGGAAGCTTAAGATAAGGTTTTGTTTTTAAATCTTTTTGATATTGCTTGGCAAGTTTTGTGTGTTTATAGTAAATCTTTAGTAGAGTAAAAGGTAAAAAAGGAATTTTTTTCTTATTTTTAGTACATTCTATAAAAGCATAACCTAGTTTGTATGATAAATGATATCTTGTACGTTGAATAGATTGTTTATTATCTTTATAAAAAGATCCTGTATATTTACTTCCTCCAAGCTCTAGCCATTTTTCATAATATTCTTGCCATTTAGGCCATGTTTGATTGCAAAATTTACTATTCCAAAAACGACTATTAGTTCCACAAGCATGAACTATAGAGGCATTTTGTGTAAGATTTGTAAGATAATGAGTACTTCCTGTGTATTTGTCTTTTAAATCTTTGACTTTAAAGTGATTTTCATAAACCATTAAGGAAAAAATTCCTTGATCTTGCCAGTTTTTAGTATTTTGTGAAAGATAGTTATAGATAAATTGATAACACTGTAAAGGATTTGGTATAAGATCGTTAAATACTAAAATCCCTGTTTGATATACTCGTTTATTGTTATGATTTTTTTCCAAAGGCAGAGCTGTTTGAAGCAAAGTTTTACCTAATCTTGCACCAAAATGATATTTTCTAGCTCTTAATTTGCTAAGTTCATCTATACTTTTTAAAAGTAAAACATCAAAATCAAGATAAATAATACTTTCGCATTCATCTAAAAACTTAAAAGCTTCAAATCTTGCAAAAGCCATATGCGTCCATCTTTTTAAGAAAAATAAATTATCAATATCATTTTGATTTTTACCAAGAGTAGTTAAAAAATCTTCTTGAGTAAAAGGAATAAATTTAATTGTTTTGTTTTTAACAATTTTATGCATGATATTTTGATCATTCAAGCTAAAGCCATCATGTAAAATATAAAATACATCTACCTTCTCACCCATAACATCCATGATGTTAATGAGTAGAGTTCCTATGGTAAAGCTTGAATTTTTAGTTGCTGCTAGCAAAATACCAAGTTTATGTTTCATTGTTTATCTTTTGGTGATTTTATAAAGAATATTTCCTATAAATTGTATAATTTGCACTAGTATAATTAAAATCACAACAGTTTGAATCATAATATCAGTTCTAAAACGTTCATATCCATAGCGAATAGCCACATCACCCAAGCCACCACCACCAACAGTTCCTGCCATAGCGGAAAATCCAATAACAATAATTAAAATTAAAGTAATACCATTAATAATACTTGGCAAAGCCTCACTAAACATAACTTTAAAGATGATTTGTGCTTTGCTAGCTCCATAAGATCTTGCTGCTTCAATGATAGCAGGATCAATTTCTTTAAATGCACTTTCAATCATTTTAGCTAAATAAGGTGCAATTCCTATGGTAAGTGGTACTATAGTGGCGGTTGTACCTATGCTAATGCCAATAAGATATTTTGTAAAAGGACTTAAAACTACAATGAGCACTAAAAATGGAAAAGATCTTAAAATATTAATGATAAAATCAAGCACACTATAAATGCTTTTATTTTCCCATAAGCCGCCTTTATCAGTAACAGTAAGTACAATTGCAGGGATAAGTGCAATTAAAAAGGCTAAAAAAGTGGCTGTAAAACTCATATAAAGAGTTTCCAATAATGCCGGATAAAGTATATTTTCAAAATTTCTTAAAATTGCCTCTAAATTCATTACACAAGCTCCCAAATAACGCCATTTTCTTGTAAATAATTTAAAACTCTTTCTTGATCTTTAGCTTCTATATTGATTACCAAATTTCCTAAAGCATTGTTGTTTAGTTTTTCTATCTTACCCCAAACTATATTAAAATCAATATTTAAACTTCTAGCCATGTGAGTGATTATGCTTTGGTTTGCTTTTTCTTTACAAAAATATAAGCGCACATTGACTCCATTTTGTGGTAAAAAATCACTTTCCCCTAGGAATTCACGCATTTTTTCACTTGGCTTTAAGAATAAATCTTCGATTTTTCCTTGACCTATGATTTGTCCATGCTCTAGCAATACGGCCTTTTGTGCTATTTGTTTTACTGCTTCCATTTCATGAGTTACTAATACTACGCTGATGTTAAATTCTTGATTGATTTTAGCAATAAGTTCTAAAATATTATTTGTAGTATTTGGATCAAGTGCAGAAGTAGCTTCATCGCTTAGTAAAATTTTAGGATTTAAAGCAAGGGCTCTAGCTATGGCTACTCTTTGTTTTTGCCCACCACTTAGTTCATTTGGATAAGCTTTGCTTTTAGCTAAAAGTCCCACAAGATCTAAAAGTTCATTAACTCTTTTTTGAATTGTGTTTTTGTTAAAATTATGAATTTCTAAAGGCATAGCTACATTTTCAAATACATTTTTTCTACTCATAAGTGCAAAATGCTGAAAAATCATCCCTATATCTTTTCTAAATACTCTTAACTCTTTTTCTTTTAAAGTAGCTATTTCTTTACCAAAAACTTCCACACTACCGCTTTGATAATTTTCCAAACCATTAATACATCTTAGCAAAGTTGATTTTCCTGCCCCGCTGTGTCCAACAAGAGCATAAATTTCTCCTTCTTTAACTTCTAAAGAAACATCATTTATAACTAATTCTTTGCCATAATATTTTTTAAGATTTTGTATTTTTATCACTTATTAGCCTTCTAAATTAGAAATTTCATCATTGATTTTTTCAAGTTGAGTTTTAATGCTTTCAAGTTGAGTTTTATTTTGCTCAACAACCGCAGCCGGTGCATTAGAAATAAATTTTTCATTTTTCATCATAGCATCTAGCTTGTTAAATTCTTTTTCAAGTTTTGTTTTTTGACTATTAAGTCTATTTAAAACACCGCTTAAATCAAGATCTTGAGTTGGTATAAATACTTCTAAATTCTCACTTACATCTCTAATGGATTTTTCTAAATTTGTACTAATAAACTCGATGTTTTCACATTTTGCAAGTGTCGAGATGAAATTAGTGTAATTTTTCAACTCAGCTATTAAACTCTCATCATTTAATTTTATGCAAGCTTTTTGAATTTTTGCATTTGCAAGCTCTACTAAGGTTTTTGCACGACGTAAACTCACTATACTTTCTATAATGATATTAAATAATTTTTCTATTTTTTCATTTCTGGAATTAAATTGAGGATATCTTGAAATCATTATAGACTCATGAGTTTGGATAGAAGTTTTACTTAACTCATGGTATAAATACTCACTAATAAATGGCATAAAAGGATTTAAAAGTTTTAATGCTTCTTTAAAAATGCTTCCAAGTTCTTTTATACTTGATTTTTCAGCCTTACTAAGCTCGATCCCCCAATCACAAAATTCATCCCAGAAAAATCTATACAAAGTATTTGCTGCATCATTAAAGCGGTAATTATCTAAATTTTCTCTTGTTTCTTTTACGCATACTTCAAAACGAGACAGCATGTATTTTGCCAAGTTAGTTTGAATTTTGCTTTTATCTAAATCTTCAAATTTTTCTTCATTTAAAAGTAAAAATTTGCTTGCATTATAAAGCTTATTCGTAAAATTTCTAACTTGTATGAGTTTGTCATTGCTTAATTTTATATCTCTACCTTGGATAGCTAAAAGAGCAAGGGTAAAACGCAAGATATCAGCACTGTATTCATCCACGCTTTGCACAGGATCAATGACATTACCTAAAGACTTACTCATTTTTCTACCTTGCTCATCTTTAACCAAAGCATGCAAATATACATCTTTAAAAGGAAGCTCACCTAAGGCATTAGTACTTTGAAACATCATTCTTGCAACCCAGAAAAATAAAATATCAAAGCCGGTGATTAATAAAGAATTTGGATAAAAATCTTTTAAGTCATCTTCACGCCAAAGTGTGTTTTTACCCCAGTCTTTATTACCCCAACCTAAAGTACTCATAGCCCAAAGACCAGAAGAAAACCAAGTGTCTAAAACATCAGGGTCTTGTTTGAAATTAGTGCTTTGGCATTTTGGACATTGACTTGGAGTTTCTTCGCTTGCCCATTCATGAGAGCATTCACAATAATACACAGGAATTTGATGACCCCACCAAAGTTGTCTTGAAATACACCAATCTTTTAAATCTCTCATCCAAGCATTAAAGCTATTAATCCAATGCGCAGGGTAGAATTTGCTTCCACCAAGATTAACTTTTTCTATGCTTTCTTTTGCGATTTCATTTTTTACAAACCATTGTTTAGAAATGTAAGGTTCTACTACATTTTTACAACGATAACAATATCCTACTTGATTAGTATAATCTTCTATTTTTTCAACAAAACCTTTTTCTTGTAATTCTTTTATAATAACATCTCTTGCTTCTAATCTTTCTAAGCCTTTAAAATGCAAGCAATGTTCATTTAAAATACCTTTTTCATCAAAGATAGTAATAAATTCAAGTTTATGTCTTAAGCCTACTTCATAGTCATTATGATCATGTGCTGGGGTTACTTTTACAAAGCCTGTGCCAAATTCCATATCTACATGTTCATCAGCAATAATAGGAATTTTTCTGTTTATTAAAGGTAAAATGACATTTTTGCCTATTAAGTGTTTAAATCTTTCATCGTTTGGATTAACCATCACAGCGCTATCACCAAAATAAGTTTCTGGTCTTGTAGTGGCTACTACGATGTATTCTTGAGAATTTTCTAAGAAATATTTTAAATAATATAATTTTCCTTTATTTTCTTTATGCTCAACTTCTATATCGCTTAATGCTCCATCATGAGTGCACCAATTTACCATGTAATTTCCACGCATAATAAGCTTTTTATCATAAAGATCTACAAAGGCTTTTTTTACCGCATTTACTAAACCTTCATCCATAGTAAAGCGCAAGCGACTCCAAGCAGGAGTGATACCTAAAATTCGCATTTGTTTAACTATAGTACCACCGCTTTGTTCTTTCCATTCCCATACTTTTTTTATAAATTCTTCTCTACCGAGTTCTTCTTTTTTAATACCTTGAGCTAAAAGTTGTTTTTCCACAACATTTTGTGTTGCAATGCCTGCATGATCAAGCCCTGGTTGATAAAGAGTCTTATAGCCATCCATTCTTTTATAACGCGTTGTGATATCTTGTAAAGTACAAGTTAGAGCATGGCCTATGTGTAAAACGCCTGTTACATTAGGTGGAGGCATCATAATACAAAAGTTTTTGCTTTTTTCTTGAATTTTTTCATTGCCATTGATTTCAAAATATCCGCGTTCTTCGCAAATTTTATAATATTCTTTTTCTAGTGATTTATCATACATAATTGCTACCTTGAGAATGAAAATAAATTGTTATGTTAGCTTAAAATTGTTAAAGAAGTTTTGAAATTTAGAAATTAGTTATAAAAAACTAATTTCTACTTTACGATTATTTTGTCTTTGAGAATCAGATTTATCTTTAGTAGGATAGGTGTCTTTTCCTAAAGATTCTATTTCTATAACCTCAGTAAAGCTAAAGAAATGTTTAGCCACATTCATTGCTCTATTTAATCCTATCATGTAGTTTGCAAAAGTACTACCTCTATCGTCTGCATAACCTTGAATTTTGATTTTTTTGATTATATCTTCTCTTGCTAGATTTTGATTGATTTTTTCAAGTAAATTTTCATTGCTATATTCGCTATATCCATTTCTTTCAAATAAAAATTTCAAATCAGAAATTTTAACATCTACATAATTATATTTTTTCTTATTTTTAGCAAAAACAATATCTTTGTTATATATGCTTAATTTCATATTATCATTTGATAGCATATCAATAAAAATAGTCAAGTTGTAATCTTGAGAATTAACTTTAATAGGATTAATCATTTCTTTTAGCATATTAACTCTATAATCACTTAAACTTTTTCCATCTAGCACATAAACTTTAACAAAATCATCACTCAAACTTGGCTCATATCTGCTAGTTTTGCCTTTTGCAATGTATTCTTGCATGGTATTTTTATATTTTGTTGTTTTTTCTTTTTTTACGCTTGTTTGTTTGTTGTTCTCAACTGGAGTTTTTTCTTCTTTTTGGACTACTTTAGGTGTAGTAGTTTCATTTTTAGAAACTTCAGCCATATTTGTTTGGGTTGTTGGAGCAACTTCTTGAGTGCTTGTATTTTCATCCATGATAGGATTGTTTTGCACTGGAGTTTCTTCTTTTAAAGGCTCTTGGTTTGTTTGCTGTGGTTGGTAGTAAGTATTATTACTTATATTATTTCTTTCTTGATTGTATTGAGTGCTTGGTGGAGTGTAGCTTTGATAAGAACTACTTTTTTTATAATCATATACATAAGTATTTGAATCATCTTCAAAATACCACATATAAAAACCAATACTAGCGCCTATTAGCACCACAAAAGCTATACTAAAAGCAATAATACTTTTCATTTTTTATCCTTTGTGAAGTCCTTAAAAGGACTTTGATTATTTATAATTTTTAATAGAATTTTCTAAAATTTCACTTGCTTTTTCAATACCTGCAAATTCTTTTACTTTTACCCATTTGTTTGGCTCAAGCATTTTATATGTTTCAAAGAAATTTTTGATTTTATCTAAGCTTGCTTTTGGTAAATCATCTAAACTTTTAATATTATCATATCTTGGATCAATTTTACTTACAGGAACAGCAAGTAATTTTTCATCCATACCGCTTTCATCTTCCATTAATAATACCCCTATTAAACGACAAGGAATCACAGCTCCTGCCTGGATAGGGTATTCATTTAAAACTAAAACATCAATAGGATCGCCATCATCTGCAAGAGTATTTGGTATAAACCCATAGTTTGCCGGATAAAACATAGCTGAATACATCACACGATCAACCATGATAGCTCCGCTTTCTTTGTCAAGTTCGTATTTAATGTTTGATCCATAAGGAATTTCAATAACTGCATTAAGTTTGTTTGGCACTTCTCCAACTTTGATTTTGCTAATATCCATTTTTTATCCTTTATTTTAATAAATCATTGATTAAATTTTTCATATCAGCTACGATAGCTTCAATACTTCTTTCACCATTGATTACATGGTGGATATTTTCTTTAGTATAAAAATTTGTTATTTCTTCTAAAGGTTCTAAATAAACTTTCATTCTATTATTGAAAACTTCTTCGTTATCATCAGCACCTCTAGCACGTCCTAAAACTCTTTCTCTAGCAACTTCTTCGCTAACTTTAACTTCTATAACACCTTTTAAATTTACTTCACTTTGATTTTTTAATACCTTATCAAACTCAAGCATTTGTTCAACACTTCTTGGATAACCATCTATTAATATAGTATTAGTTGGTGCATTTTTTAAAGCAGTGATGATGGTATTAACTACCACTTCTAAAGGAACCAAATTTCCTTTAGAAATAAAACTATCAATAGTCTTTCCAAGTTCGCTTCCACTAGCCACTTCTGCTCTTAGTAAATCACCTGTAGAATAATGAGTAATATTTGCATCATCTTTAGCTATGATGCTTGCATCGGTTGTTTTACCACTACCTGGTGCACCTATAATTAAAAATAATTGTTTCATTTAGTATTCTCCCTTAATCTTATACCTAATTCTCTCATTTGTTCATTGCTTACTTCGCTTGGAGCTTGAGTCATAAGACATTGTGCTCTTTGTGTTTTAGGAAAAGCTATGACTTCTCTAATGCTTGAAGATTTTGTTAAAAGCATGATAAGTCTATCAAGGCCTATTGCTATACCACCATGTGGCGGTGCTCCAAAGCTTAATGCATCAAGTAAGAAACCAAATTTCTTTCTTTGCTCTTCTTCATCAATATTTAAAAGCTTAAAGACTTTTTGTTGGATAGGGCTTTTATGAATTCTTATACTACCACCACCTAATTCTACACCATTTAACACCACATCATGCGCAATAGAATTAATTTCTTCTAAATCTTGCTCGTCAATATTTTTTGGCATAGTAAATGGATGGTGCATTGCAGAATAGCTTCCATCATCATTTTGTTCAAACATAGGAAAATCAATAACCCATAAGAATTCTAATTTATCCTCATCAATAATTTTCATTTCATCAGCAAGGAATAATCTAAATCTACCCATATAATCAAGCACGGTTTTCTTAGCTCCTGCACCAAAAAATACTACATCTCCAACTTCTAATTCACATCTTTGAATTAAAGCATTCAAATCCTCTCCATTAAAGAATTTGCAAAGTGGACCCTTAGGACCATCTTCTTTCATTTGTATAAATGCAAGTCCTGCCGCTCCAAATTTGCGTACAAATTCTTCAAATCTTTGCATTTGGCGTTTAGAAAAAATTGTATCGCCTTTTGGAACTCTTAAAGCTTTAATGCGATTTTTCTTTGTATCTTTTGCAATATTTGCAAAAATTTCGTTATTTGATTTTGCAAAAATATCAATCACATCAATAAATTTCATATCAAATCTTAAATCAGGCTTATCAGAACCATAATTTTCCATAGCTTCTTTGTAACTCATTTGTCTAAAAGGTATGCTAATTTCTTTTCCGCAAGCTTTGAAAATATCTTTGAGTAAATTTTCTGCCATAGCTATGATATCTTTTTGCTCACAAAAACTCATTTCTATATCTATTTGAGTAAATTCAGGTTGGCGATCTGCTCTTAAATCCTCATCTCTAAAACATTTTGCAATTTGAAAATATCTATCAAATCCTGAACACATTAAAAGTTGTTTGAAAAGTTGGGGACTTTGAGGTAAGGCATAAAATTCGCCTTGATGTACACGTGATGGTACTAAATAATCCCTTGCACCTTCTGGAGTGGCTTTAGTTAAAATAGGGGTTTCAACTTCTAAAAATCCCATGCTTGATAAAGAATTTCTTGCTGCTATACAAGCAGTTGATCTTAGAGCAAAATTATCATAAAGTTTTTTGCTTCTTAAATCTAAAAATCTATATTTTAATCTTAATTCTTCATTAACGCTTTCATCGCCTATAGCAAAAGGCACTACAGCACTTTCATTTTCAATAGTAAGTTTATTTATAACAACTTCTATTTCTCCGGTTTTTAATTTTGGATTTACAAGTCCTTCACCGCGTGGGCGAATTTTACCTTGTGCTATTAAAACATATTCATTTCTTACTGATGAAGCTATATTATGTGCTTCTTGATTATCTGCAGGATCACATACTAACTGTATAAGTCCGCTACGATCTCTAAGATCGATAAAAATTACACCTCCATGATCACGGTAAGAATTTACCCAACCACATAATGTTACTTCCTCGCCAACATTTTGTATGTTAAGCTCTGTATTATAATGAGTTCTCAAAATTTTTCCTTAGCTTAATTTTGTTCAATTTTGTTATTATAGTATTTTATTCTTTTGCTTAGCTAAGTTTTGTTATAATTTTTTTATGAAAAAAAATATAAATATAGAAAAAATTCAAAAAATAGGCTTATTTTGTAGGTTAAACACAAATTTAAATGAGCAAATTGATTTTTTAAGAGCAATTTTTTTGCAAAAAAATATAGAGCTTGTGTTGCTAGAGCAAGAAAAAATTAATCTAAAAGATTTACAAAAATTAGATTTTTTGATTTCTCTGGGTGGAGATGGTACACTTTTGTCTTTATGTAGACAAGTTTATCAAGCTAAAAAGCCTATTTTGGGTATAAATGCAGGAAATTTAGGTTTTTTAACAGCTCTCTCTTTTAATGAGGTAGAAAGTTTTTTTAAAGATTTTTTTAAAAGTGATTTTAAAATAGAAAAAGCCAAAATGCTTCAAATTACCTTATATAAAAAAAATAAAATCATTAAAAAATTTGCTTTTAATGATGCGGTTTTTTCTCGTGATAATGCTTTAATGGCAAATGTAGAAGTTTTTTTTGAAAATAAACTTTTTAATGCTTATTATGGAGATGGTTTGATTATAGCTAGCTCAAGTGGCTCGACTGCTTATAATATTAGTGCAGGTGGGCCTATAGTGCATCCTTGGAGTGAAATTTTTGTTCTAACTCCAGTTTGCTCTCATTCTTTAACTCAAAGGCCCATAGTTTTACCTTATGGCTTTGAACTTGAATTGAAAGTTGAGCATTGTTTGCTGTATTTAGATGGACAAGAAGTGATTGATCCTAAAGAATATGATAGAATTCTTATAGGACTTAGTAAAAAAGAACTTAGTTTTATACATAAAAAAGATAGAGATTATTTCCAAGTTTTAAAAGAAAAGTTAAATTGGGGCAAGTGATGATAGAAAGTATTTTAATCAAAGAAAATTTAGGTTTTAAACAAGCAAAATTAGACTTAGAAGCTGGACTTACTGTCTTTACTGGCTTAAGTGGTGCTGGAAAGTCTGTACTTTTTAAGGCTATTTTGGCAGCATTTGCTCTAAGTGAGAGTGAAGCTAAAATGGTAGAAATTTTATTAAATGATGAACTTGAATTAGATGAGTTTGGTATCGAAAATGAAGAATTAAATATATTTAAACTTTTAAAAGATAAAAGCTCGCGTTATTTTATCAATAATCAACTTATTTCAAAAAAGAATTTAGCCTTGCTTTCTAAGAAATTTGTAAAATATCTTTCAGCTAAGGAAAATAATGAGTTTTCAAATGAAAGATTTTTAAACTTACTTGATTTTATGCAATCAAAAGAGGATAAGAAATTTCAAGATTTTTTAAATGAATATAAAAATATTTATAAAGAATATATGGAAAATAAAACTAAATTAGAAAAAATTCAAGAAGAAGAAAAAAGGGTAGAAGAATTAAAAGAATTTACGAGCTTTGAAATACAAAAAATTCAAAGTATTAACCCAAAAATAGGTGAATTTGATGAATTAATGAGTTTTAAAAAAAGACTTTCGAAAAAAGATAAAATTGACGCTGCTTGGAATAGAGCAAGTAGAATTTTTGAGTTAGAATCAGCAGTGATTGAAGCTTTGCAAATTAGTGATGTTGATAGTTCATTTTTTTCAGAGTGTTTAAATGAACTAAGGGCAGTGTGGGAAAATCAAAGTTTTGATGATTTTGATTTTGATATAGAAGAAGTACTTGATAGGATAGAAAAACTTTCTTCTTTGATTTCAAAATATGGAAGCATAGAAGAAGCTTTAGAAGCTTTAGAGAAGAAAAAAGCAGAATTAGCTCATTATGAAAATTTAAGTTTTGAAAAAAAAGAATTAGAAGAAAAAGTACAAAATGCTAAAATACTTTTAGATGAGAAAAGTCAAAAATTAAGCACTTTGCGTAAAAAAAGATTAAAAGAGCTTGAAAAATTACTGAATTTTTATCTTGAAAAACTTTATATGAAAGAAGTTAAATTAGAACTTAAAGATTGTGCTTTAAGTATTTTAGGTAAAGATGAAGTGAGTTTAAATATCAATGAGGCTAGTTTAAAAAATTTAAGTTCAGGCGAGATAAACCGTCTAAGACTTTCTTTTATTGCAACAGAATGCAATGTTACTAATAAAGCTAGTGGGATAATATTTTTAGATGAAATTGATGCAAATTTAAGTGGTAAAGAAGCAATGAGTATAGCCGAAGTATTAAAAGAGCTTGCTAAGTTTTATCAAATTTTTGCAATTTCACATTTACCACAGCTTTCATCAAAAGCAAGTAATCATTTTTTAGTAGAAAAAATAGGAAATGAAAGTAGGGTAAGAAGAATAGAAAAAGAAGAAAGAGTAAGAGAACTTGCTAGAATGGTAAGTGGGGAAAATATCACACAAGAGGCTTTAGAATTTACTAGAACTTTACTTTAAAAACAAAAAGTAAATTTCTATATGTTATAATTATACTTTATAAATTATTAAAGAGAGTTGGCTATGGAAGAAAAAATTTTAATTATTGATGATAACAAAATGCTTACAAAGCTTTTAGCAAAAAAAGTAGAAAACACTTTGGGTTTAAAAGTAGATGTTGCTTTTGATATGAATAGTGCTAAAGAATTAGTGAAAAATGATTATTTTATGGCTTTTGTAGATCTTTGTTTGCCAGATGCTCCCAATGGAGAAGTGGTGGATGTGGTTTTAGAAAAAAATATTCCTGCTATAGTACTTACAGGAAGTAGTGATGGGCAAACGCGTAAGAAATTTATGGAAAAAGATATTATAGGTTATATTCAAAAAGAAAGCGAAAGCTGTATTGATGAAATGCTAAGTTCCATTAGAATGCTTCAAAAAAACAATAAAACTAAGATAATTTTAGCAATCGCTAATGTAACTTTACGCGCAGAAATGAAAAAAAATCTTAATAATCAACTTTTCAATGTTTTAGCAGCAGCACATGGAGAAGAAGCGCTAAGTTATCTTAGTGATAATCCTGATACAAAATTGGTAATTTGTGATGCAACTATGCCTGTAATTAATGGAGAAGATTTGCTTGTAGAAATTCGCTCAAAATATTCTAAGATAGAGCTTGGCGTGATTATGGTTGGAGATAAAGATGATGCGCTAGAGGCAAGGGCTTTTAGAAAGGGCGTAAATGACTATGTGATTAGACCTTTCCAAAAAGAATCACTTAATTGTAGAGTGAATAATTGCTTAGATTATATGCAAAAATGTGTTTTACTTGATGAGTATAGTTTGGGTAAAGATTTGCTAACAGGACTTGATGATTATGCAAATTTTGAAAAAAGATTTTTAGATTATTTAGAAGATATGCAAGAAAGTGAAGAATTAGCTTTGGCATTAATTGATATAGACAATCTTGCAACAATTAACTATGAACTAAGTTATGATTGTGGCGATGGAGTGATTAAACACACAGCTAAAAAAATCAAAGATCAAATTCGCGGTATGGATTTAGCAACTAGAATTGAAGATGGTAAATTTTACGTGCTTTTAAAAAATACAGATAATAAAGAAGCATTAAAAGCTTTTTCAAATATAAGAGTAAATATTGCCAAAGAAAGTGTTTTAATAGCTTTAGATGAGGTTGATTATAGTATTTCTGTAGGAGTTGCTTTTGGAGGTAAAACAAGCCAAATACAAGATTTGCTTAATAATACTCAAAAGGCACTAGATTTAGCTAAGGCTAATGGTAAAAATAGGGTAGAGGTATGTTTTTAGATTGTGATTTTAGCGAAAAAATCATAGATACGCATTGTCATTTAGATAATCAAGTTTATTTTGGATGTTTGGATGAGATGTTAAATCATGCCTTTGCTAGTGGAGTAGATAAAATCATCATACCTGGTGCAGATATAAAAGATTTGCCAAGAGCAAGAGAAATTGCACATGATTATGAAAATGTGTATTTTTCTTGTGGGGTACATCCTTATGATATAGATGATTTTGATTTGGATGTTTTAAAAGAATTTATAAATGATAAAAAATGCATTGCAGTGGGTGAGTGTGGGCTTGATTATTATCGTTTAAGGGTTGATGAGGATGAAATAAAAGCAAGGCAAAAAGAAGTTTTTATAGCTCAAATTCAGCTAGCTATCGAATATAAAAAGCCTTTGATTGTTCATGTGCGTGAAGCTAATGAAGATAGTTTTAATATTTTAAAAACATATGCAAAAGATTTACAAGGTGGTGTTTTGCATTGTTTTAATGCTAGTGAGCTTTTACTTCAGCTAGCAGATGATGGTTTTTATTTTGGTATAGGTGGGGTTTTAACTTTTAAAAATGCAAAAAAACTAGTAGAAGTTTTACCTAAAATTCCAAAAGATAAACTAGTCTTAGAAACAGATGGACCTTATTTAACTCCAGAGCCATATCGTGGCAAGGTAAATGATCCTATTTTGACCCATTTTGTAGCTCAAAAAATGGCTGAGCTTTTAAATTTATCTAAAAATGAAATAATAAAACTTACTAATTCTAACGCTAATCGTTTGTTTTTCCAAGGTTTATGATGAAAAAAAGCTTTTTATTTTTTATTTTAGTATTATTATGTTTAAATGCTAAAGCCTTGCAATTTACTCCAGAGCACTATACTCAACAAGCACAAATTTTAAGGAATTTAGATATAGAAGCAAGCTATCTTAGTGATATGATTTTTTTAGAATTTAAAGAATCTTCCATGGATATGCATTCTAAAACTTTAGTAGATACGATGAGGGAATTTTACAAAATCACTCCAATTATCCGTAAAATCTTAGAAAAAGAAAATATCCCTCAAGAATTTTTATACTTAGCAATTGTAGAATCTGGTTTAAAAATTCATTCTATTTCAAGAACTAAAGCAGTAGGTGTTTGGCAATTTATGAAACCAACAGCACAAACTTTGGGTTTAAGGATAGATCCTTATGTAGATGAGAGAAAAGATTTAGTAAAATCAACTTATGCAGCTATTACTTATTTAAAGCAACTAAAAGAGCAATTTGGAAAATGGTATTTGGCTATTTTAGCTTATAATTGCGGTGATGGTAAATTACGTCAAGCTATAAAAAAAGCAAAAAGTGATGATTTAAGAACCTTACTTGATCCTGATAAAAAATACTTGCCATTAGAAACTAGGATTTTTATTAGAAAAATTCTTACTATGGCATTTTTGGCTAATAATAATGATTTTTTAATTTCTCAAGATAGTGCCTTGCTTAATTATGCCCTATCAAGTGAAGTTAAAAAAATCTCAGTTCCACCAAGTGTTTCTTTAAGAGAGCTTGCCAAAGTAGCTAAAATGTCTTATAAAGAATTTAAGCGTTATAATCCACATTTTAATTATGACTTTACTCCACCTGATAAAAAAGATTATTATATGTATATTCCTTTAAGCAAAAGTGTGGCAGTAGAAAAGGCATTGGAGAATGTAAAATTAGCTAAGGTGGATACAACCATTCCGCATACAAAAATTTATATAGTAAAAGAAGGTGATAGTCTTTATACTATTGCAAGAAAACATAAAATAAGCGTTGAAAGTATTAAAGAATATAATAAAATAAAAGGAAATTTAATCAATATCAATCAAAAACTTGTGTTAAAAATTAAGGAGAATAATAATGCAAAAATCAAAACAACTCAAAAAATATCCAAAAGCTCTCATACAAAAGTCGTTAGTCGTTAGTTGTGTAGGAGTTTTGTTTAGTGCTTGTAGTATGGTGCCTATTAGCACACCTACTGTGTATTATCCAGAGAGGGATTTTAAAAGTGTAAAGCACAATAACACTAGTTTAAAAGGTACCATGAAGCCCTATACTATTAATGGTAAAACTTATTATCCAACTGTAGTAGAAGTAGGTGAGACTGCTGATGGTATAGCTAGTTGGTATGGACCGGGCTTCCATGGTAAAAAAACCTCCAATGGTGAAACTTATGATCAACACGCTTATACTGCAGCTCATAAAACTTTACCTATGAATACCATAGTAAAAGTAACTAATTTAAAAAATCACCGTCAAACTACTGTTAGGATTAATGATAGAGGGCCTTTTGTAGCAGGTAGGATTATAGATTTATCTAATATGGCTGCAAGAGATATAGATATGATTCAAGCAGGAACAGCTCCTGTAAGACTTGAAGTGATTGGTTTTGGAACAAGTGCAAGTTCGGGTTCAGTTCATACTAATTCTAATTTAGGCAGCAGTGGAGAGATTGCTGATAGTGGTCATATTTTCCAAGGTGGATCTTTTATGGTGCAAATTGGAGCATTTAGAAATAAAAGTGGCGCAGAGCTAATAGCAGGTAGATACAAAAATTATAATTCTTATACTTCAACAATACAAACAAGTGCTAAAGATGGCTTGCATAGAGTATTTTTAAAAGGTTTTAGAAGTGAGCAAGAAGCAAGAGATTTTGTTGATAGTGGATCTTTCCCAGGTGCGTTTATAGTAAGAGAGTAAGATTATGATAGAACTTATTTTTTTAGATGTAGATGGTTGTCTAACAGATGGTAAAATCATCTACACACAAAATTATGGTGAGATTAAAGAATTTAATGTAAAAGATGGTGCGGCGATTGAAGCTTGGCAAAAGCTTGGTAAAAAAGTTGCTATCATTACAGGTAGGACTAGCGAGTGTGTGTATTTTAGAGCTAGGGATTTAAAAATTGATTTAGTCTATCAAGGTATTAGTGATAAACTAGCTTGCGCTAAAGAAATTTTAGAAAAATTAAATTTAGATTTTTCTCAATGTGCCGCTATTGGGGATTATTATAACGATATGAGTTTGCTTGAAGCAGTTGGATATAGCTTCAAGCCAAAAGATGCACATAAGGCTTTGAAAACTGATAAAGTTTTAAATAGAAAAGGTGGCAATGGGGCAGTGAGCGAGATGATTGAAATTTTAATTGAACATAATAATATGCAAGCTCAATGGGATAAACTTTGGCGATAAAAATTTTTGCTATATTGATGAGTTTATTTGCCTTTGTTATGGTGATTTTAAGCACCCAAGATCCGTATTTATTTGCCATAAAACCACAAAAGGTAGATGTGGCAAATATGCAAGCTTTTAATGTACTTGATTATGAGTTAAATGCTAGTATAATTAAGGCTACATATCAGGCAAGTCGTTGGGTAAAATATCAAGACAAAGATATTTTTGATGATTTTAAAGTTCAAGCGCTTGATTATAATTTAAGTTCAGATTTATTAGTAAGAAATGAAGAAAAATCCATTTTAGAAGGCAATGTAAGTTATTTTGATCATAACCAAACTTCTATTTTTACCCAAAAAGCAACTTATGATATGAAAAATAAAATTTTATTTTCTAATGATAATTTTAAAGCATATATAGGTTTAAATGAAGTTTTTGGGGATAATTTTTTATATGATGTAAATCAAAAAGAATTAAAAATTCAAGGAATAAAAGCATGGTTTTTAGAGCAATAATTTTTCTGTGTTTGTTAAATTTGTTCGCATTTAGTGCACAAAAAATAGAAGTTTACGCTAAAGATTTTTACTTAGATGAAAAAAATGAAACAAGTGTATTAACCGGTGATGTAGAAGTTAAAAAAGGCAACGATGTTTTAAATTCGCAAAAATTAGTTATTTATATGAAAAACAAACAACCCATCAAGTATATAGCTACTAAAGATGCTAAATTTAAAATCACGATGAAAGATAAAACTTATCATGGAAGCGGTGATGAGTTTATTTATAATGTAGCTAAGGATACATATGAGATTAATGGCAATGCAAAAATTACAGAAATGCAAACAAAAAAAGAACTCATAGGGGATAAAATCATAGTAGATAGAAAAAATATGACTTATAGAGTAGTGAGTAAAGATAAAAAACCTGCCAAATTTGTATTTGAAGTAAAAGAATGATACTTAATGCTAAATTTTTAATTTCTGCTTCCAAAATAGATGAAGCACTACAACCTATATACACTGAAATCGCCTTTTTAGGACGTTCTAATGTGGGTAAAAGTTCTTTGATTAATACACTATGCAAAAATAAAAATTTAGCGAAAAGCTCTTCAACTCCAGGTAAAACACAACTTATTAATTTTTTTGAAGTTGATTGCAAAAAAGATAAGGATAAATTTAAACTAATATTTATTGATTTACCTGGTTTTGGTTATGCTAAAGTGAGCAAAAAAACTAAGGCTATTTGGAATAAAAATTTAGATGAGTTTTTAAAAGAGCGCAGTTCTATCAAGCTTTTTATTCATCTAATAGATTCAAGGCATGATAATTTAGATATTGATACAAATTTGGATTTGTATTTAGATTCTTTTATTAGAGCAGATCAAAAAAAAATAACAGTTTTTACAAAGGCAGATAAGCTCAATCAAAGTCAAAAAGCAAAAATTTTAAATGCAAATAAAAATGCTATTTTGGTGTCAAATTTGAAAAAAAGTGGTATTGATAAATTAGAACAAAAAATCATTTTAGAGAGCTTGGGTTTTAATGAGGAGTAGAAATTTAGTAAAAAATAGATTTGATTTTTCTTATTTATTTTTTTATCTATCTTTGATTTTTTATCAAGTATTAAGCTCTGTGTATTACTGGATGCCTCCTTTATTTGGGGTGTTTTTTTGTTATATGATAGTGCTTTTAAAAGAAAAAGAAAGAACTCTTAATAAGCTTGATTTTAGATGGTATTTTTCTTTGTTTTATCTTTTGCTAGTTGATATTATCCATGGATTTTATCTTTTTAGCTCATGGATAGCTTTTTTTGTTTTTTATCATCTTTTTGTCGATTGGTTTAAAAGCAAGTTAAAACTAGGTCATTATTTACTCGTTATATTTACTTTGTGTGCTTATATTTTTATCTATCTTTTTGATGTGTTTTTAGCATATTTAGATAATAATGAAATTTTAAAATTTGGTATTGAATATCTATGGTTTTTTGCTGTTGAGGCTTTGATTTCTTTTGTTATTTTTAAAGGGAAAATCTAATATGCGTATGCGTTTGGTGATGGGATTTATAGCTTGTTTTTTCTTGCTTTTGCTTGCTAGGGTGTATTATATAAGTATTAAATCTAATGTTTATTATGAAGAAATAGCTAAACAAAATGCCATTAAAACGCAATTTTTAGCACCTGTTAGAGGGCAAATTTTAGATATAAAGGGTAGACCCTTAGCGGTAAATAAATTAGGTTTTTCGATCTCTATAAAGCCATATTTGCATATAAAAAAGAAAAACAGAGCTCTTTTAGAGCAAGAATTACAAGCTATAGTAGGAGCCTTTCCGGATTTAAATGCTGCTAAGCTCAAAAGAACTTATATAAAAGCAGATTCTTATTATAATCAAGATTATATAGAAGTGGTTCCATTTGTAGAATATGATGCGATGATTAAGCATTTTACTAAGCTTAATTTGCGCGAAAACATGCAAGTTAAATCTACTACTCAAAGATTTTATCCTTATGATGCTTTAGCTAGCCATGTTATAGGTTATGTTGGAAAAGCAAATTTAAATGATATGAATGAAAATGAAATTGCAAGATTGACTAGCTATGTAGGGCGTAGTGGCATAGAGCGTTCTTATAATGATATTTTACAAGGTCAAAAGGGTGAAAAGGTTAGCAAGGTAAATGCATTAAATAAAGAAATAGAAGAACTTTCTTATAAAAAACCTACTTCAAGCAATATCACTTTAAGCATAGATCTTGACTTGCAAGAATACTTAGCCAGTATTTTTGAAAATTTAGCAGGTGCAGCTATAGTAATGGATGTAAAAAGCGGAGCTATTTTGGCAGCGGGTAGTTTTCCTGAGTATAATCTTAATCCATTTGTTACGGGTATTAGCCAAGAAGAATGGGATAAACTTTCTAATGATTTAAACCATCCTTTTACTAATAAACTTATTAACGGTCTTTATCCTCCAGGTTCAGTTATAAAAATGGGTACAGCTTTGGCCTTTTTAGATAGTGGAAAAGTAAGTGAAAATCATAAATATTTGTGTGATTCTAACTTTGAGCTTGGTGGTAGAAAATTTAGATGTTGGAAGGCTATAGGTCATGGTTATGTAGATATGACAGATGCTATTAGGGAAAGTTGTGATGTGTATTTTTATAAAGGTGCTTTAGAGGTTGGTATTGACATTATTAGTTCTGTTTTTGAAAGAATAGGTTTTGGTGCAAAAACAGGAGTGGATTTACCTAATGAATTTATAGGAACAGTACCTAATAGAATATGGAAAAAAGAAAAATACAACCAACCATGGTATCAAGGCGAAACTTTAAATACAAGCATAGGACAAGGTGATTTTCTTGCTACTCCTATGCAAGTGGCTAAATTTACAGCTATGATTGCTACGGCTAAAGATATCACACCACATTTTTTACATAGCGTTGATGATAATATTACTAAGATAAATTTTGATAATAATGAAAGTGTTTTTACGACTTTTGAACTATCAAAACTTCCACTTTTAAGGCGTGCTATGTATGAAGTTGCTAATGAAGACGGTGGAACTACGGCAAGATTTTTAAGAAATTCACCTATTACCATAGCAGCTAAAACAGGAACAGCGCAAGTGGTTGGAATTTCTCAAAGTGAAAAAAAGCGTATTAAAGAAGAGGATTTAGAATATTTTTTAAGATCTCATGCTTGGATTACTTCTTATGCACCTTATGAAAAACCACAATATGTAGTAGTGGTTTTAATTGAACACGGAAAAAGCGGTAGTAGTACAGGAGGGCCTATACTGGCTAAAATTTATCAAAAACTTATAGATTTAGGCTATATTGATAAAAAATATATCAAGAAAAAGACTAAATAATTAGCATTCCATCACCATATGAGTAAAAACGATAGTTATTTTTTATAGCTTCATGGTAAAGCTCTAAGGTTTTTTCCCTACCTATAAATGCTGCTACAAGCATAATTAAAGTTGATTTTGGTAAGTGAAAATTAGTAAGTAAATAATCAAGTCTTTGTGGGGTATTTTGTGGGTGTAAAAACAAATCACAAAAACCTTCTTTTAATTTTTTTCTATGATAGTACTCTACACAACGAGTAACAGTAGTACCAACGCCTAGTATTTTCTTGGAAGAATCAATCAAAGCACAAGTTTCATCATCAATATGAAAAAATTCTGAATGCATTTTATGATCACGTATATCTTCACATTCTACACCTTTAAAAGTTCCTGCGCCAACGTGTAGTGTGATAGTATGGATATTATGATTTTTTTTAAGTTCATTGATCATTGCTTCATCAAAGTGTAAGCTTGCAGTAGGTGCGGCAACTGCGCCTTGATTTTTAGCAAAAATGCTTTGATAGTTAATGCTATCTTGCGCTTCATCTGCTCTTTTAATATAAGGTGGTAAAGGCACATGGCCTATTTTTTCTAAAATTTCAAAAACTTCATGATGATTAAGCTCTTTTTCATCATTAAAAAACTCTACTTCTCTTGTGCCATCATCATGTAATTTTTTGATTTTAGCTTTTAAAGAATTTTCAAAATATAAAATTTGCCCTTCTTTAACCTTACCCCGAATTTGCACTAAAAAATCATTATTTTTTAAAGGATGGTTGATAAAAAGTTCTATTTTACTACCACTTTCTTTGTTTCCATAAATTCTTGCTTTGATGACTTTGGTATCATTAAAGATGATTTCACAAGGTGGTAAAATTTTAGCTAAGTCCTTAAAATGCAAATATGAAATTTGATCTTTACATCTTTCATATACTAAAAGCTTGGCATTTTCTTTGGGTAAAATAGGAAAATTTGCTATAAGTTCATTGGGTAAATCATAATCATAACTAGAAAGCAAAAGATCTTTATTAATCATTTTCATCATCTTCTTTTTGACTAGGATTAACTTTTTTAGCTATATAAATAGAAATTCCATAAAGCCCGCATAAAGGAACAGCCATTAAAAATTGTGATATAACATCAGGTGGTGTCATCATAGCTGAAAAAACAAAAATCACTAAAACTGAAACTCTAAAATGTTTTTTCAAAAAAGTATCATCAATCAGTCCAAGTTTAGCAAAGAAAAAGGTTATTACAGGCATTTCAAAAGCTAAACCAAAAGCGATTACTAATTTAGTAAAAAAGCCTACATATAAACCTATACTAATTAAAGGCTTAAAATCTTGGGTTTGCACCCCAAAATCAATCAAAAATTTAAAAGCCAAAGGTATAACTATATAATAACAAAATAAAGCACCAAGTGCAAACATAATACTAGCAAAGCTTACAAAAGGTACTACTAATCTTTTTTCATTATCATAAAGTCCAGGTGCTACAAATTTCCAAAACTGCCAAAAAATAACTGGCAAAGAAATCAAAAAAGCTGTAAAAAACGAAACCTTCATCGCAGTAAACAAAGGCTCTTGTAACTCAACAAAGGTCATTTGTCTTGAAATTTCAGGTAAGGCCGCTTCAACAGGCGCTTTTAGTATATCTATGATATAGTTATTAAAACTAAAACATACAAAAAACATCACAACAACACAAGCAACACTTATAAATAATCTTTTTCTAAGTTCTACTAAATGCGGTTTTAATTCTTCAAACATTCTTAGCTTTCCATTTTCTGAGTATTTTTTTCATCTTTTTGAATTTTTTCTTCAAGATTAGAAAGTTCTTGTATATCTTTTTCTAAATCATTAATTTCACTTTTTAATTCTTTGGTATTATTTAAAATATCTTCTTTGAGTTGATCAAATTCTTCAAAACTTAGTTTTTTTCTGATATTTTCATTAGTTTGTGAAAATTCATCTTTGTATTTTTGTGCTTCATCTTTTAATTCTGCTATTTTTAGTTCTTTATTAATACTTGCTTTTGCTTCATCGATATTACTTTTAATGACTTTTAAAATTTTTGCAATTTCAACTATAGTTGAAGGTAATTTTTCAGGCCCAAGCACTAAAATAGCTACAACTAAAATAACTAAAATTTCACCAAAACTCATTATTTTATCTTCTTTCGTTTGAATATATGGTTTACATTTTACATAAAAATACTTAAAAATATTATTACTTTTATCATATTAATATATAAAGATATCTTGATATATTAATATATTTTTGTTATATTGAATTAAAAATAAAAAAGGAAAAGCATGGAGAAATTAGTTTTTATTTTAAAAGATTTTCTTATTTTATTTATAGAAATATCTGTTTTGTTTATTTTGGTTAGTATGCTTATTGCTTATTTAAATGAGCGCTATGCCAAATTTTTTAATGAGCATTTAAAGAAAGATTCTTTTACAAGCTATATAAAAGCCATACTTTTGGGTTGTTTAACTCCATTTTGCTCATGTTCAAGCATACCGCTTTTAAACGCATTTTTAAAAGCTAAAGTCCCACTTGGGGTATGCATAGCTTATTTAATCACCTCGCCTTTAATTAATCCTATTATAGTAGTGATGTTTATGGTGAGTTTTGGCTTAAAAATATCTTTATTTTATGTGGGGTTTTTATTTTGTGTGATTTTATTTATTGCTTTTTGTGTTTCTAAAATAAACACTCAAGGATTTTTTAATGAAGACTTTTTAAAAAATGATTTAGAGCAAAAGTCATGTTGTTCTAACAATACTTTTCAAAGCTCATGTTGTCAAAAACCTAGCTTGGTTTTTGCTAAAAATTCTAAAACAAGTAAAATTTTAAATTTTAAAAACAAAGCTAAAGAAAGTAAAATCAAAATATTATTTTCACAAAGCTTTAAAGAGTATAAAAAAATTTTACCTTATATTGTTATAGGTATGGCTATAGGGGCTGTTATACATGGTGCTTTTCCACAAGATTTTTTCCAAAATTATATGAAAGATTATGGAGTTTTGGGCGTATTTATAGCAGCTTTTATAGGAGTTTTACTTTATATGAATTGTACAGCTATGATACCTGTAGCACTAGCTTTAACTACCAGTGGAATTCCACTTGGTATAATGATGAGTTTTTTAATAGCAGGAGTAGGGTGTTCTTTGCCTGAGCTTATTTTGCTTAAAAGAATTTTCAAAACAAGCTTTTTGATTTTATTTGCAAGTATGATTGTTGCTATTGCGATTAGTTTTGGTCTTTTAATGTTTTTTATATAAGGATTTTTATGCAAGAGTTTTTAAAAATAACAAGTGCGGTTAATGATGAAAGCAGGATTTTGATCCTAGCTTTCTTACAAAAATACGGAAAGCTTTGTGTGTGTGATTTGCAAAGCTCTTTAAATATGAGCCAATCAAGGCTTTCAAGACATTTAAAAATTTTAAAAGAAGCTAATTTTTTAGAAGTAGATAGACAAGGTGTTTGGGCGTATTATGGAGTAAAAGAAAATTTAAATAATTTTTGTAATGATATATTAAAAAACATCAATGAACTTTCCATAAAGCTTCCTGAGCTTAAAAGGTTTTCTTGTGAATGTAAAGCTTAAGTGCTAATATACAAAGCTAGTTCATCGCTTAAAAGGTAGTTAGTATTATAAAAAATTCCATTTTTATAAACTAGCTTTCCTTTTTTACTAAGAAACATCGCTTTTTCTTTTTCTAAAGGTTCTAGCTTTGTTTCATCCACTCCTATAATACTTCTAAGTCCTAAGAAAATATGCTCTAAGCGTAAATCTTTTGAATTTAAATTTTCAATCTCTCTAAAACAAGGATTTGCTATATAATCTTTTAAACTTTTTTTAGTATAAAATCTTTGATTTTTTAAAAATCCCACCGCACTTAAACCACAGCCTATATAGTCTTTTCCTTGCCAGTAGGCAAGATTGTGTTTGCAAATTTGTCCAAAATTACTGATTTCATATTGTTTATAGCCAAGATTTTCGATAGCTTTGATAAAATATTTTGCAAGTCGTGGCGCATTTTTTTTAAAATGAAATTTTTTAGCAAATCTTGTCTTTTCTTCTATGGTTAGATTATAAGCGCTCACATGGTTAATATCAAGCAGAGTAAGTTTGGAAATTTCATAATCAAGCATTTTTTTATCATCAAGTTTTGTATCGTAAATTAAGTCTAGATTGATATTATTAAATCCTGCTTTTTTTGCATTTTCTATACTAGTAAAAATACTTTTTTGATCATGAATACGCCCAAGAAATTGTAATTTTTTTTCATGAAAACTTTGCACTCCAAAAGAAATACGATTAAAACCTAAATTTTTTATCTCTTTAAGCCAAGAAAAATTACTCGAGTTGGGGTTTGCTTCTATACTAATTTCACTATCTTTTTGTAAATAACTTTGTATAAAAATAAATATTTTTTCATAAAAACTAGCATCCATTAAACTAGGCGTTCCACCACCTATAAAAACAGTCTTTATGGAATTTTTATCAAGTTTGAAAAAATTTAGTTGATATTTTATATCTTGCGTTAAAGCATTTAAATAATCTTTTTCAAAGTCCTTTTTCTTAAGTGAAGTAAAAGAACAATAAAAACACTTGCTTTCACAAAATGGTATATGTATGTATAAATGCATAAAACTTCTTTAAAATGTGATTATAAATTCGTATTTTTTTGTTAGAATTATATTATTAAAAAGTCAAGGATAAGAAAATCATGGAAAAAGAAAAAAAATATAGGCCAAATGTAGCCGCTGTTGTACTATCATCAGCTTATCCTTTTGAATGTAAAATTTTACTTGCTAAACGCAATGATATGGAAGATATATGGCAATTTCCTCAAGGTGGTATAGATGAGGAAGAAGAAGTTAAAAGTGCATTATTTAGAGAGTTAAAAGAAGAAATAGGCACAGATGAGGTTGAAATTTTAGCTGAATATCCTGAGTGGATTAATTATGATTTTCCAACTAAGGTCGCACAAAAAATGTATCCTTATGATGGTCAAAGCCAAAAATATTTTTTAGTTAGATTAAAAAATAAAGCTATTATTAATCTAAACACTAAAAATCCTGAATTTGATGCTTATAAATTTGCTTCATTAGAAGATGTTTATGATATGATTAACCATTTTAAAAAACCTATATATGTTAGGGTTTTAAAATATTTTAAAGAAAGGGGGTATATTTAATGCTGGTCGTACAAAAATATGGGGGAACAAGTGTAGGAACGCTTGAGCGTATTGATGAAGTTGCTAAAAGAGTGGCAAAAAGTAAAAAAACTTGCGATAAGTTAGTTGTAGTAGTTTCAGCGATGAGTGGGGTTACTAACGAGCTTATCGATTTTGCTCACCATTTTAGTAAAAATCCTTCAGGTCGTGAGATGGATATGCTTTTAAGTAGTGGCGAACGCGTGACTTCATCTTTACTTGCTATTGCATTAAATGAAATGGGTTTAAAAGCTACTGCATTTTCCGGACGCAATGCAGGAATTATCACAGATGATGTTTATACTAAAGCAAGAATAGAACACATTGATACTACAAATATCAATAAAGCCTTAGATGAGGGATATATCGTAGTAGTTGCTGGCTTTCAAGGTATTGACAAAATGGGTAATGTTACTACTTTGGGTCGTGGTGGAAGTGACTTAAGTGCGGTAGCACTAGCGGGAGCTTTAAATGCTGATTTATGTGAAATTTATACTGATGTAGATGGGGTATATACTACCGATCCTAGAATTGAGCCAAAGGCTAAAAAGCTAGATAAAATTTCTTATGAAGAAATGCTAGAGCTTGCAAGTTTAGGAGCTAAGGTTTTGCAAAATCGCTCTGTAGAGCTTGCTAAAAAATTAAATGTAAAATTAGTTACTAGAAGTAGCTTTAATGAAAATGAAGGGACGATCATTACTAAGGAGGAAAATATGGAACAAGCTTTGGTTAGTGGTATAGCACTAGATAAAAACCAAGCAAGGGTTACTTTAAGAAATATCGATGATAAACCAGGCATTGCTGCTGAAATTTTTGGGACTTTAGCAAATGAAAATATCAATGTAGATATGATTATCCAAAATGTAGGTTTAGATGGAGCTACAAATTTAGGTTTTACTGTGCCTGAAAATGAACTTGATTTAGCAACTAATGCTATGAAAAAAGTTTTAGGTGCTAATGCTAATATAGAAACAGATAGTGCTGTGGTAAAAGTTTCAGTTGTGGGTGTGGGTATGAAATCACATTCTGGAGTAGCTTCGGCAGCTTTTAAAGCATTAGCAAATGAAAATATCAACATACAAATGATTTCTACAAGTGAAATTAAAATTTCAGTTATCGTGCATGAAAAATATGGCGAATTAGCTGTAAGAGTATTGCATGAAGTTTATAAACTAGATATATAAATGAGCAATAGTTTTTTAAAATTTACCCTAGAGCAAATCCGAGAAAATGGTACTTATACAAGTTGGTTAGAAGAAAGGCGTCTTGAGTGGTCGCCTTTGATCGCTTCTAAGTTAGCTTTGCTTTTGCAAGGTTATACTTTTATTGTGATTACTGATGATCAAAGAACGTGGTTTGAAGAGTATTTTTTAGGCCAAATTAACGCTAGTTCCACAAGACCTTTAGTGCCTTTTGTGTCTTTAAAAGGAATTTATAATAAAACTTGTAATACCCAAGAAGATATAGATTTGTTAAATGATCTTTTAAGTATTTCTTTTCCTAATGGTTATGCCTTTTTTTATATAGGAACTAATACAGGTTTTAAATTTAAAATCGCTAATTCTAAAGCAGAAAGTATGCTTTGGCTTTTTGATGAGCAATTGCAAAATAGCTTTTACCTTTCCTCGCGTGATAAGGAATTAGACTATAAACTCATTTCTTTATATAAAGTATTTGAGCAAAGCTTAGAGGCTGTGCTTTTTTCTAAGGTAGAAATTTGAATCTAAGAAATAAAATCATTATCCATAATGATTTTGAGCTAATGCAAGAAAAGCTCACAGAAGAATATGGAGCAAAAAATCTTAAATTTTTCATACCCAAAAATCCTGACTTAGAATTAAGACTAAATGACTTAACTTATGACAAAAACGGCCAAGCAACCGCAAAAGCTATTATGAATGAAAGTTATATAGCTGAAGCACAAGCTAAAATCATTGTTATACTAGCTAAGTCTTTTCGAGAAGAAGCGCAAAATTTTTTGCTAAAACTTTTTGAAGAGCCACCAAAAAATGTATATTTTATCATCGTAGCTCCTTCAAAAAATGTTTTTTTACCTACTATACTTTCAAGATTTATCATAGAAAAGCATAAAATTCAAAAAGAAAAGATGTCTTTAAATTTAGATCTTAAAAAAATAGATCTAGCTCAAATTGCTTCATTATTAAAACAATATGAAAATATAGACAAGCATGAGTGTTTAGAGTTAATTAGCACTTTAAGCCATGAATGTTTTAAGCAAGATATAAAATTAAACGATGAAGAAATTGAATTTTTTTACAAAGCTTATGAATTAGCTAGATTAAATGCAAAGCCAACTATTTTGCTAAGCACCATAGCTTTAATTTTACACGAGAGAAAAAATGAAAATCATTAAAATCAATCCTAACACAGACTTTAAGCAAATTTCTAAATATATAAAGCCACATAAAGCAGGCGAGAAAATTATGAGTGAAAAAACTCAAATTCATTTTTTTCTTATTAAAGAGTTAAGAGCACCTGCTGCAAACATACTCAAACAAGATGCACTAAGGGTTGGAGCTGAGCTTGTAACACATAAAGAAGTTATACTAGGCAAAGAACATACTAATGCCTTGCTTATGGTAACGCAAGATCAAGCTAAAAAGCTTATAGAAAAAGAAAAATTACAAGATTTTAAGCTTAAAAATTTAGCATTATTTTTAAAGTCTAATTTTAACAAACCAAAATATGCAAAAATTATGGGTGTGATTAATGTTAATGAAGATAGTTTTAATGCTCAAAGTAGGGTTAAAGAAAATGAAGTTTTAGAAAAAATCGAACTCATGATTTCTCAAGGGGCTGATTATATAGATATAGGCGGGGTTTCTTCAAGACCTGGTAGTGTGTATTGTGGGAAAGAAGAAGAGTTTAAGCGTTTAAAAAATACCTTAGATTTAATCTATAAAGAAAAACTTTATGAAAAATGTATTTTTAGCTTAGATAGCTTTGATGAGTATTGTTTAGAATATGCTTTAAATAAAGGCTTTAAGCTTATTAATGATATTACCGGTTTTAAAAATGAAAATTTAGCTAAATTAGCTTTAAAATACAAAGCCACTTATACACTCATGCATATACAAAATACCCCACAAAATATGCAAGATAATCCGCATTATGAAGATGTATTAGCCGAGCTTGATGATTTTTTTGCGCAAAAGCTAGAGAGGCTAAGTGAGCTTGGTTTAGAAGATGTGATTTTAGATGTTGGCATTGGTTTTGGTAAAAGTCCTTGGCATAATATGATGTTAATCAAGCATTTAGAGCATTTTTTACGCTTTGAAAAAGAACTTTTAATCGGAGCTAGTAGGAAAAGTATGATAAATGCTTATTTTAGCTCAAGTGTTGAGCAAAGACTAGCCGGTACGCTTTATTTGCATTTAGAAGCTTTTAAAAATGGTGCAAGCATTATAAGAGTGCATGATGTATATGAGCATAAACAAATGTTTGAACTTGCAAAAGCTATGGATGAACTTTCTTTGGAGTAATGATGACTTATCAAGAGTATTTAGAAAAGGTAAAATTAGCAAAAGAATGGATGAGGGCTTATTATGAAGATGATGAGCCTTTAGCAAGCGATGAAGAATACGATAAACTTATAAGAGAGTTAAAAGCATTTGAAATGCTTCATCAAGAAAAGATTTCTAAAGACTCTCCTACGCAAAATATCGCCCCGATTATACAAAGTGAGTTTCATAAACTTGCACATAGTGCAAAAATGTGGTCTATGGAAGATGTTTTTGATGAAGCTGAGCTTAGAGCTTGGGCAAAAAGAGCTAAATGTGAGTTTGATTTTTTCATAGAACCTAAATTTGATGGAGCAAGTTTAAATCTTACTTATGAAAATGGTATTTTAATCAGTGGTGCTACAAGAGGCGATGGGGAAGTAGGCGAGGATATTACTTTAAATGTTAAAGAGATATCCAATATACCTCAAAAAATTCCTTATAAAGACAAGATAGAAATTCGTGGCGAAGTAGTGATTTTAAAAGAAGATTTTGAAAAAATCAATGAAAAAAGAGTTAAAGATGGCTTAAGTTTATTTGCAAACCCACGTAATGCAGCAAGTGGTTCGCTAAGACAGCTTGATACAAGCATTACAAAAGAAAGAAATTTAAAATTTTATCCTTGGGGAGTGGGGGAGAATTCTTTAGAGTTTAAGAAACACTCTGAAGTGATGGAGTTTGTAAGAAGTCTTGGCTTTTTAAAAGATGATTTTGTTTTTTGTGTGAAAACTTTAGATGAGGTTTTAGAAAAATACCACGAGCTTTTAGAAAAAAGAGATCAAAAGCCTATGATGATGGATGGTATGGTTGTAAGGGTAGATGATTTAGCTCATTGTAAGCTTTTGGGTTATACAGTGAAATTTCCAAAATTTATGGTTGCGTTTAAATTTCCTGCTTTGGAAAAAACCACAACCTTGCTTGGGGTTAATTTACAAGTTGGAAGAAGTGGTGTGATTACCCCTGTGGCGGTTTTAGAGCCTGTAAATTTAGACGGGGTTATCGTAAAGTCTGCAACCTTGCATAATTTTGATGAGATAGCTAGACTTGGAGTGATGATAGGCGATAGTGTAAGTGTGATAAGAAGTGGCGATGTCATACCTAAAATCACTAAAGTTTTTACCCAAAGACGTGATGGTTTAGAAAGTAAAATCACTAAACCAACTCTTTGTCCTGAGTGTTTTAGTGAGCTTTTAGATGAGGGTGCTTTTTTAAAATGTCAAAACTTAGACTGCAAAGCAAGACTTGTAAATTCTATCATACATTTTGTATCTAAAAAGTGTTTAAATATAGATGGCCTTGGAGAAAATATCGTCGAGCTTTTATTTAAAGAAGGAAAAATCACTAACATAGAAAGTATATTTTTCTTAAAATATAGTGATTTTGAAGGATTGGAAGGCTTTAAAGAGAAAAAAATCAACAATCTTCTAAGTGCTATTGAAAATGCAAAAAAATGCCCCTTATCAAGGTTTATCACTGCTTTGGGTATAGAGCATATCGGAGAAGTAGCAGCTAAAAAACTAGCGCAATCTTTTGGCTTTGAATGGTTTATGCAAAGCTATGAAGCTTATGCAAATTTAGAAGGCTTTGGTGAGCAAATGGCTAAAAGCTTAGAAGAATTTACCCATGTTAACGCAAATCGCATTAAGCATTTTTATGAAATTTTGCATTTAGAGGATGAGAAAAAAGAGCTTATTGTAAATGAAAATATTTCTAATAAAACCTTTGTTATTACAGGAACTTTAAGCAAATCACGCGATCATTTTAAAGAACTAATCGAAAGCTTTGGAGCAAAGGTAAGCTCAAGTGTGTCTAAAAAAACGGACTTTGTATTATACGGAAGCGAAGCAGGCTCAAAGCTTGAAAAGGCTCAAAGTTTAGGGGTTAGATGTATTAATGAGGCTGAGTTTAATGCTCTTTTAGGCGGTGATGATGAGGTTTGATGTCTTTGTAAGTGCAAAGTTGAATATTTCTCGTAATAAAGCTTGTGAGCTTATAGAAAACAAGCAAATTTTACTCAATGATGAATTTAAAAAAACCTCTTTTAAAATCACATCTCAAAGCCCCTTAGAAGATGAGAGTTTAAAACTAACGCTTTTAGAAGAGCTTTTTGTAAGTAGAGCTGCTTTTAAACTCAAGCATTTTCTACAAGATCATGCATTTACTATAAAAGATAAAATTTGTTTAGATATAGGCTCATCGACTGGAGGTTTTGTGCAAATTTTACATCAAAACAAGGCTAAACATATCACAGCTTTGGATGTAGGTTCTAACCAACTTCATGAGAGCTTAAGAAATTTAGAAAATATCCAAATTTGTGAAAACACTGATTTGCGTGAGTTTAAAAGTGAAATTTTATATGATGTTATCACTTGTGATGTGAGTTTTATATCTTTAACACATTTAATTTTTCATATAGATAAACTTGCTAAAGATCTTATCATTTTACTTTTTAAACCTCAATTTGAAGTAGGTAAAAATGCTAAGCGTGATAAAAACGGAGTAGTAAAAGATGCCAAAGCTATTAAAACTGCTAAAGAAAGCTTTGAAAAAGCCTGTGCAAAGCTTGGTTGGATTTTACAAGTAAGTCAAGAGTCACACTTAAAGGGAAAAGAAGGCAATGCTGAGTTTTTCTACGCCTATAGAAAAAACTAAAATCACGAGCTTAGCCATAGGGCGTTTTGATGGTATGCATTTAGGACATTTTGAGCTTTTTAAGCATTTAGATGAAAACGGAGCTTTATTTATCATCACTAAAGAGGAAAAAGAAGCCTTAACACCTAAGGATTTTAGAGTAAATTTGGTTGGTTTTCCTTTGATTTTTTGTGATTTTGAAAAAATCAAAGATTATAAAGGCGAGGATTTTTTAAAGCTTTTAAAGCAAGAATTTCCCAAACTAGAAAAAATCATCGTAGGTTATGATTTTAAATTTGGTAAAGAAAGAAAATGTAGCGCCAAAGATATACAAAGCCTTTGTGGTATAAACACTATCATTGTAGATGAGTTTAAAATTCAAAACAAAAGCGTTCATACAAGTATGATTAAAACCTTACTTAAAGAAGCTAAAGTTAAAGAAGCTAAAAATTTCTTAGGTAGGTTTTATACTATACAGGCAAATATCATCAAAGGGCAAGGCATAGGTGCTAAAGAGCTTTTTGCAACTTTAAATTTATACGCAAAAGACTTCTTTTTACCTAAAGATGGTGTATATGCGACTTTGGTAAAGATTGAAAATAAAAGTTATCATAGTGTAAGTTTTATAGGTATAAGATCTACTGATGAAAATTTTGCTTTAGAAACGCATATTTTAGATGAAAATTTCACAAACACAAATACAAAATCAGTGGAGTTAAGCTTTATTGACTATATAAGAGCTAATGAGAAATTCAATGATTTAGCCTTATTAAAAACACAAATTAGTAAAGATATTAACAAAGCAAAAGAAATTTTAGGAAAATTAAATGAAAGATGAAATTTTTAAAAAACCCTTAGAAAAACAATTTGAATTTGATAAAAGTGTAGCAAGTGTTTTTGATGATATGGTGTCAAGGTCCGTGCCTTTTTATACGCAAAATTTAAAACTCATAGTCGAACTCATAGATCATTTTACACCGCAAAATGCAAGAATTTGTGATCTTGGTTGTTCTACGGCTAGTTTATTGCTTGCACTTTATGAAAAAAGAAAAGATTTTCTTTTAAGTGGGGTTGATGAGGCTAATGCTATGCTAGAGATTGCTAAAAGTAAATGCCAAGCCTTTGGAGCTAGGGTGGAATTTCATCAAAAAAATTTAGATGATTTTGAGTTTTTTAAAAATGATGTTTTCATCGCCACCTACACTTTGCAGTTTATCCGCCCACCCAAAAGACAAGAGTTAGTTGATAAAATCTATCAAAACCTAAATGAAAATGGTATATTTGTGCTTAGCGAAAAAATTCTTTATGAAGATGTCAAAATAGCTAAAAAAATGATACAAATTTATGAGCAGTATAAACTAGAGCAAGGTTATAGTAAGCTAGAAATTTCAAGCAAACGAGAAGCTTTGGAAAATGTTCTCATACCTTATACTCAAAATGAAAACATAACCATGCTTAAAAAAGCAGGATTTTCTAAAGTTGAAAGTGTTTTTAAATGGGTAAATTTTGAAACTTTCATAGCCTTTAAGTGAGTATTATTAGCTATATATTCACTTTATTGCTATGTTTAAACTTTTTATAAACAACTTTAATATATAATTCCAAACTTCAAATCTTATTTTAATTTCCAAAAGGAGTTTTAATGTTAAATTTCACGGGGGGGGGGGATTGAGAATTCTCAATCAAACAATCTTTCTTTTACTAAGAAAACCTTCTTATCTTTAGCAACTATATCTTTT